>JADFSH010000224.1 GCA_022560875.1 Planctomycetota bacterium | reverse complement strand
GGTGATGGCCTATCGCTACCGGATGATTGATCGCATAGGCAAGGGGGGCATGGGCGAGGTCTATCGAGCGGATGATCTGAAGCTCGGGGTGAGGGTGGCGCTGAAGTTTCTCCCCGCATCCCGCGTTCATGATGCCGACTGGTTGAGGCGGATGCACCACGAGGTTCGCATCTCGAGGGAAGTTTCGCATCCCAACGTCTGTCGCGTGTTCGACATCACAGAAGCGGAGGGAGAGCATTTTATTTCCATGGAGTGTGTCGAGGGCGATGACCTGCACAATCTGCTTCGCCGTATCGGGCATATCCCCAGGACCAAGGCTCTGGAGATTTCGCGACAAATATGCGAGGGACTGGCGGCCGCTCATGACAAGGGGGTGCTGCACCGGGACCTGAAGCCCGCGAATATCATGCTGGACAATCAGGGCAGCGTACGAATCATGGATTTTGGCATCGCGGCTCTGGTTCATAAAATCATTTCGTCAGAGATCAGGGCGGGAACGCCCGCCTATATGGCCCCGGAACAGCTCGCCGGTCGGGAAGTCACCCCCCGGAGCGACATCTACTCACTCGGTTTGCTGCTCTTCGAGATTTTTTCCGGAGAAATGGTCATTGATGAGCAAACGCTCACCGCGATTCAGCAGTGGCACGATGCCTCGGGGGCATCACCATCGGTGGAGGCGCTGGAGGGTGTGGATGAAGACATTGCAAAGGTGATCCACCTTTGTTTGCGTCGGGATCCCGCCGAGCGACCGGAGTCGGCCCGCGATGTTGCGGCTGCTCTGCCGATGCCGGCATTTTCGCCCCGCGCGCGACGAGAGCCAGCGGCGGAGCATTCAACGCC
Source organism: Planctomycetota bacterium (assembly GCA_022560875.1). Classification (GTDB taxonomy): domain Bacteria; phylum Planctomycetota; class Phycisphaerae; order Phycisphaerales; family SM1A02; genus JADFSH01. Next base: position 1,666 of record JADFSH010000224.1, on the reverse strand, counting down.
GGAGCCCGCAGCATCGATCGCGGTGTTGCCCTTCGACGATCTGAGTCCGGGCAAGGATCAGGGTTATTTCTGCGAAGGCATGGCGGAGGAAATTCTCAGCGCCCTGTGCAAGATCGAAAAACTCCGGGTCGCCTCACGTACGTCTTCATTCAAGGTGAAGGAGGTTGCCGCCGACATCCGCGAAATCGGCGAGCGTCTTGGAGTCAAGACGGTGCTGGAAGGCAGCGTTCGCAAGGCGGGCAAACGTTTGCGCGTCACCGCCCAGCTCATCAATGTCGAGGATGGCTATCACCTCTGGTCCGAGCGTTATGACGGGGACATGGAGGACATCTTTGCGATCCAGGACGAGATTTCCCAGAAAATTGTCGAAGCCCTGCAATTGAAGCTGACCCCGACCCAACATGCGGCCCTGCAGCATCCCGCACCCGAGCATGTCGAGGCGTATGACTATTACCTGCGGGGCCGGGCGGAATTCCATGCGTTTGGGCAGGGACATACCGGTAGTGCTCAGAAGATGTTCCTCAAGGCCATCGAGCTTGATCCCTCTTATGCCCTGGCCCATGCCGGACTCGCGGATTGTTATTCAATGGAAGCGATGTGGGTGAATCGAAGCCCTGAGAATCTTCAGAAGGCCGACGATTACAGCCGCAGCGCCTTGGTGCTGGCCCCCCAGTTGGCGGAGGCCCATACCTCGCGTGGCTTCGCCATGCAACTCAACAACCGACATCGTGAGGCAGAGGTGCATTTTGAAATGGCGATCCTGCTGGACCCTACGCTCTTTGAAGCCCATTATCTCTACGCGCGGCATTGCATCGCCCAGGGGAAGGATGAGAAGGCGATCGAACTGTTTGAAAAAGCCGCCCGTCTGCAGCCGGAAGATAGTCGAAGCAAGCTGTTGGTTATGACTCCCTACAAAAAGCTGGGCCGTGAAGTGGAAGCCGAAGCTGCAGGCAAGGAAGGCATCGAGAGGGCGAAGCGTCAGTTGGAGTTGAATCCTCGAAATCTGCACGTCATCAGTCTTGTCGCGGCAGGCTACGCCATGCTCAAGCAACGGGAAGAGGCTCTGGTCTGGGCGGATCGTCTCCTTGAACTGACTCCTCCAGATGGCTTGGTTATTTACTATAACCTCGCGTGCATGTATGCCTCACTGGGAATGAATGAGAAAGCGATCGATTGTCTCGAACTCCACGGCTTTCAAGCCATTGATGCCGACTGGATCGAGCATGATGGCGATTTGGATCCTCTACGTGAACATCCTCGATTCGTGACGTTGATGGCGAAGATCAAGGCACACGCCGCCGCCTCAGATCTGTCCGATACACGCTCTTGATACTACCCGTACCCACGCTAGGATGTCTCGCTTCCCCCCGGTCCCCGGTTATTCAGGAGCCTCATGTGACCAAGACCTTTCGCTGCTCGATCGTCACCCCTTCCGAATCCGTCTTTGACGGCGAGGTGGCTTACGTCTCCTACCAGGCCTGGGACGGCCAGCAGGGCATCATGGTCGAGCAATCCCCGATTCTCGCCAAGCTCGGGATCGGCTCGTTGCGGCTTGATCTCACCGAAGGTGGGACTCGCTGGTATCTGCTGGATGGGGGCTTCTCGCAGGTCGGGGATGGGATTTTGACCCTGCTGACGGAAAACGCCTTTGCCGCCGATTCGATTT
>JADFSH010000016.1 GCA_022560875.1 Planctomycetota bacterium | reverse complement strand
GCGGCGATCCTGCCGCTCCTGCGTAAAGCCAGACATCCCGGCGATGGCCGGTCAGATTCCGAGCTTGCAACGTCCGTATTCGCCCGCTACCGCCTGAATGATGGTTCTCTCGTATCACCCAAGTGGGATGACGAGCACGCCCCAGAACTTGACGGCAAGGCGGTGAAAGCTGCTCTTACAGAGTGGAAGATTGGCACATTTCATGACCTCCGGCGGACGTTTTGCACGCGGGCTGCCGCGGTTCTACCGATGCACGTCCTGAAACACTATGCTGGGCACGCTGACATCGCCACAACGGTGGCTTTCTACCTCCAGACCGACGCCGACGATGCGGCAAAGTTACGGGCGGCAATGAGTGCTGTGGCTTGATCAGTCTGGCTGGAATTTCGTACCTAATTTCTACTGATTTATTGCTTCGTGTCGCCCCTTCCTATTTTACGAGCGTCCTTATCGAGACGGTGTTAGACACCCTTTGCCTCCCATCCTTTGATCAAGGTCTTCACCCGTGCCGGCACACCCCACGATCCGCTGATTTGAGAGTTAGACTCAACGGCCTTGCTAATTCTCTCTGAATAACGCTTATTCCATTGATCCAATTCTTCCAACAGCTTCATATTCTCTTTCGCATTCTGGAAGCTATGCGAATTCTCGAACCTCGATACAAGTATCTCTGACATGCGACGCTGCGTCTGTTTGTGCGATCTAAAGACATCGAAGATCTCTTGAGCTAGTTCATCAGTAGACTTACCGTTACCATTGAATGCCTGAAAGCGACTAATGAAACCGTAGGGTTTCTGATCAAAGAGAACGTAAAACGCGAGTAGCCCACGACCCATCGCAAAACCAACTTCTTGATCCGTCCACTCGCTTTCGTTGAACCCCTTGTGCAGGAGAGCAATCATAACTTCGCAGGTTGCCAGAGCTGTTTCTATCTCATTCTGCCATTCCTTCGTAGGGTGAATGGCCGTATGCGCTACGAATGACGAAAAGCCAAAATTATCCAAAGAATCCTTTAATTCCCCAGCATATTTCTGGTGTGCTGTCAAATGCGTAATGAATACACGGAGGTGGCCCTCCTTCCAGAAAGGTGGATCCAAGCCCGGCGCGGGGCTGTCAATCGTGAAGCCGACGTGGTGTGCTAGAGCCAGGAGTGTTTCGTCGGGGGAACCACCTATCATTTCAATCACATAACTGTTTATGTCCCCCTGCCACCTGTCTTCCCACGGAAGCTCAAACTGTATTTAGTGTCAAGTCGACAAGGGACCAATCCTCTCCTGATAAGCGCAAAGCGACCTCCGATATCAGCTTGATGCGATCAGTGGGGCTTAACGCCATGGATCTGAATTCCGTTGAGATGCGCGCGTTTATGTTGCGCTTTAGTTGCGCAGGGGCCGGATCGAGGGCGAAATCAAGCAAGATCGCCGTTTTTGAAGCACGCGCGGAGGGACTCGAACCCCCAACCCTCGGTTCCGAAGACCGATGCTCTATCCAATTGAGCTACGCGCGCCGGGAATCGGAATCATAGCCGGGCGTCGGGGCGTTGTCGCAGGCGGGGCGTGGTCTTTCACGTGAGAATCCCGACTAGCCTGGAGTCGGTCTCGTGTCCGGACACGCATGCAAAAATCATCTATACCTCCGGCATCATTACCGAGTATGATTAGGAGGAGACGTTGACACACCGAGATCGTCCTCGAAGGCGAACGAGCACGAGTGTGACTGCGTCTTCAGAAGGAGATTCACCATGTTCACCATGCTGTTTGTCGCGTGTGCCTTTGCCATGCAGGATGCCCCGCCAACGGAAACAGAATCACCACCAACGCTGGATCCCGTGATCTACGACATACTGCGGAATGCTGATGAGGCGACCGAAGCGGTGTCGACTGTCCGCTATGATGCGGTGTATGAAGGCACGGGCTCGCAGGCAGTGGTCGTACCCCTGATCAAGGGGCAGATCATAATCGCGAAATCCGACACCGGTAAGCGAAACTTGAAGATGGAGTACACCACCTATCAAGTGAAGGAACTGGAAGGAAGTATTACAAAAACGACCGGATTGTTTCAGGGGTCAAATATGTTGATCCTCGATCACGCCAAGCAGGTGGCGATCAAAGGCAACGCTTCGTTCAGAGCGCTTGGCCAGGGAAACAACCTGTACATGTCCGAATTTGCCAGTCCCAATCCCTTCGAGGATGAAATCAACGCGAACCTGGTCACGCTCGAAGGACGCGCTTATGTCGCCGAGACCCTCTGTGACGTCCTGCTCATTGACTACAACGGTCGCTCCCAGTCGCGGTGGTTCATTGGGGTGGACGATTATCTGCCGCGGCGTATAGAGCGACTGCGGGATCGTGATGGCATCCCAGGTGCCCGCATCCTGACGATTTCAAACCTTGAGGTGAACTTCGAGGCAGATGATTCCGAGTTTGCCTTGGAAATCCCCAAAGGGTATGCGATACGCCGAATGGCTCCCGCATCGAATATCGGGCAGATCCGAGGCTCACGAGGACGACCGGGTGGTCGATAAGAAAGCTGTCTCCCGGTTTGCCCGGCTGGCTTTCCCCTGGCGAGCCGGGTACCCTCCTGCTCCTTTATTGATCAAACAGGAGCATGTGGCATGGGTCTGATGGATGGCAAGCGGGGGCTGGTGGTCGGTATTGCCAACGAGCACAGCTACGCCTACTACATTGCAAAAATCCTGCTCGAACATGGTGCCGAGTGCCTTTTTACCCACCTGCCCGGTGACAAAATGGCACGACGGTGCGGCAGTGCGATCAAGGAACTCGGGGAGGAGACCCCGTGGCTCGAGTCCATGGATGCCTGTTCGGAAGAGGATCTCGACCGCGTCTTCGGAAAGATCAAATCCGATTTCGGCACCATGGATTTTCTCGTCCATTCCATCGCCTACGCCGAGCGGAAATGGCTCGCCGACGGTATGTTCCATAAGACGCCGCGCGACGCATTTGCCCAGGCGCTTGACATCAGCACCTACAGCTATGTGGCGATGGCGAATCGGGCGGCCCCGTTGATGGACCGAAACGGGTCAATGGTCGCCATGAGTTACTATGGGGCTGAGAAGGCATTGCCAGGTTATAACGTAATGGGGGTGGCCAAATCAGCCCTGGAATCAACCATGCGATATTTGGCGATGGATCTCGGGCCGCAGGGTATTCGCGTCAATGCGATCTCCGGCGGACCGCTGCGGACGATGAGTGCGCTGGCGGTGGGAGGTTTCAGTCGCATCCTCGAAAGGGTGGAACAGCGCGCACCATTGCAGCGGAACGTGACCGGAGAGGATGTGGGGCGTAGTGCGGTCTACCTGCTCAGCGATCTCGCCTCGGGTGTGACCGGCGAAGTCCTCCATGTCGATTGCGGCTTCAGTGCGATGGCACTGTAGGATTGCTGATGAGCGCTGCGGCCTCGTATGGAATGAATCCCCAGCTATCATGGACGCATGTCGATGCTGACGCGCGAGCCGATGTGTGAGTTCACCGTCACGGGTCGGGCCGCATTCTCGTCCGATGCCGCAGCCGCCCTCACTCTCAAGCACTTTGGCCTCGAGGGCGTCGTCACACCACTGCCTGCGGAATGGGACCAGAACTTCCGTCTTGAAACCACGGGCGATGCACGTTATGTCATCAAGATCGCCAATACAGGTGCGAGCGCCGAGCTGCTGGACTTACAGAATCAGGCGCTACATCGGCTGAACGACGGGTGGCGACCCGGGATGAGCCCGATCGTCGTGCCCAGCCGCGAGGGCGAGGCGATCGTGACGGTCGATTCGCCGGGCGGGACTCTGCATCAGATGCGGGTGCTGACCTGGATCGAGGGTCGCCCGCTCTCCGGTGTCGAGTCGCGCGATGACGCGATGCTCGAAAACATCGGGCGTGCGTTGGGCGAGTTGGATGCATGCCTGGCTGACTTCGAGCACCCGGCGATGAAGCGCGACTTTCCCTGGGACTTGTGTCGGGGCCAGTGGATCAGCTCCTACACCGGTCGCATTCCCAACACCCGGCATCGGCGCATAGTCGAGCGGATGCTGCTTCAGATCCGGGGGCGCGTCATGCCGCGACTGGACGAACTGCCGCATTCAGTGATCCACAATGACGCGAACGATGAGAACATCCTGCTTGCCGAGTCTGGCAATGGGTGGACCCTCGCGGGCCTCCTCGATTTCGGCGACATGGTCCGCACCATCACCGTCGCCGAGCTCGCCATCGCTGCGGCGTATGCGATACTCGATCACGATGATCCGTTGCGCATCATCGCCGCCCTCACACGGGGCTATCACGCGGCTCGCCCGTTGTGTGAAGACGAGATCGAAGTCCTGCTGCCGCTCATCATCCTGCGTCTGTGTGTCAGCGTGACGAACTCCGCGATGGCGGCGGAGGAGGATCCGGACAACCTACACCGTCTGATTACCGACGCCCCCGGCTGGGCGATGCTTGAGCGGCTGGAATCCATCGACTGGCGCGAGGCCGAAGATCGCCTGCGGCATGAGTGCGGATTCGACCCGCGGGTGAGGAATCGAGACGGTTCAGCCGAGGGGACCGGTGAGAAACTTCGCGCCGAGCGGGAAGTGCATCTCGGGCCTTCCCTGAGCCTCGCGTATCAAGAATCGCTGGAGATTGTGCGCGGGCGGGGCCAGTTCCTCTTCGAACCGAACGGCCGGGCGCACCTGGATTGCGTCAACAACGTCTGCCACGTGGGGCACAGCCATCCGCGGGTGGTTGAAGCGATGGCGAGCCAGGCGGCGCGATTGAATACGAACACGCGATACCTCCATCCGCTCATCATCGAGTACGCCGCGCGTCTGACCGCGACGATGCCTGATCCGCTGTCGGTGTGCTTCTTTGTCAATTCCGGCAGTGAGGCGAACGAACTGGCGGTGCGAATCGCCCGCACCGTGACCGGTCGGCGCGATGCAATCGTGCTCGAGAACGCCTATCACGGCAACACGCAGACGCTGGTGGATCTCTCGCCGTACAAGTGCGAGGGCCCCGGTGGAGCGGGACGGCCGGAGGGGGTCCATAAGGTCGAGATGCCCGACCCCTATCGTGGCACGCATCGGGGGCGCGGCGAGGATGCCGGAATCGCCTACGCAGAGGAATTGCGCAAGTTGTGTGAACGACTCGTTGCCGGGAGTCGCCCGCCCGCGCTGTACATCGTCGAGCCGATCGTCGCGTGCGGAGGGCAGGTCGTACCGCCATCTGGGTATCTCAAACATGCTTTCGAGCACGTCCGCGCTGTGGGCGGGTTGTGCATCGCGGATGAAGTACAAGTGGGCATGGGTCGTGCAGGGTCGCATTGGTGTGTGTTCGAGTCAATGGAGGCAACTCCTGACATCGTCACGCTCGGCAAGCCCATCGGAAATGGCCACCCCCTGGGGGCGGTGATCACCACGTCTGAGATCGCGGCGGCGTTCGACACCGGCATGGAATACTTCTCCACCTTCGGCGGCAACCCCGTCTCCATGGCGGTGGGTATGGCGGTGATGGACGTGATCGAGGAGGAGGAATTGATGCCGCGCGCCGAGCGCGTCAGTGCGTATATCACCGCAGGCTTCCGCGAGCTGGCCCAGCGCCACCCGATGATCGGCGACGTACGCGGGGTGGGCCTGTTCATGGGCATCGAACTCGTCCGTGACCGCCAGACGCTACAGCCCGCGACGGAGGAGACCGCCCTGCTCATCGAACTTGTCAAGGCCGATGACATTCTCCTGAGCGCCGAAGGGCCGCATCACAACGTGCTGAAGATCAAGCCGCCCATGCAGTTTGATGAGACTGACGCGGACCTGCTTATCAATGCCGTGGACCGGGCCCTAACCACAATCGTCGAAGAGTGAGCGCGCGGGTGCCTGTGGCACTGGTGATCAAATGCACCTGCTACCGCGTGTCATGCCCGATCCGCACCGCGGATCCTACGAAGAGACAATCCGCTCATCGAACAGCCACGGCCCGGGATGAGTCAGGTCTTCGGGTGACACCAGCATATCACGCACCGATGAAACCAGCGTTTCAATATTCTCGCCGGTCGTCGCGCTGATGTTCACATCCGCGTCTTTGCGTCGGGAGAGATCGCACTTGTTGGCGACTTTCAGATCCGCCGCGCGGGGCAGTTCCGGCCAGTCGTGCTCGTGATCGGTGATCGCGATCAGGAAGTCAGCCCGAGCCATCAGACCCCGCGCGATCTCAATCGCCTTCGCCTCGATGGTCTCTTCAGTGGTCCGCATTCCGGGGGTATCGTGCCAATCGACCACCAGGCCCGCCAGCTCGATGCGTCCGGTGGTGTAATCGCGGGTGGTGCCGGGCATGTCGATCGCGATTGACATTGACCGCCCCAGAAGGGCGTTTGACAGGGTGCTTTTTCCCACGTTCGGCGGACCGGCCAGCACGACTATCGGCGGGTCGATCAGACGATTCAGTCGGGCGGATCGCGCCAAATCCTCCTCGGTGATCGGCCTCCCCAACCGGGGGCGGGGGCGCCACCGTCGTGGCTGATCGAGCAGCAGGTTGACCGCCAGCGGGCTCTGCGCTCGCGCTAGCGCACTCAGCATGATGGCTTCGTAACGATCCGAGGACTCGGGATAGATCTCCATGGGATCCAGCGATGACTCGTCCGCCGGTTCCACCCCGAGATCAAGAAGCTTCGCGATGAGTCTTTGCACCACCCGCATTCCGCCGTGGGGCATGAGTTGGGCGATATCACCGGTAATCCGACCCGCCAATCCTTCATCGATTCCCGAAAAATTCACCAGACGCATACGCCCTATTGGCCAGCTTTCCTGGTCCGTCAATTCTCGCAGGACCGGATCAGTTGCCCCGATCAATTGAATGATGGCGATAGCGCCGGGTCGATTGGGGGTGACGTGAAGAAAACGACATGCGGACATGCACGCACAATATCAGGGAAAGACATCGCCATGTTTCGACCGAACCCCGTACCCCCCGGACAGCTGTGCCTCGGCACGGCTCATTTCTTCACATCCACATCCTTGTCAATCCGTCCGGCCAAGGCGGTCTTCGCGGTCACATAGATCCCCTGAAGCGTGAGATCAGGCACGATCTGATCGATCAACTCATCATTCTTGAAAATCAGATCCGCGTCGCCTCCGGTGGCAATGATGGTCGGGAAAGCACCGTACTCCTCGGCATAACGCTCGATGAGTTTCCACACCATGCCGCGGATGCCATGAAAAACGCCCTGAAGCATGGCCTGGGAGGTCGAACGACCGAACGCCTCTCCATTAGGGGCGGCGAATTCGATTTCTGGTAAAGCCGAAGTGTGGTCGTGGAGCGATTGAAGCTGCAACCGCGCTCCGGGTGCGATCGCCCCGCCTTGAAACGTCCCTTCGCCATCGATGAAATCAATCGTAATCGCCGTGCCCACATCGACGACCACACACGCCTGTTTGAGCAGATCGTAAGCGGCGGCAGCGTTGAGCAGGCGATCGATGCCGGTGATTGTCTCGGGGTCGAGTTGTCGCGCGATCGGCACGGGAAGATCGTCCCCCGCCCGATACACATTCACGGAAAGCTGATCCTTCACCGCGGAAGTAAGTCGCCTGGACTCTGACTCGTTGACCGAGGCGAGTACGATCGAAGCTTGAGGTTTCTCCGCGATCTCCTTCCACCAACCCACGATCTTCTGCAGGATCGGGGTGAAGTCATCACATTCGAAATGAACGGATTCCTGCAATTCACCGTCCGAAAACCGGCCCAGGTGAGTGCGAGTGTTGCCCACGTTGATCGCGATCAGGTTGGAGAGAGTTGCCATGCTACGGAGAGTGTAGGGCGATACCGCTGGTTGCGGCCAGATGTTCCTTCATTTTCGCCAGCAACCTCGTCGCGACGGGGTTGCCATCACCAATCACCTGTCCATCGACCCGAACCACCGAATCGAGCAATCGCCGACTGGAGGTAATCATCACCTCGTCGGCTCCGCGCAGCTCGTCAGCAGTCACCGGACAAACCTCCACGTTTGCCACTACCTCCGGGGCGACCTGAAGCACCAGCTCTCTCGTCGTGCCGTGAAGGATTGAGGGATCGTGGTCAAGCGGCGGGGTGACTAATGTCCCCTCGGTGGCGATAAAGACATTGGTCATCGCCCCCTCTCCGATCATGCCTTGCCGCTGAAAAATCGGCTCGTCAGCCCCTTGCAAATCGGCCTCAATGATAGCCAGGACATTCGCCATGAGACTGATGCACTTGATATCACATCGCTTCCAGCGCTGATCCTCGACGGTGATGCACGAGCGCTCGACCGGCGGGCCGAGTTCCTCCAGACCCGGGGCAGCAGTGGCATAGGCGAAGACGGTGGGAGTGATCTCTTTCGGGGGCAGATGGTAGCGGGGGATCTGAACACCCCGGGTAATCTGGGCGAATATCATCGCATCTCCGGTCCCGGCATCATCGAGCAGGGCCTCGCAGATTCCCCGGAGATCATCAGCGTCGAACCCGGTGATCTTCGCCGCGTCGAGGCTTTTCCGGAGCCTTTCGACGTGCAGGTCCATGCCCACGCCGACCCGGTTGAAGAAACGTATGCCTTCGTACACCCCGTCGCCATAAAGGAAGCCTCGATCGAAGGGGCTGACGTGCGCTTCTGCCTCTTCCATGATTTCGCCATTGAGCCAGACTCGCATGGATCAAGTGTAACGTGTCAAATGGGTGACACCGCCGTGTTGACTACCAGGGGTGCGTTTCCTTCCGGGGGTGCGATATGATCCGGGCATGACACATGGCTATGCTACGGACATGGCGGCACAGATCATCGATGGCAAGGCCTTGGCGAACCGGTACAAGGAGACCATTCGCAAGCGGGTCCAGGCCCTGCGCGATCAGGACCGGTCGGTGCGTCTTGATGCCATCCTGGTCGAGGGCGACAGCTCTGCGGGGATCTACGCGAAAAATCAGGCCCGATCCTGCGATGAACTCGGCATCAAGTATGTCCTCCATGAGCTGGCTTCTGATGCGGGGTATGACGAAGTGGCGGGACGGGTGCTGCTGCTGAACGCCGATGAGGATGTCAGCGCGATCATGGTTCACCTGCCCCTGCCTTCGGGGGTGGAGGAAGACAAGATTCAATCCCTGATCGCGGTGGAAAAAGACGTGGAAGGGGTCAACCCCGCCAACATCGGCAACGTGGTCTACGGCAGACGGAGCCTCGTGCCCTGCACGGCCCTGGCGGTCATAGAGATGATCGAGTCCACCGGCGTGAAACTGCGAGGAAGCATCTGCGTGTGCGTGGGAGCCAGTCGTATCGTGGGCAAGCCCCTGGCGGTGCTTTTGATGCAGGCCGATGCCACGGTGATATCAACCAACGTTCACACCGTCGATCGTCATAATTTTACCCGGCACGCCGATGTGCTGGTGTGCGCTGCGGGCGTGCCGGGGCTGATTACCGCGGACCTGGTCAAGCCGGGAGCGGTGGTCATTGACGTGGGGATTAATCGGATCAAGGGCAAAGAAGGCAAGTCGATGACAGTGGGGGATGTTGCTTTCGAGGACGTGAAGAAAGTCGCGGGTTATCTCTCCCCCGTGCCGGGAGGCGTCGGCCCGATGACGGTGGCCATGATGATGCGCAACACCGTCGACGCGGCGGAAAGGTAAGCGGTGATCCGCAGATTTTGCAGATGGCAAAAATAATGCGGGGTTCCGCTCGAAGCTCGTTCCATCTGGAACCGAAGGAATTATCAAGAGAACCTACGGGCACACTCCCCACGCTGCCAGCAAGGCCAGCAGGTCGGTGACGTTGACATTGCCATCGCCGTTGATGTCCGCGGGGTGGCCGGGGTTCGGTCCCCAGGCGGCAAGGAGGGCGAGCAGATCGGTGACGTTTACGTTGCCATCTCCAGTAATGTCGGCGATGCACGCGCCGAGGTCGGGGATGACGGCGATATAAGCCTCGGAGAATCCCGAGGGATTGATACCCAAACCGACGATGGTGGATCCGTCGGCGGAGATTCCCCTGGCATCAGTCAGTGTCCATCCCGTCAGGTCGAGTCCCAGTTGGACTTCCAGGACAACCTGCAGACTCTGCATGCCGTTGACGGCATCCCAGATAAACGCCTCGCTGCCCGAATCGCCAGTGCCTTGACCGACCACCACCGAACCGTCGGCGGACACGCTATTCGCTCGGCTTTCAAAGATACCGCCCGGCAGATCACCCAGGCCGACCATGCCGCTCCCACTCGTCCAGCGGAACGCCTCAAATACCGAAGCGCTTATGCTCCAACCAACAATCGCCGAGCCATCGGCGGACACGCCAAAGGCATTGCTGAAAAAGGCGCCGCCCGGCAGATCACCCAAGCCGACCATACCGCCTCCGCTTGTCCAGCGGAACACCTCGAAGCCCGCAAAGCTTCTGCCTTGACCGACTATCACCAAACCGTCGGCGGACACGCCATTGGCTCGGCTGGAAAAGCTGCCGCTCGGCAGATCGCCCAGGCCGACCATACCGCCTCCACTCGTCCACATGAACGCCTCAAAGCCCGTAGCACTATCACTAACCCCGACCACCACCGTGCCGTCGGCGGACGCGTCATTCGCTTGGCTGAATAAGCTGCCGCCCGCCAGTTGGCCCAGGCCAATCATCCCGCTCCCGCTCGTCCAGCGGAATGCCATCTGGTCCGCAGCGCTGTTGAAGCCAAAGCCAACCACCGCCGAGCCGTCATCGGACACGCCATTTGCCCGGCTTTCAACTAAGCCTCCGGGCACATTGCCCAGGCCAATCATGCCGCCCCCGCTCGTCCAGCGGAACGCCTCGTCTCCTGAAGCGTTTCTGCCTTGACCGACCACCGCCGATCCGTCGGCGGACACGGCATTGGCGGCACTGTTAAAACTACCACCCGGCAGATCGCCCAGGCCCTGAAAGCTGGGGGTGATCCCCGCCCCGCTCGGCTTTGCGATCAGGGTTGTCGCCACCAGCATCAAAGCTGCATGCCGCACGAAGTTTGTTTTCCGCTGTCGATTCATCTTCTTTCGCCACTCGTTTAAGTCGTTGCTCTATGAAAAATGTTACTCCAGCATAACACCCGTCTCGCGACGGAGAAGCACAATCTGATCGCGGGCGAGATCAACCGTATGCGCAGGATGAGTTATCAACCCGAACCCCCCAAAATGAACCTCTCAGGACTTGTTCCACCCATACTGACGACCAGTGTGCCGCCATCGACCGTGACGGTTTCGGTCACCATCGCCGCTTTGATCAGTGCCATCGCGACCGCGGCGATCCGAACGATACAACTTATTGAATGTGGAGCATGCATGATGTACTCCTCATATCTCAGATGCGCGTCAATCGATTCGAAGGCGAGAAATCTCCATATTCATTTTCCCCCCGCCAGAGAGGTATCGCCGGCCTGGTTGAAAAAACCTACACTCGATCTCCTCGAATGGCTATGACATTATTCACCAGCTTGAGAGTGGACCGGGTATTACCCGGAGCGTTATCCGAGTAGAATGACGAACGGCAGTTGCCCATGTTTACAGGAATCGTGCAACATCTCGGTAACGTGGTTTCGCTGGAGTCCAACGATTTCGGCGCGGTACTGCGTATCGACTCCGGTAGCTGGACGCATACTCCCGCCCGGGGTGATTCCATCGCAATCAATGGGTGCTGTCTCACACTTGCCGACGATGCCGGTGGCGATTTGTGCTTCGATGTCATACGCCAGACGCTTGATATCACCACGCTCGGAGGGCTGGCTCAGGGCGATCCGGTCAATCTTGAGCATGCCGTCACCCCGACCACCATGCTCAGCGGCCACATTGTGCAAGGGCATATTGACGGGGTGGGCCTTGTGGAAGCCGTCACGAAGGATACTTCGGAATGGCGGATGCGTATCAAGCCGCCGGAAGGGCTTCTGTTGTACATGGTGGAGAAAGGTTCGATCGCGGTGGACGGCACATCGCTCACCATCGCCCAGTTGGGAGACGATTTCTTTGAAGTCGCCCTGATCCCCACCACCCTCGATCTGACCACCCTGGGTCGCCTCGATGCGGGCGATCACGTGAATTTGGAAACGGATTACATCGCCAAGACGGTCGTGAGTTGGCTGGAGCGAAGACGTGACGATGAGAATTGAAGCAACGTGAAAAATCCCGGTGGCTTCAGGGAGATTTGATCGTCGCTTCCTGACTCGATTCAACATATTCCTGGTCAGGCTGGTCATCCAGCGATCCTGCATGCATACAAATGAGGGTGAGATCATCGATCTGGTGGAGTGATCCGCTCTGATCGTCCAGACGCCGATCGATTGCTGCGATCATCTTGTTGGGGTCCATCAACGCTGCGATGACCTCAAATTCCTCGTGGTATCGATCGGTGGGAAGCTTGTAGTTATGCTTATGACTGTCGTATGAGGCATCGGGAAATGCCTGCTCGAAGCCGTCAGTAAAAAGCAACATGCGATCGTCGATGCAAAGCGTTATGTCCACCTGGTCGAATGTTTCATCCTCGAAGACCCCCAGCAGGCCGCCGGGAGTTTCAATTTCAGTCGTTGTACCGTCGGCGTGGATGAGCTTGGGAGGGGGATGGCCGGCTCCGGAGATGGACATGGTGCGGGTGCGACAATTGATCAGGGCGTAAACCGCAGTGGCAAAGCGAGAGGATTGACCTTGCCGGCGAATCATGCCCTCATTCAATCGAGCCATCACTTCATGAGGAGGGAGAATGCGATAGGTGCTGCCCGAAATGTCCTTGGTCTCCAGCGCGCGGCAAATGACCATGGTCATCAATGCCGCAGGAACACCGTGTCCGGCGGCGTCGGCGAGGAACACCCCGATATGATCTTCGTCAAGACGACTGATGTCGTAGATATCGCCCGCGACATAATGAGCCGGACGCCATAGGGTCGCGAAGTTCACTCCGCAAAGAGAGGGGATTTTCTTGGGAAGGAATTCCCTCTGCACCATCGCGGCAAGCTGCAGCTCCTCATGGATCTTTGTGATTTCCGTGCGCATCCCGCCCTGAAAGCGATGGGCAAGTGAGATTTCCTGTTTCAGTCGGCACACTTCCTGCTGGCGATGCAGGATTCCCGCCAGCATGGCGCAAAGCAGGCTGTCATCGCAGTCGAGTTGTTTCACGAGCGCGCCCGAGAATTCGTAGGCATTGTTCTTTTCGATCGGTTTTTCGGTCAGGACGATCATCGGCACGCTGTGCTCTTCAAACAGGGTGAGCAGTGACAGAGCGCTGGAGAGATTTGACTCGATATCCTCAACGAAAATCACCGCGTCGAACGATGTGAATGGTTCGTCACGGATGTCACTCGGACGGGCGGTCTTGAATGTCGCCGGCTGCGGACCGGTCCAGGCCTTGGCCATGCGAATTCGAACCTGCTCGGCCAAAGTTTCCAGCCGTTCGTGCAGGACGATGACAACGATATTCCAATGTGCCATTGGGTGGCCGATCCGATCGAGTGTATTGAACACGACACGCCGTCCCCTCCTGTCGGCGTGATCACTCTGCTCATCGGACTAGCGGACCAGAGCCTTGAGCCGCACGAGGTCGAGTTCGATTTTGTCCTCGAACCGGACGTTAAGCTGATCCAATGAGCCGGAAGGGAGTTCGATCGCGAACTGTGAGGATCGCCCGCTTGAATAGGTCTTCAGCCGGCGCTCGTATTGCGACACCGTTTCATCGTCGCGCTGGAGCGATTCCGCTTTCATGCGATGGATTGACGTGACAAAGCCCCGGGGATCAAGATATATGAGATCAATATCAGTCAGACAGTTTTTCATCCAGAAGCCGCGTACTTGAGCGTCCGGAAAGATGAAGATCATGCCGGTCCCGGGCGGTATTGTCTTCCGATTCATGAGCCCGAGCGTGATGGAGTCAGTATCTGAGGCGATTTCGAGTTGGAAGGTCTGCCCCGCGATCACAATCCGCTCCGTCCCGGGAGAGGCGTTTTTACCCTGACACGCACTCAACAACGTACCGAATAGGAGTAGCGACAGGGCGATGGTTACCGGCCGATGAGCCATGCGTGATCTTCCTCGGTAAAAGTGATGGGGTTCGGATCAAGACTACTCAGGCTGAACGCAGAGAGGAAGTCGGTTATTGACATCTCTTTATGTATTTCACCGATGCCGGACCAGAAAGCGAGTAGTCCGATGATTCGCTCGACGGAAACGCCTTGATCCCGATACGAGCTGATTCTGGTGTCCCCGTGGCGTTTGGCCAGTCGTCGTCCATCCGGGCCGAGAACAAGGGGCAGATGCCACCAGTGAGGCGAGGAGAGCCCCAGGGCTTGGTAGAGCAGCTCCTGACGGGCTGCCGAGGGCTGCAGATCGTCTCCTCGTACGACGTCAGTCACGCCCTGCCTTGCATCATCGACGACCACTGCGAGCTGGTACGCGGGAAGGTTGCGTCGAGTCCAGATGACGAAATCGCCCACTTCACTGAAGGGATGAAACTCCCGCGATATGGCGAAACCATCGTGGATATAAACCACCTCATCCGAGACGATCAGGCGATAATTTGTGTCTTGGGCCCCAAATTGGAACGCTTCTGCATGATCGGGTCGCAAATGGGACGGGTATCGCAGATCATGCTCGCCCTTATGAGGGGCGGTGGATGCCTGCTTGATTTCCTTTCGAGACAGGCTGCAAGTGTAAGCAAGCTGTTTCTCAGTCAATTCCTCCATTGCCTTCCGATACGGCTCGAGGTCGGTGGACTGTCGAATTGGTTCACCATCGTGATCCATGCCCAGCCACGACAGGATATCCAGAGTCTCTTCGATGGCGTGGGGCTTGACCCGGGGGCCGTCGAGGTCCTCGATACGCAAGAGGAGCTTCCAGTCTCGCTTTCTCGCCATCGCCCAGTTGATAACAAACGTTCTCGCATTGCCCAGGTGCAATGCGCCGGTAGGGGACGGGGCGAGTCTGGAAACGGGGTTGTTCATGCTTGCGGGGAGGGGGAGGATGGGTATAGTGCGCGAGCTTATGACCTGCTCCCCGTCTTGACAATGGAGTGAGACTTATGGAAAAGTTGGATCAAGAGCACATCGACGAGAAACTTCAGGAGTTCCCCGAATGGTCTCAGAGCGGTGAAACGCTGCAGCGGACCTTTCGGTTCGATGATTTTCTCGGGGCGATGGCATTCGTCAGTCGCATCGCAGATCTTGCCGAAGAGCATCAACATCATCCGGACATTCTCATCCGCTACAACAAGGTGACCCTCACCCTGTCCACCCACGATGCAGGTGGCCTAACGGATAAAGATTTCAACTTCGCCCGTGTCACTGATGGCAGTGCGGCCCTGGCGTAAGAAAAATTTCGAGATCTCGTTGATGGTTTGGCTTGGGTGATCATCCATCAGCGACGCGGATTGCGCCGTCCTTCGGAGGTTTCGCGTCGGGGACTGGGGGGGCTTATCATTCGGGGTTGGTTGGTGGCGGACTTGGCCATTGAAGTTGTCGATTGAGGTAATGTCGTCTCAGACTCGATGTTTTCCAGAGCATTGCATTTTCCGAAGATCATTCGCCCCGCACTGGTCTGAAGTGAATTGGTAACGGTGAGGTTGATCATCTTCCCGACAAACTTCGAGGCGTCCTCGACCACGACCATGGTGCCATCGGGCATGTAGCCGATTCCCTGGCCGCGTTCTTCGCCGGCCTTAACGACCTCGACCATGAGTGCCTCGCCGGGGATGACCTGGGATTTGAGCATATTGGCAAGGTCATTGATATTCAAAACCGTCACGTTGTGGATCTGGGCGACCTTGTTGAGGTTGTAATCAGTGGTAAGCACCCGGAGATTCTGTCCGGAAGCGAGATTAAGGAGCTTATGGTCCACGGAAAGACCGGTCGGGTCGGTGGGGTCGATCGACACATCGATGCGGGGATTGGCCTGAAGCTTGCTGACAATGGTCAGCCCTCGTCGCCCCCTGGCCCGTTTAAGACGATCAGCGGAATCGGCCAGACGTTGAAGCTCGTCGAGGACGAACTGTGGCATGATAAGGGGAGCGTCGAGAAAGCCGGTCTGGCACAGCAGATCAATACGCCCGTCGATGAGAGCCGATGAATCAACCAGGAGAGGACGAACGCCTCGGACTTGCTTGGAAAACTCGACATAGGGTATGACGAGTCGAAAGTTATCCTTGGTGGTGAGAACGATGGAGACCGCGAGATAGCACAAGGCCAGACCAATGGCGAGTTTGACCATGCTGAGGTAAGCGGCACGCTCGGGACTGCCGGTCAGGCTCCAGGAATCGGCCACGAGATCCAGCATGGCCCCCATGGCCAATGCCGCGAAAAGACCCGCGACGATACCGAGATACACGCCAAAGACGGAAGCGAGCCGCTTGTTCGGTGTATAAATATCGACGATGAGTACGAGGAAGCCGAAGACGAGGGTGGCGATGAAGGGGCCAATATAGTCAGAGGGATTGAAGGCTTGCGTGCTTTCTGTAATTGCTCCGACGAATGGAAGCAATGAGATGGTCACGAGCAATACGAGGAAGAGCAGCCGGGCACTCAACAGTATCAGACGCAGGGATTGTCGTTTTTGCTCCGTAACCGCGGCGGGGGTGGCGGTGAGAATGGGACGCTCAAGCTCGTAGGAATAACTCGTAGGGAGCGAAATTTCGGGGAGTTTCGTCTCGTCAGATACATCGTCGGGAGGAGGGATATTGGTGTCTTCGTCCATGCTCATATTGTATCAGTGTACCAGCGGAGTTCCGACCGCTAAGATGCCGACCCCCGGAACTGAACCCGGAAGCGGATCTCGGAAGCAGATCCCGTCAGTGGGGTGGGAAGACGGCCGGGCCCGTAGGGCGGTTGGCTCGTGAATCTGGTCAGGGCTTGACCGCAGCAGCCATAAGCGACGTCATCCGAGTCTTCGGTGTCCTGGCCGTCTTCCCCCTGACTGTCGAAATGCGATACCGTTCACCCCTTGTGCCCCATATCCGCAATCTGGGGATTCCTCGTCCAGAGTTGCTTACCCCAAGCGGTGGCAAGTGACTACCATGCTCCGGGCGACCCGATTCGTTGCTCAGGACCGCGTCCCGAAGGAGGAATCGAAGACCGTGAGCTATACCGTACTGGCCCGGCGCTACCGATCGCGGGAATTTGACGAGGTCATCGGACAGGAGCCGATCGCCCGCACCTTGAAAAACGCCATCGCCAACGAGCGTACGGCGCACGCCTACCTGTTTTGCGGGACACGCGGCGTGGGAAAAACCTCCATGGCCAGGATTTTCGCCAAGGCCATCAATGTGACGGACGATCAGACCCAAAAGACTGAAATCGGTGAGGCGATTCTCCGGGGCGACGACCTGGATGTCCTCGAAATCGATGGCGCCTCAAACCGCGGCATTAACGAGGCGCGCGATCTCATCGCCGCCGCGGGGCTTTCCCCGGCACGCTCACCGTACAAGATCTACATCATCGACGAAGTTCATGCCCTGACCAAGGACGCCTTTAACGTACTCCTCAAGACGATGGAAGAGCCGCCATCGCATGTCAAATTCATACTTTGCACCACCGAACCCCAGAAAGTGCCCGCGACGATTCAGAGCCGATGCCAGCGGTTTGATTTCCGGCCGATACCGACCCGGCAGATCGCCGACCATCTGATCCGGATTCTGAAGGATGAATCAACCAAGGCCGAAGATGAGATCGTGATGCAAATAGCGCGACTGGGGAACGGGTCGATGCGAGATGCCCTCAGCCTGCTCGATCGATTGCTGGCGGCGGGTGAGGATGCATTGACATCCGAGATGATCGAGCACTATCTCGGGCTGCCGGATCAGAATCTTGTGCGCCAACTTGCCGATGCGATTGCCGAGGGTGCTACTGGAGAAGCGCTTGAGCAGGGAGCCCGGCTTCTGGCCTCGGGGTCATCCATCGAGCAGGCGCTCGAAATGCTTGCCGACTACTTCCGGGACTTGCTGGTGATCGCAACCTGCGGCGAGGATTCTCAACTGATTGATCTCTCGACCGAGGGGAGGGAAACCGCAATCCGGCATGCCCAATCATTCGATGCATCAGGCCTCGTGCATCTTATTGCCCTCTGTGATGCGACCGGCAGGAATCTTCGAGGATCGGTCGCGTCACGGGCCATATTCGATGCCGTCATCGCCCGCATGAGCATGAGTGAGCATCTGGCTGACATTCCCGCGCTCCTGGGTGACAGGAAGCCGGCAGGTCGGATACCTCAGGCATCGCGGGCGACTGAAACCAAGCCGGAAACAAAAAAAAAAGTAACAGTCCTTCCGCAGCCCTCTTCGGGAGATAGAAAGCCACTGATCAAGGAAGTGAAATCGCAGCTGCCTTCGAACATCGATGACGATCTTTGGGGCTCGGTGATCAATGCTGCGAACCAGACGCCGATGATGAGGGCGGTGCTGGATGACCTGATCTTTGATCGGTTGGAAGAGGGAATTGTCTCTCTCACGCTCAACGAGCATGGCATGCAGAGAGCGCGATATCTCCAGACCCAAAGAGAAAAACTCGAAACGTTCATTTCAAAGGTCGCGGGTCGCAGGGTCAAGGTCGTGCTGAATCTTCAGGAGGACGCACCGCCATCAGATCTACCTCAGGGATCTGAGATTGATGAAGTACAAAAATTACCTCTGGTTCGAAAAACCATTGAGTTGTTCGATGCGATCGTGGTGGATGTCCAGGATGAGTCGTCGAAAAACAAGCCGTGAATAAGGGTCAGGTATGTTTGATAATCTCAAGGGTATTGCCGGTCTTGCCGGTGTCATGAAAGACCTTCCCAGGCTCAAACAGAAAATGGAGGAGGTCAAGCGGCGCCTGGGCGAGATCGTCGTCGAGGCGGAAACAGGTGGCGGTGCGGTGCGGGTAAGGGCCACCGCCCAGTTACGCGTCATCTCCATTGACATCGATGACGTACTCATGACCTCTCTGGTCGATTCCGGCAATCCCGATGATCGAGCGATGGCCGAGGATCTGATGACCGGCGCCGTGAATGCCGCTCTGGAAAAAGCACGCGAAGCCGCGGAGCACGAGATGGCGGAGGCGGCAAGAGAGTTCGGACTTCCCGTACCATCCGAAGGGCTCGGGGGCTTGCTGGGAATGTGACTAACGTCTTTGGCGAAAGACTGCATGGCGAATCGAAATCTCTCCAATGTGTATCCCGAGCCGGTTGAACGACTGATCGACGAATTTACACGTCTGCCCGGCATCGGACGAAAAAGCGCGGAACGCATGGCGTTTCACGTACTCAAAAACAACGAAACGGATGCCCTGCGATTGAGCAGTGCCGTCCTGGATGTGAAGCAAAATGTCCGCTGCTGCTCGATCTGTTACAACCTGACGGCTGAGGATCCCTGCCCGATTTGTGATTCGGAACCTCGCGATGCCACCAAGATCATGGTGGTTGAACAGGCCAAGGATCTCATCAGTCTGGAACAGACCGGAGTCTACAAGGGCGTCTATCACGTCTTGACGGGTCGGATTGATCCGCTGGGGGGGGTTGAGCCTGATGACCTGACCATTCGTCAACTTTTTGATCGGATCGAGCATCCTGAACGTAATTGCCGCGGAATCACGGTCCAGGAGGTCATCCTCGGGCTGAATCCGGATATGGAAGGCGATTCAACGGGTTTGTTTTTGGCCGAAGAACTGGCCCGGAGAGGAATCGTGGTTACCCGTTTAGCGCGGGGGATTCCCGCGGGTTCTCACCTTGAGTTTGCCAGCAAGGCGGTGCTTGCCGACGCGATTGAAGGTCGTCAGTCCATGAACCATTAACTCCGGAATGATTCCTCTTTACAGGTGAGACTGTCTTTATTGAGTGTCTCAGCGAGGTAACCGATACTATTATCAATCTGAATTCCCCGGATGCTGACGGAGGGAATGGATTCCCGCACAATGCGATTTGAAACCAGTCAACATATGAAGCTTGGCCAGCAGATGAAGCTGGCTCCGAGAATGATCCAGTCGATGGAGATTCTCCAGATGTCGATGATGGAGCTGCAGGAACGGATCGATCAGGAATTGGAATCGAATATCGCGCTTGAACAGATTGAGCCGGGTGCGGACTTGGATCAGATCGCCGCCGATCGCAAGGAAGAGGAGCGCGAGGATCGGATGGGGGAACGCGAGCTGGTCGTGGGTGATAACACGCCCTCGGGGGCGGAGGACTTCGAGCGATTGAGCATCATGGAGTCCTCCTATCGGGAGGCGTTTGACAACCAATATTCCTCTCAGAAATTTCGGGCTTCATCGGCCGGGGATCGGGATCGCAAAATGGACGCAATGGCGAACATTGCCGCCCGCGAAGAAAGCCTGACCGAACAACTGCTGCATCAATGGACATTCGCCGAAATCGAGCCTCAGACCAGGTCCATCGGTGAGTTACTGATCGAATACATCGATTCCGAAGGGATGCTCAAAACCGATGTTGAGACGATACTCGAACAAAATAGAAATGTCCCCGGGATCGAACTGACGGAATCACTCGTCGAGGAGACGATCCGGGAATTGCAGAAATGGCTCGATCCACCCGGTATCGCGGCTCATAACATGAGAGCGTCATTTCTCATCCAGATTGAACACATCGAGCAGACTGCCGACCAAGAGAACAACTGGAAAGATGTTCGCCTCCTCATCGAAAATCACTATGAAGATCTGTTGCAGAATCGCCTGCCGAAAATTGAGCAGGAATCCGAACTCTCCATGCACCGCATCCATGAGGCGATGATGTTGATGCACCGGTTGAAACTGCATCCCGGGCGAGAACTCGTACAGGACAGCGTGCCTCCGATCATCCCTGACGTCATTGTTGAGTACGATGAGGTCTCTTCCACGTATCTTGCGGCTCTGCGCAGCGGGTTTCTTCCTACCCTGCGGATTTCGAGTGAGTACCAGAAAATGGCGAAGGATCGGACTGTGGAAAAGCAGACCCGCGAATTTGTCAGCACCAATGTCCGCAACGCCCAGTGGCTGATCGAATCGATCGACCAGCGGAACAATACGCTCCTGCGGGTCGTCAACGTGGTGTTGGCAAGACAGCGTGAGTACTTTGACCACGGGCCGCAGCATCTCAAACCCCTGCCCATGATTGAGGTCGCCGATCAGCTCGGCATTCACGTGGGGACGGTCAGCCGGGCGGTGGCGGACAAGTGGATGCAGACCCCGCGGGGACTGGTATTGTTAAGGAAGTTCTTTTCGGGAGGTACCGAGACAGATAGCGGGGACGCCATGAGCTGGGAGGCAATCAAGGCTCGGCTCAAGGAAATCGTCGATGGAGAGGACAAATTCAAGCCACTCAGTGATGAAGCGCTGTCTCAGGAACTCAAGAAGCGCGGCATCGAGATTGCCCGGCGCACGGTTGTGAAATATCGACAACAACTCAACATACCCCCGGCACGCCATCGACGGGCTTATGCTGAATAGATCGCCGCGCCCTCAGACACACAGTCGATCAAAGCATGATGGGGTGTCAGGGAAAGCCCCGTGGGCATGTCGTTAGCCGGCATCGCCGACCGAGGACATTAATTTTCTTTAATCTCATGGCACTTGCTGTTGCAGCGATCGTCTATCTTCTTGATGTGATCCTTGGTCAAATCCTCAATGTCACTCTTGGCATCCTTGCCTTGATCTTCGGAGATCGAGTTTGACTTATCCTTGCTGAGTTGGTCAATATGCTTATTGGCGTCCCGTCGTTCGTTGCGAATCGCAACCTTGGAATCCTCTCCCAGCTTGCGAACCTGCGACATGAGCTGCGTGCGACGTTCGGCAGAGGGGGCCGGAATATTGATTCTGATCGATTCGCCTTCCACCATCGGATTGAGACCAAGATCCGCAGTTTCGATCGCCTTGACGATCTCATTCTTTGACGTGGGGTCGTACGGCTTGACCAGAAGCTGGGTGGGTTCCGGGACATTGATCGCGGCAAGCTCACGCAGTTCGGTCGGACTGCCGTAATAATCCACCTTCACGAAATCGATCAGTGCCGAGGATGCGCGCCCCGTGCGGATGCCCCGCAATTCATGATCGTAATAGGAGACAGACTTGTCCATCTTATCCCGGCACTGTTGTCGGATCTGATCGAGCGTCATGCCTGTTTTCTCCAGCCTCGTGACATTACGGTGTGAGTCGGGAATGAAATCGAATCGGGATCATTTCGCCCCTGAGAATCTCAAATCAGTTCGTCAGGAGCGTGCCGATCCGCTCGCCCTGCACGACCCGACGAATGTTTCCTTTGACCTTGAAGGCAAAGATATTGACGGGAAGGTTCCGCTCCATGCACATGGTCATGGCCGTCAGATCCATGACCCCGAGTTGCTGTTTGATCGCATCGGTAAAACGCAGCGTCTCATACCGCACCGCATCGGAGTTCGTTTCCGGGTCAGAGTCGTACACGCCGTCCACTTTCGTGGCTTTCAACAATATGTCGGCATTGAGTTCCGCTCCCCGAAGGGAAGCACAGGTATCAGTGGTGAAAAACGGGTTACCGGTACCGGCCGCGAGGATGAGCACCCGCCCCTTCTCCAGATGTCTCAGCGCCCGGCCTCGTATCCATGATTCAGCGATGGCCGGGATGTCGATCGCGGACATCAACCTTGCCGGCTGTCCCATCCCATCCAGGGCTTCCTTCAGGGCCACGCCGTTGATGATCGTCCCAAGCATGCCCATGTAGTCGGCACTGGCCTGAGCGATCTGCCCGGACTTGGCAAGGGATGCCCCGCGGACGATGTTGCCACCGCCCACGACCACGGCAAGCTGGGTGCCACACGAGGCCGCATCAGCGATTTCGTGGGAAATGACACTCAATTCCTCCGGATCGATTCCGGATTGGCCGGATTTGGTGAAACTCTCACCGCTGATCTTCAATACCACTCTCTGGAACTGGCGGTTTGAGGCTTGAGGCTCGTGTTTCGTTGCTTGTTCATCCATATGCCTGAATTGGACATGCAGCCGCCTGCGGGGTCAAGCCGAACTCTGTGATGGCCGCAAAACCTGAACTTCCTATGATGAGGGGAACATCGCGCCGACGCCCGCTTCAAACCGATGCGATGATCCGCCTTAGGAGTACAGATGAATCAGTCTTCCCCTCACTCAACCCTCGTTTCACGCCTTCGTCGGGAAGGCGGGCTTATCGAGGGATCCCAGAGGCATATCGACCGGCAGAGGGAAGAATTGTTCCGTCGTCGATGGATGAGGCTACTCATTGTCGGTGGCCTCGTCTCGATTCTGGTCCATGTGATGCTGATGATCCTGCTCGGATCGATCTATCGCTGGCTACCCGGGGGTTCGGGGTACGAACCGGTCACGTTTGAGTTTGCCATTCTCCAGGAAGAAGAACTCACCCAGTTCCAGGAAATCCTGCTGGACGATATATCCACCGAAAAGATCGAAGATCTGATTGGCCTTGATGAATCGACGGAAATCCTCCAGCCGCACATTGCCCCCGTGGAGATGGGAATTGCAGAGTCAGGAGGCCTAGCCACGCTGGGGGGTTCGGGTGAGGGCGAAGGCTTCGGTTTGAGCGGGGGTGGATCGGGGACATCTTTTTTCGGGGTCAGCTCCAAGGGAACGAGCTTCGCCTACATCGTGGACAAATCCGGATCAATGTCGGACGGGATCAAGATGGCGGTCGCCAAGCGTGAAATGGTTCGGTCCATACAGAGGTTACCCGATTACGCCCAATTTTATATCGTGATGTTTTCTTCAGACATCCAGATGCCTTCCTTTCAGGATGGCTGGATGCGGGCCAGAAAGAGCATGATTTCACGAGTGATTCGCTGGCTGAACAATGAGGTCGATCCCCGCGGTGGAACCGATCCTCGCACCGCCTTTCTTCAGGTTTTCTCACTTAAGACCCGTCCCGATGTGATCTTCTTCCTGACGGACGGCGAGATCACCAACTTCACCGCCCTGGAACTTGCGGCGATGAACAAACGTGGCAAGAAAGTCGTCATCAATACGATCGCGTTTGGGGATCCGAGCAGTCAGGATCTTCTCAAGGACATTGCCGCTCAATCGGGTGGTGTGTATCGGTTCGTCCCGGCGAATGGAGGGTGATCAATGAGAAATCCGTCATGGTCCATCCCGCTCCTGATCGTGTGCCTTGGCGAATCCGTTGATGCCGGTACGGTACATCGACGTGGGGGGATGCCCGACATCCAGGGAACGATCATTGCCATGGATGATGCGGGGATTTCGATCCGCTCCAATGGGTCGGGAGTGAAGCTTATTCTCTGGGACCAGGTACGCGACATCATTCCCGATCAGCCGGACCCGTCAATTGAAAGCCGGTTGGAGATCGCCGAGGATCTGTGGCGTGCGCGCTCCCGGATCGCGCGGGGCGACTTGGCACTGGCGGAACCGCTTCTGGAGCGATTGTTTGAGCGATATCGGGGTAAATCGAACGAAACAGCGTTAATTGTTGCGGAGGGGCTTCTCCGCTGTCGCCTCGATCGTGGGGCGAACCTGATCGCGGTGATTCCCTTCCTGGAGATTGCTCGACTTCACCGCAAAAACATTGGAACGGATCGCTACGCCCAGCTTGAGATCATCTATGACCAGAAAATGTCATTGTGCCCGCTGCTGGCCCCAATCTGGATCGATCGAGAAGGTTCGCAACGGTTGATCCGAGATCTTGAAGCGTATGATTCCGGTGAAGACGAAGTGATTGACGCACTCGTGATCCTGTTTCGACAGGCGGCTCTGCCTGCCGAACAGCGTCAGATGGACAAGACGACTTCGCAATTGCCTCGACATCCCGGAATCGATTTTCTCCGCCGGTTGCTCGAAACGTCATCACCCGAATCAGAGAAAAGACAAGCGGCAAGACTGCGATTGAATCGAGAAATCGATGACCTGCCCGACTGGGCCGAATCCTGGATCCGTTATCAGATCGGTCTCTCTCTGCTTGCTGAAGACGACGAGGACCAGCACCAACTCGGGCTGGTGAATCTGGCTCATCTTCCGTCCCGCTATTCCACGACAAACCCCTATCTCGCCGGACTCGCATTGGCGGGCATGATTGAAACTTTGGAATCGAGGGGAAATCTTCAGGCGGCGGCATCGCTTCGCGCAGAACTGGAACGCCGATTTCCCGGCCATCCCGGACTCTCAAAACCGATCGGCGAGGAGAATAAGACTATGAACGACAAGGAGGGTGTATGACCGGAAACGAACTGTGGATGCTCAGCCTGGCCCAGGAAAAACCGATGCAGAAAGGGGCCTCCTGGCTCGAAACCGTGCAGAGCGGCGGCCTGGTGGGGTACATTATCATTGGCCTGAGCATCGGAGCGCTGGCTCTGATCGTCATGCACCTGTTGCAGATCCGTCGCAATGCGCTGATCCCTGCCGAGGACATCGAGCAGATCGAAGCGATGCTGGAACGCAATGATGTCACCGGAGCGCTGGAGTACTGTCTCGATCCCGATAACGATTCGTATTTCACGCGGATTCTAGCGTCGGGCCTTACGCGCTTTCAGAAGTCCGCTTTTGGCGCATTTGAAATCAAGAATGCCATCGAGGAGGCGGGAGAGGACCAGACCGCACGGTTGTACCGATCCACCGACGCCTTGGGTCTCATCGGGTCAATTGCGCCGCTGCTGGGTTTGCTGGGAACCGTGCTGGGAATGGTCGGGGCCTTCGAGTCTATTTCCCGCAGCGCCGGGTCCAACTACGAGGAGCTTGCCAGCAATATCAGCCTCGCCCTGGTGACCACGCTCATGGGACTGATTCTTGCCATTCCCTGTGTCGCACTGTTCACCTTCTTTCGAAACCGCATCGATGCCTTCGCTTCGGAGGCGGGGATGGAAATCGACCGTCTAATCCTGTATCTGGAATCCGCCGGTCCGGCCCGTCCGGTGAACCCCGTTTCGCCTCCGAAGTCTCCTCAACCGCGTACCAAGCCGGGAGCCGGCCCATGAGATTCGGATGTTCCCGACAAGCATCACGAACGATTGAGATAGAGCTCACGCCGATGATCGACGTGGTCTTCCTGCTGATCATATTCTTTATGGTCGCCGCTCAGTTTGCCCGCATCACCCGGGCCGAGCTTGATCTTCCCCAGGAGAAAGGCGAGCAGGAGCAGGCCGCGGAGGAGGCGGGTCTGGTGATCAATCTTCTCGCGGATGGGAGCATCGAGGTCGCCCAGCGAACCATCGGGATCGAAGAACTGCTCCAGATCGTTCAGGAGGAAATCGATCGGCTTCCCTCCGGCGATCCTCGCAATGTCAAGCTGCTCATTCGTGCCGACAGAAATAACGACACCGCCACCCTGAACGATCTTTTCAACCGGCTTCGATCACTGGGGGTCGGTGCCGCGAGATTGGCCACGGAGGTACCCCGGTAGTCGCTCATGCGAATTCGTGTCAAACCATCTCGACGTCGCAACGAACGCATCACGCTCAATCTCGCGAGCATGATCGATGTTACGTTTCTCCTGCTGATTTATTTCATGGTGACGACCGTACTCGCCCGGCAGGAGGATCGATTGAGTCCGACAATTCAGACCGAGACGGAAAACCCCTCCGGAGAATCATCGGATTTTCAGCCGCAGGTTGTGCAGGTCTTGCTGATAGATGGAGAACCCGCCTATCAGCTTGGCCCCCGCACGTATCGTCAGAAGGCGGAGCTTCGACAAGCTCTGGAAAGCCTGCCCAAGACGGCGGGCGTTTTCATCCGTGTTCACAATCAGGTTCCCGTAGGGTTTGCCGTGGCTGCGATCCAGGCGGCCCGCGATGCGGGTTTCGATCAGGTGACGTATGTTCCCGCGCAATAGGATTCTTATCGCTTTCATGTTCTGGGTGGCTCTGCCCGTCGTGGTGATGGAAGCGGGGGCATTGGGGGGGTTGTCCGGGGGGGGGGACGAGGTTGCGGCTTATTTGCAGCGCCACGGATTGAAGCAATTGCTGACAGTGCATCTCGAACAGCAATTGATTGATGCGAAGGGTGAATTGAAAGAAGAACTGATCAGACAGCTCGCCGACCTGTACGCCGAGCTGCTTGAATCAGAGCAACTGCCACAAAAGAGAGATCGACTTGAGGTTCGCGCCCGGGAACTTGTCTCCTCGCTTCCCCAACATGATGCGGGTTCATTGCGATTGGCGCTGTTGAGAGGCTCGTATCGAGTTGCGGAGAAGATCGCGGAGAATCACCGGTTGCGTCTGGCGAGTGATGAAGAAGCGGATGAAGCGCGACGAATTCTCACGGATATTCTCCCCCGATTCTCTCAGTTGCGTCGTCAACTC
This sequence comes from Planctomycetota bacterium, assembly GCA_022560875.1. Taxonomy (GTDB): domain Bacteria; phylum Planctomycetota; class Phycisphaerae; order Phycisphaerales; family SM1A02; genus JADFSH01. The sequence goes on along the minus strand of JADFSH010000016.1, from coordinate 14,933 downwards.
AAGGATCGCCTCGATATTCTGGAGCGTCAACTCTCCCGGGCCAATGTCGCCGGTACCGTGAGACTCAACTCCGACGTGGATCAGGCCCGCGATCTGTATGATGAATGCACGTTCTACAACGCCTGGGGACTTTATTACCAATCCTGGATGCATGATCGACCGGATAATGCGAGCGTGGCCCAGGAACTCTTCGCCAGTCTTCTCGGGGCCGGAACCTCGCATCCCAGTCCCAATGAAATATCCGTTGATCTGCGCTCCGTGGAGGCGATCGCCCGTTCCATTCTTGGCTTCGCCTTATGCAAGTCCTTGACCGCCTCCGCGCCGACGGCGGTCAACTGGATCGAGTTGATCAAGGCGGAGAACACTTTCGAGACGCTTCGGAATGAGGCTCCGATCTGGCACATGGTCATTCTCATGGAGCACGCGGATTTTGCCGGCGTGCAGGACGTGCTCAACGACTATCTGTCCACGGGGAAACCACTGCCGCTGTCGTGGCTGAGAATGATTGCCGTCCACGCCCTCGAACGACCTGCCCACGACCGACGCGCGGCGGTGTTGGCTCGCTACGCGGTGACGGAACTGGCTTCCCGCGATCAACTCGATCAGGTTCTCGATCTCGCCCAGCGTTATGGAACCGAATCGCTGGGTGATACCGGGTTCGCCCTCCGCTATGTGCGGGGGGTGATTTCCTATTCCGACGCCCGCGCCGCGCATAATTCAGAGTCTCCAACGTTCGACCCGGATGTTGTCGCGATGTTCGATCGAGCCGCGAAGGATTTGGACAGTGCGCTGCTGGAATCGGATGTGAATCAATATGCTGATGCCGCGGCGGCATGTCGGCGGCTCATCGGGTATTGCCGATATTTTGCCGGCAGATTTCTCGATGCCCGAATCGCCTTTGAGGAAGCGGCCACAAGCCTTCCGCAAGCGGAGGACGCCGCCGAGGCTCTCTGGATGGCGATCGTGTCTCTCGACAATGTTGTGCAGGCGGGGGGAAGTGAAAGATTGAAAACACAGCTCGACGATATCATGACGCGATTTCTCCGCGAACATCCTTCCAGTGAATATGCACCTCGCATCGTGCTCAAGCGATCAATCAGCCGGGGAATTGTTTCCGTGGAAGCCGTCGAGTCGCTGCTCTCCATACCTGAAAACAGCGAGGTGTATGATTCAGCCCGGATTCGTGCGGCCCAGATGCTGTACGAACTCTTTCGGCAATCGTCCGGAGAGCGAAAAATCGGCCACGCGGTGACATTCATCGCCTTGGCCATGCCCGTTCAATCTCGGGCGATGAACGAGAATGATGCCGACGATGTTTCGGTTCGAGCGGAACTGATTAATCGGTGTCGCATGCTCCTGGAAGTCACCCTGACCGAGGGCGTGAGCAGGCTGGTCGCAGCCCGGCAGACATTGTCCTGGATTGACGAACTGGCGAGTCAATATGGCGATGATCTGCTGCCTTATCAGGATGAGATCACATATCGGCGGGTACTGGAAAGGTTATTTTCTGAACAAGAAGAAGCCGCCGGGGGACTGGCCGATGAACTCTGGAATCGCAATGAGCTGTCAATCTGGTCGCGACTTGCATCACGGGCGATGTTCCGTCACGCACACCGTCGTTGGCAGGATGCGGCTTCTTCATTGGTCGTCGAACTCGCCACTCTCCAGCAGGTTGAACGATACGGGGGCAGAATCCTGCTGGAATCCGCCGGTGAGAGCGGTGCCCTGTCGGATCCGGTGGTACTCACCTATCACGCCGCGGTCGCGGAGGCGGTGATACTGATCTGGGAGCGCACGGGGGAGGATCGAAAAGCTCGCGCGGCAATGGTCATCTATGACAAATTACTGAACGAAAAACCGAATACCTACAAATTTCTTCGTGCCGCGGCAATTCTTGCCGAACGACTCGGACTGACGGAACGATCGCTGGAATGCTGGCGTCATATCTTGAGCGGGAGTGAAATCCGAAGCATCCAGTGGTTCGAGGCGAAGTTTCACCAGATCGCCCTCCTGGCCCAGATTGATTCGCATCGTGCGCGTCGCGTACTCGATCAACACATTCTACTTAACCCCGACTATGGACCTGATCCGTGGGGGGCGCGTTTGAAGGGGCTAGACGAAGACGACCGGTTGCCTCCTTCGCAGACCGGAAATGGCGGGGGCATGCCGTGACCGTTGATCCTTTCCAGATTTTGCTTGGCGTGTCGGAATCATCCGACCCGCTTGTCCTGTTGGATTTATGGGCCGAGCACAGCGGTCCTGTGGACATTTACATCGCCCTCTACCGACAACTGGTCCGCCTTCACGAACACGAACAGGGCGATTCCAAAGATGCGGAAATCGTCCGCCGACGTCTTTATTCCGCGGCTAGGCTGATCAATAGCTCCCATCAGCATCGACAAGACCGGGATGGGAATAGCGAGACCGGTTTGCGTCATGAACTATTCCGCAAGTTCCTCAAGACGTCGGAATTTGCCGATCCGATTGCATTGCTGGGCCTGCCGACCTCGCCCGTTACCCCCGCGTCGATTGATCTGGCGCTGGATGATCGATTGAAAATGCTTGAGGCCCATCCGGAATCCGGCTCAGTAGAGGCGGAACAATTGCGCCAAACTCTGCGGGCAGCGGCGGCGTTGTTGAAAGATCTGCGTTATCAAAAAGCCATCCTCTCAATCCGCAAGCTTGCAGAGCCGGTTGATACGCAACATGAAGGACAAACTCCGACAAAGACATCTATCCCGCTTCAAACTGCCGACTTGTTGACGATCCCCCCGGGAGTAACACCCTCTCAGGAACGGTTGGCATCGCTGACTCGTCACCAGCAATCCCCGGTTTCAAGGGTCGCGACTGGTCCGGCTCCTCAATCGCTGGGATCATCGGCCACCCTGACGCCATTCGATCGTCAGGTTCTGGCGGTAATGGTCGGTTACGGGGGCTGGAATGCCGAGAGCCGGTCCAGGCTGGTCGCTCTTGCGGGGAGGTATCAGGTCTCGCCTGACGGACTGGTCAGAGTGGTCAAGGGGTTATGTGATCATGCGCGATCTCACCGATCACAGATCGCGGTGTCCGACATCGCGGCGGGAATGCCTGCGATGATTCCTGATCCGAATCGCCCTTTGATGCGGACAATTTCCCTGTCGGCGGCTTCTCGCGTGAGACCCTCCTCACCACTGACTGAGGAGCAGGTGACCAAGGCAGGCTTCTGGAATACGACGACGATTTCGCTCCTCTTCGCCGCCATCACTCTTTTCTTCGGGCTGGTGGCAATGGCCATACTTGCGCCGGACATTTTCTTCTCCAACCGTTTGCAGACTATGAGCACGCCTGATGGTGATTTGCCCGTGCTTGACCAAATCAATTCCGGTGAACGCGATCCGTCCTCGATGGATCGGTTGGCGTTGAATTCGCGTCTGGCGAGATTCGCCCGGCGTCCGACGTTCATCGGCAATGGTCTGCCGAAGGAAGGGGCGGATGCCGCGGATCAATGTCTGACCTTGCCGGAGGCCTTCAATCTGATCGAGCGAAAGCTGAACGTGGCTGATGATCCCTCCGAAGCGGTATTTCGGGATTGGGAGTATCACATCAACCTGATCGCGACAGGGTGGGTATTGGCTGATGCGAGTACGCGCAGTGCCGTGGAAAAATCACTTTTGAAAGTTCTCTATGCGGCATCGGATCGACCGAGTCTCTGTGATCGCCTGCTCCATGCCCTGACCCCGCTGTCGGGGAAAATTCCGGAACCAATTGATATCTGGCGGGGCACCTGGAAAACCAGAATGCTCGCCCGAATCGCCGAACTCGACAACATGGCCCCGGTAGTGGTGGAACAGGCAGGCAGACAACTCGAGGCGACCGTCAAGACTTTCGGACTGAAAACGCAGAACAAGCCTGTCGATACAGCGCGGGACTGGCTTGATACCTTGGTGAATCAATTTGTCCAGGGACTCGAGTATGAGCCGCGTGCGTACGATTTCTGGGAATTGTGGTTCTCCGCACAGCGAGAATTGGGCCGGGATGAAAGGTACGATGAGTCGCTGCTTTCCGCGATTGAGGTAATTTTGCTGACGAAAGTAGATCTCGCCCGTCCGGGACCGAGTGTCAATGTGCTGGGCCGGTTGCTGGAGATGTCTGACTTTCAGCAAAGCAGTTTCGTGCGGGCTCGAACCCTTGGGTTCTTCAATTCCACTGCGATAGACTCGCGCGACTTGTGGGTGCTGACGAGTCTGCTGGCGACAGACCGGAAGGTGTCATGGTTTACCGAGGAACTGGTGCTGCCGGATGGGACGGACATGCTGTTTCGTAGTCGCGTTCGCGATCGAATCCACCAGCGATGGCCTGATATTCCCGAGAGTCTATTTGACACACAACAGGGGCAGGGAAACTTCCTGAGGTTCAATGAAGCCGAGGTTCGCTGGTGGGTGGGATTATTTGATCGTTTGCGTGAAAGAAATCCGGTCTCCAGCGATCAAGGTCGCTTGCGTCGCTTGCTGGCCGCTTCCCGCCTCAATGAGGCCTTTGCCTTGCTCAGACAGGGAAAGGAAAAGGACGCGGCACCCGTGATGAAACTGGTCGATCAGGAACTCCAGGCATCATGGGATGATAGGGAAGCGAGCATAGCATCGCCTCCGATCATCAAACCCGGTCAACCCATCGGCCCTGATGGAAATTGGACCACCCGCTATCGAAGCATCAAACGCGACACAAATCAGAAGCTGGATTTGCTGTCGGAACTCGCTTCCACTGCCGGGACTGACCTTGGACCCGAGGATGCAGAACTCCTGACGCGAGAGGCGTATCGAGGTGTGCCGCAGGAAGTCAGAACCCGGGCTGGCAGCATTCTTGTCCACCGGTTTTCCCGCGGCCCAACCGTGGTGATGCAAATGATTAATCAATTCCCCGAGGCTCCGAGAAACCAGGCAATTTCAGATATGATTTCCAAGCTGACGGGCAGCCTGCTTCCTGAGTCGAATGCTGATTCCTGGAAGGCCCAGGCAAGAATGGCCCTCGTCGAGCATGCGCTGCGGCTGCATCATTCAGGAGAGAGTGGACTTGACCGGATCGCCGAGGATCTGGTTGATTCGTTGAATGCCCGCGCCGATGCGATGCAGTCTGCCTTCGGATCTTCTCGTCAACCGACAACCCCGACCGAAGCCGTCGAGATTCTGGTGCTGAAGTGGCGGGAGAAAGCAAGATCATTGATTGTCTCCGTGCCGGTGTCCGACGACCTGCCCGGGCTTCATCGTCGTCGGTTGGCAAGACTCGAATTGGTTGAAGGCCCGATTCAACGCTTTGTCGCCGAGCAAATTTCGTTAGGGGATCTGGTCGCCTATGTCACCGTGGCGGAGTCACCCGAACTCAGACGAGAGGTGCTTGACATTCTCCGGGGCTCCATGAGACGACGAACGCGATTGTCGCACGTTCTGGAACAGGCGTATGAGATAGAGCTTGCCATCGCAGCATTGCATCGCCTGAAAGTTCGCAGCACCAGAGCCCGGGATGAGAGGGGTAAACGATGAATCGACATGCTTCTGTTCTCGCGGTCGGTCTCGCCCTGATCTGCGGCGAAAGCATTTCTTTGTCGGCACGGGAAACGCAATCAAACCAATTTGTGCCGGAGACGGATCGTTGGACGGCGCGTTTGGAGAGCCTGCACCCCGACAACCCCATGGGCTACTTTGAATTGGGGGAAGAAGTCGCGGATCTGGCGCAGAACGAGAGGGAGCATGAACTGGCCAGGAGGCTTTTCTCCCTGGCTGGATTGCTTGATACCCCCCGGCTGGGGCGGAGCGCCTGCCTGGCTCTCGCGAACATCGAGACAGAGATTCATATCAAACGAAGACTGCTGGCCATGGCATCGTTGTTGAGCGGCACCGGAGGCGGATCCGGGGCCGGTTCCGGGTTGTTGAGTCGGGAAGATGAAGGTGGATTCAGTGAATCAACCGCCCTCTCAGTGACGGCGGCGTTCAGCTATTATCGTCGAGGACTTGGATCCCGCGCCCTAAGCCAACTTCGCAAGCCCGGGGCGGAAGAGATGCTCATGTCTCTTGGCCATCTTCTCCGGGGAGGTTCGGCACGTTTTCTTGAAGACTGCAAGTTGTACAATGGGCGGGTCAAGCCAACGCTGACCGATTTTCATCTTGTAAAAATGCTGACCATCGAACGGGCAATTCTTTCCGGTCCGGACCGATCATGGGCGAGTGAGTTGTTGTTGTCTCAGGGAAGACCTCTCATCGAGATCGAATCCGATCGTCTTGATCAAGTATTGGGTGTGGATCCCTCGCGTTGCATATATCGAGGCGGGCGCTGGATTCAGCCGTGAGAAGAGCCGATCATCCGGCAATCTTCACCAGGTGTTGCAGCTTGCGCTCCACCAGATCCATGAAGTCGGTGAGAATCCCCGAGTTGTCGAGCGACCAGAGGCCCCACCGGGTGTCGAATGGCGCCTGAGCGAGTTCGAGTCCTTCCCGAAGGCTTTTCTTGATTTCCTTGGCGGGAATCGACTCGATGAATTGGCGATCCAGGGGCATGGCGAGTTGGAGATCAAGGGGATCAGGAATGATCACAACCAGCGGCTCTTCTCGATGTGGCGTGTAGTATCCGACCGTCCAGTGCCAGCCATCGCCGAACCATTTCATCTTTTCCGTGACACCCTCCAGTCCGGAAAGATTCTTTCGAGCGAGATCAAAAAAGCTGGCGGGATCATCCGACAGATTCTTGCGGAGTATCTCGCAGGACGGCTCGTTGAAATAGTCTGTCCAGGACGGTCGTTTTTGAATCATGGTCATTCGGCAGAGGCTTTGCTGAGGAATCGATCCTGAGGGATGCATGCGAACCCGGATCCAAGACTAGGGACTGGTTGAGCAAATCCTAGGCTCTCTCCGGGGACAAGTCTCGGCTGCTTTCGAGACAGTATGTTGAGAGCATGGCTCACCCCGAAGCACTGATCTCCGCCCGCGATACGATGAGCCATTGCTGGCACTGACAGAAGGAGTTAGGCGAATCGACATCGAAAGTGTCCATGCCGTGGTGATGGCCAAATATCCCGAGCCCGGCCGGGGAAAAACCCGACTGATTTCAGATTCGCTTTCCGCCGAGACCGCGTCAGAAGTCGCAATGGCCATGCTTCAGTGCATGATCCGGCGTCTGGGAATCTTCGGTCAGGTCATTCTTGGGGTAACTCCCGATGGATTCGGCTCTGACATGAGTCGGCGACTTGGCCCCGCAATCGTCCGGATTGTCGATCAGGGGCCGGGAAATCTCGGCCAGCGGCTCGATCACGTGTGGAAACAGGTTGGAGTCGATCAGGCGATTGCATTTTTCGGGATGGACAGTCCTGACATACCCATCGAATGGCTGAAGATGATTCCCGTTTCCCTCGAAAGGTCGGATCTGGCGCTGGGATCGACTGAAGATGGAGGCTACTGGACGCTGGCCGCGAGAAGGTATGTGCCCTTGGTACTACGGGAAATCGACTGGGGAAGCGAATCCGTGTACCATCAAACGTGTCAGCGAGCGGAAGAAGCTGGATATTCGCTTGAGGAGTTGCCGGTCTGGCCTGATGTGGATACGCCTGAAGATCTGATGAAACTGAGACACAGACTGGCCGTAACGAAACCATCAGCAACGGTAAAGGATGCAGCCTTACTTCGACTCGCGTGTCGTCTCAACGAACTGTTGGCCCTGCCTGAAAATCCTGAGAATTCATGATGATGACCGACTTATCCTCGGCAACCGAAATGGAAACGACTCCCACTGAACTGGAACCGATTGATCTGTCCCGGGCGTCGATTCTGCTGGTTGATGACAATCAGCAGAATCTCGAACTGATGCAGGCTTACCTCGAAGAACTCACCTGCCATCTGCGTACGGCCCGAGATGGCGTCGAGGCGGTGGAGGCGATTCAGGAGGAATGCCCCGATCTTGTCCTGTTGGATGTCATGATGCCCCGGATGTCAGGATTTGAAGTGTGTCAGAAGATAAAATCCAGTGACTCCACTCGTGACGTGGTTGTCATCATGGTGACGGCGCTTCATGAGGTGGGGGATTTTGAACGGGCGGTTGATTGCGGCACGAACGATTTTATCACCAAACCCATCAATAAGCTCGAACTGCTGACCCGGGTCAAATCCCTGCTTGAACTTCGCTTGGTGAAAAAGCAATTCGATCACTTACTCGAACTACGCCGGCGAGCCCGACCCGACGTGCGGAACCTGCCCGAGACGGACGAAACCGATCAGGAACGAGCGTAACGAACAACGAATGGGGGCGTGCCTTCTGGCCTCAACCAGCGACTGTCAGCCCCTCGAGGCTCCAGAGTCCGCTGGAGATTGTTCAAGTAAGAGTGAAGAGCCGATATATCGAACATCTCCAACCAATCGGCACGTGCGGAAACATTGATCTCTTGAATTGAGTTGATGAGTTGATACTTGGTAAGCATGGAAGCCGCTCCATTGGCTGGGGTCTCTCTGGGTAGAGGTGAATCGGTTCACCCCGGCAAAAGTGAACAGTGGATAACCGATATGGACATTAAGGATTTTGCGAGCGTGATTCACACCGATCCCCTCAGCCGTGAATGGATCCGACTTCGACTCAGCATCTTGGGGTTGGTGGTTGTCCTGGGTAGTGTGGGTTGTGCTTTGCCGAAGCAGTATTCCTCGCCGAATCTCAAGCGAATGGCGAGGATTGCGCCTCTCCAGGCTGAAATGATGCCGGAAATGAATGAGAATCCCCGCCCGGCGGAGCGTTTCGAGAGCCCGGGCGAGGTCATCAGGCCGGGACCGGCAGATCCTGGGGCTATCGATCTGGTGAATTCCCTGCTCGATGATCTGGGCGATCCTCGGCGCGGCCCGGACGGCTGGACGGTGATTGACTGTTCAAACCTGCGCAATCAGAGCCGAAGCTCACGTCGTGAGTACTTTGCCTTCCGCAGACGTCTGGCCGATTTGCTTTCGCAGGCGGGGCATCCTCATCGTCTGCGTTTCATCGACACCGGCGATGAAGAAGTTCAGTATCAACTGACGGGCACTCTCTATCTCCTGACCAACGGGCTTGATCAGTGGGAGCTGTTCCTGAGCCTGAGAGAGAGTCGTCATAATCGGGTCATGTGGGAGCCGGACGGAACGGTGCGGGTTCTGAGAAACCCGGACTCGAGCCAGCCTCAGATTCAAGTTCTGCGATCGAGCGATTGATCGTCCCCCGATCATTCGTCGGCCCTCGTGGTGTCACTCGGATGTGAGATTGGTCTGAGCGAGGACTGCTTCACCGGCGTTGATCGCCGATTGCCTTATGGATTCGCGCAGACTGGCGATGCCAATCCAGAGAAAGCCTGAGGCAAAGAGCAGGATGAACGGTGCGCCCACGAGGGTGAAGGGACGTCTGATCGCAACGAGAAAGCATACGGACATGAGTATGCCGAGCAGCAGTTCGATGCTTCCCGGGGGAAGGCGTTTCTTTTTTCGTGCGGCGAGAGGATCGAGTTCACTAACCAGGGCGCCGTTGAATTTCGGCGTTCTGACAAAGGGGCTTTTTTTTCCGATGACGGCTTCCAGGATTGCCTTTGTGTTCAGGACGGTGATGCCGATGCCGAGGGCGAGCAACGCCGGCAGGCGCAGAAGCGTCGCAAGCATGGAGTAGCCTTGTGCCCATTGAGACGTGAGATAAAACGTGCAGGCGGCAAACGCCCCGAGAAAGAGGAATGTCCCGCCGTACAGAACCCCCCACCCCCAGTCCACATGCTCCAGCGGCAAGCTGACAAACAGCGAGGGGATCACGAGGGTCACCAGGAGAAGAATCGCGATATGGACAATGGGAGAGGTCAGGTGAAACCACGCCTCGATCTTCCGGCTCCAGGAATAATCGCTTCGAAGGATGCGGGGGAGGAGTTTGATCGCGGTTTGAATCAACCCTTTGTTCCAGCGATGTTGCTGGGTGAGAAAGGCTCCGAGGGTGGGAGGAATTTCGGCGGGACAGGTCACGTCGTACCGATAGAGAAATTTCCAACCGGCCAGTTGGGCGCGATAGGAAAGATCGGTGTCCTCGGTCAGGGTGTCATGTTGCCAGCCTCCGGCGTCATCGATGCAGCTTTTTCGCCAGACTCCCGCCGTACCGTTGAAATTGAACCACTTTCCGGAATACGCCCGGGCGGTCTGCTCGACGATGAAATGCCCGTCGAGAAACATGGCTTGAATCTGGGTGAGCAGGGATTCGTCCCGATTCAGGTGAACCCAGCGGGTCTGGACCATGCCGATGGAGTCGTCAGTGAACTCGTCGATGATTGAAAGCAGGATGTCCGGCGGGGGAACGAAGTCGGCATCGAAAACGATGATGAACTCTCCCTTGGCGGAGTGCATGGCCTCATCCAGGGCGCCCGCCTTGAACCCGTTTCGATCCTGGCGATGGATGAACTCCACATCACATCCCGCGTCAGACATCTCCTGGCAACATCTCCGGGCGATATCGGCGGATTCATCGGTGGAGTCATCGAGCACCTGAATCTGAAGACGATCGCGAGGGTAGTCGATGCGACAGGCCGCTTCGATGATCCGCCGGGCGACCTGCTTCTCATTGAACATGGGGAGTTGAACGGTCACCAGGGGAAGCTGGGGAAACTTCTCGGGGGTATGCGGAGCCTTGGCCGAGCCCCGCACCCGCAGATAGACCCAGACGATCCAATAGCGATGCAGTCCGTACAGGCATACGACCGCGATCACCAGGAAGTAGTAGATCACCAAAGGTAGGGCGAGAGCGTCCATGAGAAGGGGGGCGGGGGGGTATCGTGAGATGAAAAGGCCAGGAGAGCAATGACTCCATATTATGGTGCTTTAACCATGCGAGGTTGCCTCATTGTTCCACGAATCGCCCTAAGGGCAACCTTCCTGATGGTGAATGGAGGGCAGATTCGGAGAATCCTTCAATTCCGCCTCATTTCCCCGTTTCGGAGATTGACGATGGTTCGCCAATTTAATTGAAATAGGAACGGGGCGAATCGGAAGATAGAATAGAGCCTACCGACATGCTCCACGCTGTTGGGTAATCAGAGGAGTTACACCGTGGTTGAGATCATCAGAGGTTTAGACGATAGCATCGTCGCTCTCGTGGGTATCGCGGCGTGTATTATCATCGGGATGCTGCTCAAGGCGATCACCACCATTGTGACCGGGATATCCCGGGAAAGAAGCCGTCGGGAAATCGCCGCTTATGTTGCCGAAGGATCGATCTCTCCCGATCAGGGTGAGCGGCTGATGAAAGCCGATGTCAACAGTGATCAGCAAGCCTGAATTCACTCCTCCGGTCCAAAATCGCTCTCCTCGACCAAAAACAAGTTTTCCCCAGATCCGGGTCAACTTTCACATTTTTGCTCTTGAATGAGTGAATAAATGCTGGATACTTTGGATTGATTCTAACAGAATTACTTCAAGGTAGTCCTGCCTTTTCCTTATGCAAATACTAGGAGATTGAGCATGTTGTCCATCACTAAGCGATTCTGCGTATGTTTGGCGGTGATCTCGTCTGCCGGACTTTCCACTCCACTCCAAGCTGCGTTTCATTTAATGCAAATCGAACAGGTGATCGCAGGGGTGGAAGGTGACACCAGCGCTCAGGCCATTCAACTCCGGATGAGGTTTGCGTTACAGAATTTCGTGTTCAGAACACGCCTGATAGCATATGACGCTGCTGGCGAGAATCCGGTGACTCTTATCACAATTCCTGGCAATGTGAGCTTCGGTTCGGCCGGTCGTAGGATTCTCCTGACGACATCTTCCTTCGCTGCACATTTGAGTCCATCCATTACGCCCGATTTTATTATGAGCAATGCCATTCCTGCGAGCTACCTGGCGGCGGGTTCTCTCACCTTTATTGACAGCTTAGGCACCGTGTGGTGGCGATTGAGTTGGGGTGGGTCGGGCTACACCGGACCGAAAACGGGATCGACTTTCAATGATGTTGATGGAGATTACGGAAGGTGGCCCGGATCATTGCCCTCAAGCGGTATCGACGCCTTGCAATTTCAGGGAGTTGCCTCTGCTCTCAGTACCAACAACGCCGACAATTACAGCCTGACTACCGGAGGCGCCGTTTTTACGAATAACGCGGACGCCAGCGGGACGGTGCAATCCTCCGGCGGTCCTCTGCCCTGTCCTGCGGATTGCAGCAATGGAGACGGTTCGGTTAACGTCACAGATCTTCTCGCTCTCCTGGCGGCTTGGGGTCAAGTGGGTTCGTCATGCGATATTGCAGGCGTTGGTGACACCGTAAATGTCACCGACCTGCTCGCCCTGCTGGCAGCATGGGGATCATGTCCCTGATTCGGTCTCCTGCCGTCAGCAGGAATCAATCAGCGCTTTCTCGTGAGTCCAAACGATTTAAAGTTCGAAATTGATTGGCCTGAATCTCGCCGAATTCGCTGCCCGTGCCATCCGGCCAGATTACGGTCACATTGGTGACGCGCTCCTCTTTCCCAAGACCGATGTGGACCCGGGGATCGTTGCTGGACAGATAGCTGTAGGCGGCTCGGACCTCCTTCCGGATCGTCTTTTCGCCAATCGTCATCGAGACGATCGCGCCGTAGGCATCCCGCTGGTTCTCATCGAGAATCCGCAGTGAAAGCCAGTTTCCCCGCTGTGGCGCAATGTTTCGCAAGAGATGGACCTGATTCATCTGGTTGATGATGAGCAGGTCGATGCCGCCGTCATTATCGATGTCGCCAAAGACGACGGCGCGACTGTTTCGGGCGGTTGGCGTGTCAATTCCCCCGCGCGGCAGTCTCTCCTCGAAACGGCTGTTCCCCATCCCCTGAAACAGGAGATTCGGCTCAGCATATGGATCGGTTCCGTACGCGGTTTCCTGGCGAACCACGCGGCCGGTGGCCTGAAACAAGTCCAGCCGGCCGTCGTTGTCGAAATCGACCCAGCCCATGCCGAATCGAGTAAAGCGTCGGCTGATCGAGCTGAGTCCGTAGCGTATGGTGCCGTCGGTGAAGAAACCGTTGTCATTGAGAAACAGCGAATCCGATTCCTTCGCGAGGTTGCCGACCATCAGGTCGAAATCGCCGTCGAAATCGATATCCCCGACCGTGACCCCCATCCCCGCCTTGGCAATTCCCTCCTGATCGAGGGCGCAACCGGAAAACAGTCCCCGTTCGAGAAACGTGCCGTCCTTCTGATTGATCCAGAGATGATCCGGATTGGTGTCATTGGCGACGAAAATGTCGATCCATCCATCGTTATTGAAGTCGCTGCCCACCACGCCGAGGCCGTTGCCGAAGGCTAAGGCCACGCCGGATTCATCACTGACATCGGTGAACGTGCCATCGCCATTATTGCGATACAGCACATCGGCCGAGGGAAGGTCGTAATTGCCCGGCGAACAGTAGTCCCTCGCGCCCTGTGCGTTGTAGCATTCGATTTCAACCTGGAGGGACCATTTCACATAGTTGCAGACAAAGAGATCCAGATCGCCATCACGGTCGTAATCGAGAAATGCCGCGGAAGTTCCCCATCCCTCGTGACCCACCCCGGCATAGTTTGTGACATCGACGAATGTCCCGTCGCCCTGATTCTGGTACAGCACATTGGCCCCCAGATTGGTGATGTACACATCCACATCGCCATCGTTGTCGTAATCGCCGCAGGCCACGCCCATGCCGTAACCGCGATCACCGAGTCCGCTCTTCTCGGTGATATTGCGAAATGTGGCATCACCCAGATTTTCAAAGAGTTGATTGGCGGGCTGCTCATCGACGGCGCCGAGTACCTGGCCGCTCTGGATGAAGTACACATCAAGATCACCATCGTTATCAATGTCCAGCAGTGCCGCCCCGCCCGGTATGGTTTCCGGAAGCAGATAACGGTCGGAGACCGGCGACTCGTGGCGAAACGTCAGTCCCCGCTCCTGGGCGATCTCCTCGAACCACGGCTCCCCGGACGGCGAATTGGCAGTCGAGCTTCCGGTTTGAGTACCGGATTGTTTCTTGCACCCCGGTGACGCAAGCATGAGGATGCACATCAATGACGGAATCATTGCCGGGGGTCTAACACACGATTTTAAGGCTCGGGCCGGCATCGGGCTGGGATCGTATCAGTTCGGCTGGCGATCGGCACTTTGTTCAAAGAGAAAACGGATTCGAGCCCGGGTTTGAGGCAGCATCGAAAGTTGGGGATCGAGTTCGATGGCTTTCTGAAGTGCGGCTCCGCTGCGCTGAAAGTCCCCGATCTCCGCGCTGGCTCGCGCCAGCCAACAGAATGCCGCAGCGGAATCGGGAGATCGTTTCGTCAGGGAATCAAAGGTTTTCGTCGCCTCACGCCATCGTGCAAGTTTGGCTTGCAGTGAACCCAGGGAGAGTGCGATGTCGGGTTCGGTACGTCCGTTCTTGATCGCGAGGGTCAAGGCTTCTGCCGCGCCTTCATAGTCGCCGGACTGAGAAAGCAGTTTTCCAAGCTGTCGGTGGGACGTTCCCAATTCTGGATTCAGATTCACCGCCATTCGCACCTGGGCGATGGCTTGATCCAGGCGTCCCGACGAGGCGTAGTAATCCGACAGCTTCAAATGCGTCATGACATGCTCAGGGTGTCCTTGGGCGATCGCTTCAAGAATCCGCAGCGCCTCCTGGCTCCGGCCGCTCTGCTCACAGGCTTCGGCAAGCTTGTAGGACACCACCACATCATCAGGGTAATCGAGCCGCAGAGCTTCCAGCTTGTTGATGAGGGCTGCTCCCTGGCCCCGAGCGAGAAGTCGATCTGCTTCGAGAATGATACCGGCGTACCCGGTTCGGTAGGCCAGCACCTCCTCCCGCCAGGGGTCCTCATAGATAGGCTTCGATCCCGCGCCTTTCGCGAACTGGGCTTCCGCCTCATCAAGACGCCCGAGCCGGTGATAGGCCGTCCCCAACAGCAGTCTTGCAAAGTCGTATTGAGGAGCCCGCTGAATGACAGCTT
>JADFSH010000114.1 GCA_022560875.1 Planctomycetota bacterium | reverse complement strand
CTGCGGCTCGCAAACGACCATGAGCCGGGCGATGCCATCGTCACCGTCGAAGCGGATTCGACCCGGCCCGGACGCTACACCCTCCACCCCGCCCCCCGGAAGTGATCACTGACGGTAAAGTGTCACCTGTGACAGTAGCCGAAACAACCGATCCCCGAATCCGGGCCGCAAGGCTTCTGGAGGTCGCCCGACAAAGCGATCCCAAGGGCGATCGAGTGCAGATCGTCCTGGCGATGTTACTCCTCTTTACGATGTCACTGACTACCGCCCCCAGCGGCATCGCCTTCGCGGCGCTGGCGGTCTACACCATTCTGCGTTTGCACAAGACAAGTGCGTGTTATGAACCGGTGCTGCGCACACCGCTCCTGCGGATCGCCCTGGTATGGGTCATCTGGTGCGCCGTGACTATCTTTTGGTCGTCCAGCCCGGAGCAGGGGTTTGATGAACTCAGCTCGACGCGAATGCTTCTCCTGCCGCTCTTGCTTTGGCCGGTCATCAACCGAGGGCCGTGGCTGATTGTCGCGGTGCTCGCAGGCGTCCTGGTCCAGAACGGCGTGCAGTTGATTCACGCCCTCAATCTCACCGACGCCTTGCGACATGGCGAAGGGCTCCGGGTGGGCGGGCTGCTGCATCCCATCCAGACCGGCGTTCTGTGCAGCTGCGCCGTCTGCTGGTATCTCTCGGCGATCATTCACGAAAAATCATGGCGACGCTGGGGGGCGGTGGTGCTGGCGGGCATTGCCTTCGCCGGGTTGATCGCCACCGGCAGCCGCGGCCCCTGGCTCGCGCTGGCGGTCGCATTGCCTTTGCAGGTTATTCTGATTGTGATCCGCAGGCCTGCCGCGCGGAAGGCAGCCCTCATCGCGACTATCTGCGGCATTCTCGCCGGGGTCGTCGTCATGTTCCTGGGCTATCGCATGATCAGCGAGCGTTTCGAGGATGCGAAGACGGAGTTTCGAGCCGCGATCGAAGAGGGAGACTACGGCACATCGGTGGGGCTGCGGATCGGGCTCTGGTCGTGGGCCTGGAATACATTTCGGGAGAAACCCCTGCTCGGCCACGGCCTCGGCTCATTCCGCGAGGTCATGATCACCCAACCGTCGTATATGAAAGCCGAGGAGCGCTGGCCCGAGCATGCCGTGGAATACATGCAACGCGATCATGCCCATTCGTCCTATTTGCATCTGCTTTCCAGTACGGGGATATTCGGCGCGGCATTCTTTGTCGCACTTCTCATCATGGCCCTGATCGGGGCATGGCGATCCCCACTGGATCACCCCTTCGCCGATGGCGTGTTGCCCGCCCTTGTCGTGTGGATCATCGCCGCGCAGTTCGATGCACTGCATCTCAATGCCCACATGCTCGGACTGTTGATGTTTTTGGTGATGCTCTCGCTACCAGTGCGCCCCCGATACATCGATGAAAGCGCGGTTATGGATTAGCAGCACTTCTGCCCAACCAGGCAATCGACGATCGCCATCCCCGCAGCCCCATCGCCGTAGAGCTGCTCGTTTGAAATGACCTTGTCTTCAGCCGCGATCGCGGCGGCGTTGATCGTTTCGGCATCGGCATTCACCAGCATATTGGCGCCGATCTCCACCAGCTCCACCCACTCCGTCTCATCCCGCAGGGTCAGGCAGGGAACCCCGAAGAAAAACGCCTCCTTCTGCACGCCCCCGGAATCGGTGGCGATCAGCCGGGCGTTCATCTCCAGGCACAGCATGTCAAGATACCCGACGGGGTCGATCAGACGCAGATACCGTTGGGCATCGGCCATAAGTTCGGTCGCCTCCAGCGCCGCTCGGGTTCGCGGATGCAGGGGCAGCACCACGAGCCGGCGCTGGGAGATTCGGATCAGCCCCCCGATGATTTCCTGCAGGCGTTGATGATCATCCGTGTTTTCCTCGCGATGCACGGTGGCAAGCACGTACTCCCCGGAAACGAGCCCCATCGCCTTGAATTTTTTCAGTCGCGGCCCGGCCTGATCCTGATAGTGCAGAGCCGAGTCGTACATGACATCACCGACATTTATGATTTTGTCGCCCGGGATGCCCTCGCGATGCAGGTTTGAGATGGCAATCTGCGTGGGGGCAAACAGCACCGTCGAAACATGATCCGTCATCACCCGGTTGACTTCCTCGGGCATCCTCATATTGAAGGATCGCAGGCCGCTCTCGACATGGGCGACGGGGATGTGGAGCTTCGCCGCGGCCAAGGCTCCGGCGAGGGTCGAGTTCGTATCGCCATACACCAGCATCCAGTCGGGCCGCTCCTGCAGGAGAATTTTCTCGATGGCAATGAGCATTCGCCCCGTCATCTCGCCATGACTCATACCCCCGATCCCGAGATGGTGGTCGGGGGGGCGGATTTTCAGCTCCTCGAAGAACACGTCCGACATGTTGGCGTCGAAATGCTGGCCGGTGTGAACGATGATCTCCTGGATCTGATCATGATGTTCCACCCGGTCGATGGCGCGACTGACCACCGCCGCCTTGACAAATTGTGGTCGAGCCCCGATCACCGTCACGATCTTCACGCCTGCTCTCCTCGCTGGTTCATTTTCCGGCCCGTCATCCTCACCACGGAATGAGACTATAACATCCCGTGCAACCGCCTGAGGCATCCGAGCCAGCGACGCGAGAACTTCCTATGGAGGATAGTCTGTTTCGAATCCTGGATGGAGCGTTTCAATCTCACCGCAGCCTGAGAGTGCGCAGTGTTTTCTTGAGAACCTCGCGCCCTTGCACCAATCGCCAAGAGTTTTTCTCAAACGCTACGACCCTGTTTCGGAGAGTTGAATCGAGCGGTTGACGATGTCCGTCGTCATCACCAAGGCTGGTCGAAACCACCAGATCAACAAAGGAGCGATAGGTGTAGCGCCCCGAAGCAACGATATCCTCGTGCGCCTGCTCGACAATCGACGCTCGGCGCCCGTCAGAACGAACTGCAATCAGCACCTCATCAAGATTGCTGAAATCCCGTTTCAAGGGCAGGTAGTGCCGATCCGGCTTGAGAATGTCATTGTACTGTCCCGCGATCAGGATCTGGCAGGTTCGAGTGACACACGCTTCCAGATGGCGGGGCGAAATGACAAAGAGTTTGATATTGCCATCCAGTCCGGGAAAGCACGCCTGCTCGACCTCCTCGAACTCTGCTTGCGGATGCGTTGCAAGGTAGGCCATCGTGCGCTCATGCACAGAGCCATTGACATCCAGCAGGCTGGCCCCCCCCTCCACCCCGATCGTGTATTTGCAGGACTGGAGGAATCGGTACCAGTCATCACCATATAAGGTGTCTTCCTCGTTCTGTGAGATATCAATGTTCAAGCCACATCCCTCGGTCGATTGGCTGAATACGTCCGCGATTCGGGACTTCAGGATGCCGTGTCTTCCGAGCTCCGGCCCGACCCGCCTGGCCCGGTAACCGATGTCCAGGGGCCGATCGTCGTCCCGTCGCGCGAAAGATTCCGCCGCACTGATGGTATTCTGGTTTAAATAGCCGGTCAGGACGGTCCGCAGATTCACCCGGTCGCGATCGACATCGGCGTAGATAGTTGCCCAATCATGCTCGAACGCAGGGGTAAAAATCCATTCGATGCCGAATCCTCGTATAAAATCGCACAGCAAATCGATATTGATGAAGTCATCCTGGGGAATCACGATCTTCGGAGCGGCCATCGACTGGAGGGGAGCCGCCCTCTCCACGTAATTGGGGAATCGGGAACGATTCCAGCGGGTACACAAAAATGATGTGTGAAAAATGATCAGGTCAACCGGCGCTTCGAGTACCCAGCGGGGTACCGATCTCACGGCAAGATTCAGATAGATACATTCGTGTCTACCGTGGTCGCGAAAGGAATACAGATGATCACGGGCGGTCGAGCGCATCCGGGATTCAATGGCGAAATGGACCACTAGCAAACACGCCATGCGTCGGGGATCTCCTGGGGGGCGACTGGAGGCTACCGTGGGGACTGTGAATCAGGGAGTGTCCGGCCGACACTCACCTGCCAATCAATTTTCCACTAACATTAAAGTTGTATCTCCAGGGACTGGGATTCAATCAGGGAATAAAAAAACGCTATATTACCCGTCTCTCGAGTTGATGGAGAAGTGAAGCCCCAAGCAGGCTGTTATTCATGTGCGGCATAGCAGGTATTCTTGATTTTTCATCCGATCGGATTCCCGACCTTGACCGTCGGCTGGCCGTGATGAATCAGTTGATTCAGCATCGCGGCCCGGACGGTGACGGGGTGTGGGTTCATCGGCAGGGGCATGCCGGTTTCGCCCATCGCCGCCTCAGCATCATTGACATCGAGCATGGTTCCCAGCCCATGAGCGATGAGGCGGGCAACTGGATCACCTTCAACGGCGAAATATACAACTATATCGAGCTGCGACAGGAAATCGGCGAGGAGCGGTTTACGACCGATTCCGACACGGAAGTCATTCTCGGGGCGTACCGGAAATGGGGCCGGGCCAGCGTCGATCACCTGCGAGGCATGTTCGCCTTCGCCATCTGGGATGAGCGGAATCAATCGCTGTTCTGCGCCCGGGACCGATTCGGCATCAAGCCGTTCTATTACTCCCTCATTGGCAATGCTTTCTACTTCGCTTCTGAAGTCAAGGCTTTCATGCCGTTCCTCGATCGTATCGAGACAGACCTGGAGGGTTTCAAGGATTACCTGGCCTTCCAGTTCTGCCTTGCGGGCAAGACATTGTTTCAGGATGTCGTTGAACTGCTGCCGGGCCACCTGCTTGAGGTGCGCAATGGCCAGCTTCGGGTAAGCCGGTATTGGGAGGTCTTCTACAACCTGGATTTCGATCACACGGATCAGTACTTCATGGAAGCGGTCTCGGAGCACATCGAGGATTCGGTTCGGCTTCATCTCCGCGCCGATGTCCCTGTCGGGGCTTATCTCAGCGGCGGTCTCGATTCCAGCATCGTCTCGGCGGTCGCTTCCCAGCGAGACCCCGCAGGGTTCATGGGGTTCACGGGAAAATTCACTTACGGTCCGGAGTACGACGAAAGTCGTTACGCCCGGGATCTGGCGGAGTCGAGCGGCTTCCCGCTCCGGGAGGTCGATATCACCGTCGATGACTTCATCAACCATATCAGCACCATCATCTATCACCTTGACTATCCGGTGGCCGGTCCCGGATCGTTTCCCCAGTACATGGTCTCACAACTCGCCTCACAGCATCGCAAGGTCGTGTTGGGCGGGCAGGGAGGCGACGAGATTTTCGGGGGCTACACCCGCTATCTCATCGCCTATTTTGAACAGTGCATCAAGGCCGCGATCGACGGCACGAGCAATAACGGCAACTTCGTCGTCACCTACGAGTCGATCATCCCCAACCTCACCTCGATGCGGAATTACAAGCCGCTGCTCAAGCAATTCTGGGCCGAGGGGCTTTTTGAGGATCTTGATCGTCGCTATTTCCGTCTGATCGACCGGGCACCGCAACTCGGCAATGAAATCCGCTGGGATGCTCTCGGCGATTACAATCCCTTCGACTCCTTCAGCCAGATTTTTCATTCGGGCAACGTACAGAAGGAATCGTACTTCGATCTCATGACGCATTTCGACTTCAAGACCCTGCTCCCGGCCCTGCTGCACGTGGAAGATCGGGTGAGCATGGCCCACGGGCTGGAATCGAGGGTGCCGCTTTTGGATCATCCGCTGGTCGAGTTGGCGGCGACGATCCCGGCGAACATCAAGTTCCGGGCAGGATCGCTCAAGCGGGTGTTACGGGAGTCGATGGCCCCCCGATTGCCCAAATCCATCGTAGAGCGGAAGGATAAGATGGGTTTCCCGGTGCCGCTCACGGAATGGATGCAGGGCGAAGCCCGCGACTTCATCCACGACATTTTCGATTCCCAGGCGGCCCGACAACGAGATCTGATCGACAATCGCATCGTGCTGGAAGGATTGCACGGCGAAACGAAATTTGGACGAAAGTACTGGGGTTTGCTTTCCCTGGAACTATGGCAACGCGCTTTTCATGACAAAGCGCACGCTTATCGACAGCTCATGGAGCATGAGGAGATTGTGGTATGAGAGTTTTGATTACCGGCGGCGCAGGATTCATCGGTTCCCACATCGCAGATCGGCTTATGGCCCGCGATGATGACATCCTCGTGATCGACAATTACGCGACCGGAAGAAGGGATAACCTCGCCCCGGGCGGGAATCTGAAGCTGATCGAGGGAACCATCGCCAATGCGGACCTCGTCGATCAGGCCTTCGAGGAATTCCGGCCCGATGTGGTCGTGCATGCCGCCGCGTCGTACAAGGATCCCGAGGCGTGGGTGGAGGATGTGCAGACGAATATCGCCGGCACTGTCAATATAACCCGGGCATCCCAGCGGGTGCGGGTGAATCGCCTCATCTACTTCCAGACTGCGCTGTGCTACGGCATCACCCCGATTGAACAGCCGATCACCCTCAATCATCCGATCCGCCCGGAGGGGAGCAGCTACGCCTACAGCAAGACCGTGGGAGAGCAGTACATCGCGATGACGGATCTGGACTATATCTCCTTCCGACTCGCCAATGCCTACGGACCCCGCAACATGAGCGGCCCCCTGCCGACGTTTTACCATCGGCTGACCAACGGCAAACCCTGCTTCGTGATGGATACACGCCGCGACTTCATTTATGTCGATGACATGATCGAGGTGGTCGTGAAGGCGATCGACGGCGACGGCGAGCGCGGGGCGTATCACATTTCTTCGGGCCGCGACTTCGCCATCAAGGAACTGTTCGATGCGACGCTCAGCGCCCTGGATATCCAGTTGGACGAGGAAGTGGAAGTGCGTCCGCGCTCACCCGATGACACCTACACCATCCTGCTTGACCCGTCCAAGACGAAACAGGATTTCGGTTGGGAAACCTCGACGCCCCTGGAAGTCGGGGTTGAGCGGGCCATCGATTACTATCGGCAATACGGCATATCCGAAACCTACTCGCATCTGCGCGGGGCCAAGGAACCGGAAACCGCGGAAGTTTGAAGAGAGCGAGGTGAGCATATTCATGATCTCCAACTCGATCAACACGCAAGAGTACGTACCCACAGACCGATCGATGAAAACGGCGGGAGCTTCTCTGTCCAGGCAGCGCATTTGTCGGATCAACGAGGGTCGAATCCTCGGCCCATCGTTGCTGCTCGTGATCTTGGGGCTGGGCATCGCCATCGCAGTCTGGGCGACGGTGGCCCAGAGAACGTCGGCTGGATCGATCGCTGCGGGCTCCGGGAAGGCGATTGACTCGGGTCCGCTTGCCCAAACTCCATCTCAATTCGACCAGGCGATCGACTTCATCGAGGGTGAGGCAGAGTGGATGGCTTCGCGCTTTGGAGTCGGCCTGCCTCGGGAGTTCTGGTACGCGACATCGAGCATGAATTTCGCCCAATCTCGGTTGCGGCCGGCCAGATATAGCCGCATCAAGCATACCACTGGCGACCTTCCCAAGTCGTCCGAGGAGTGTCTCGAACTGGGCGCTGGTATCTGTGGTGATCAGATAGCGTTCTTCATCAAGTGCATGGATCGATTCGACGTCGAGATGCGGAGAGTCGAGTTCTACAATCGCCGTCAGCCCGCCAATCACGTCGTTGCGGAGGTGTTCTACGACGGGAAGTGGCGGCTGTTCGACGTGACCTGGGGAACTGTATACCGGGAATCAGATGCCGGGATAGCAGAGTTGATGTCTGCTGAGGATCTCTTCCAGGCAGACAATCCTCGCGCCCTGGCCTTCACCAACAGCACGGACATCTGGTTTCAGCTTTACCCCCACTACTACGAAGTCGATCCTCTGGGGTACCTGAGTTGGCCGGAGAAGGATGTCATCACCGGTGGCGCGGGGACCATAAATCTCGATCCGGAGGAGGCATCCAAAACCAACACCCTTCGTTATGTGCCCTCTGATCGCCCCAACTACTTCGGCTCGAGCCGTCCCTCCGAACTTGAGAATCTGGGATCACTTACCTGCGCTCTTGGAGACGTAGGACCGAACAACAATTCGATGACGATCGATATCATCGGGTTTGCCGGCCGAGGTGCCATGCGCGTGCAAGGGCGGCAGGGAAGCCTCAGCGTGCCGTTCGATGAACTGGAACCCGGCCTGAACGAGATCGATCTCTCGACGATCCAGAGCGATGGGGAACTTCTCCTGACCACCGAAGCGTCAGGCGAGGACGGCATCGCGTATGTTGTCTTTCGCAGCATTGAACTGCGATCTAGATAGGAGCGCGGCGATGAACGTGTATGAACCTGAATTCAAAGGAAGCCGCATACTCATCGTTGGTGGCGCAGGATTCGTGGGCAGCAATCTGGTCCGCGCGCTCCTTGAGACGGATCCGCAAGAGATCATCGTGGTCGATAACCTCCTGTCCGCTGAACGGGAGAATCTGCCGGACGACCCCCGCATCACTTTCATTCACGATTCCATCAACAATGACGAGGTACTACGTTCTCTGCCGCGTGACTTGCATTACGCCTTCCATCTGGCGACCTATCACGGCAATCAGAGTTCGATCGCCGATCCGCTGGCGGATCACGAGCACAATACGCTCACCTCCCTGAAGCTTTTCAACACCCTCAAGGACATGACGGATCTGAGGAAGGTCGTCTATGCCGGGGCGGGCTGCACCGTCGCGAAAAAGACGTATGAAGATGCCGAGGCCACCGATGAGGAGGCCCCGGTTTCGCTCTACCTCGACAGCCCCTATCAGATTTCAAAGATCATCGGCGAGTTCTACGGCAATTACTTCCACATGCGCTACGGTCTGCCCATCGTCAAGGCGCGATTTCAGAATGTGTACGGCCCCGGCGAGGTGCTCGGGGCCGGCGAGTGGCGAGGAACGCCACATACTGTCTGGCGCAACGTCGTGCCGACCTTCATCTATCGCGGCCTCAAGCACATGCCGCTCACCGTGGAGAACGAGGGGATCGCCACCCGCGACTTCATTTATGTGCGGGACATGGTACGCGGGCTGATGCGCTGCGCCACGCTTGGCGAGGCCGGCGAGGTCTATAACCTCGCCAGTGGTCGCGAAACCTCGATCCTTGAACTTGCGGAACTGGTGAACAAGCTCACGGAAAATCCCACCCCGATCGACTTTCTGCCCGAGCGTGACTGGGATCGATCCGGCAAGCGCCACGGCAGCACGGCCAAGGCCCGAGCGGCCCTGGGGTTCGAGTGCGAGGTCACCTTCGCCGACGGCCTGGCCCGGACGATCGAGTGGACCCGCGACAACATGGATTTCGTCGATGCGTGCATTCAGAAGCATGAAGCGCACATGGCGGTTCTTGTCTAGGACAATCTGAAGCACCCACCTCAGGCATTCGCGCCGACCGTCAAGGCCTGGGAAATGGCCTGGCTCACTTCCTCGGGAAACCTGCGTCCAAGCGTGCAGAGCGATGTAAACTCGTACACATTCGCATCACCCAGATCGATGAGATACTTTTCGCTGTTGCTGGTTGGAAATGCAATTCGGGTCTTGCTTTTGGAGTGATCCCATACCATGTGTGTCAGTCGGTCTTCGGCAAAGGCTTTCCGAAGTCTCTGTTTCAGTGCGTCACGGGATGGACCATCCAGTTTCAGACTGACTGGGTCTCCGTTCAGCGGGGGGGCGGTAGCAGAGGTTGGTATGCTGGTGAGCTTCAATCGTCTCTTCAGTTCATCCATCTCCGCGACCACCACGTAGGGATGTCGATCGTCAGGCTGCCGCCTTTGCGATTCCCCCACGCTGGCGAGTCGGAGCAGATCATGCACCAACTCCTGGATGCTGGTTTTCGATCGAATACCGGGGTCGGAGAGGTAGTTCCGCAATAAGAGACGAAGGTGCTTCTCCTTGCGAAAAGTACGAATCGAAAACCATACTTTCAACAGGAACGAACGGGGATGACTGACGAATCGGTGTGTCAGCGTGTGCTTGAGCAGCACTTGGGGCGTTCGTCTTTCTTCCCCGAGCGGTACCAGGATCTTGGCAAGGATCAAGGACATTTGATCCGGATACCGTTTGCCAATCGACATCAAGGCGGAAAATTCAAAGTAGCCTTCATGGCCGATCGGAATCACGACCTGCCGGCCCGGCAGCGTCGCATACTCTGCATGGGAGCCAATCCTGGTATTATCCCAGCGGATCCTCGGAAACTGGCTGTTTGTGAGCGCCTCATGTAATCGTTGCTGAAAAGTCTCCCTGTCCCACACGACATCATCTCCCCACCCATCCGTAAGCGATCTTTCATCTTCTGCTTCCATCGGCAGGCTGATCAGCAGAAGCTCTCCCTGATCATCGCCACCTTTGATAAAGATGCGGAAAACTCGCTCCACCGTGAAATACCCCCGCACCGCCTCCCCGAGCAGTTGCAGACGAACGAGTTCCTTGAGGGTCATGAACAGGGAATGCTTTTTTCCCCTGAACAATGTCGTCGCGACATGCCGCATTAGTAAAAGCAGCAGACCCGGATGCTGACGGAGGATCCTCAGCACAAGCCGCAACTGGGTGCGCTTGCTGGATGTGGAATAGCTGATGAGTCGATGCTCATGCTTTCTCAAGTACAGTTCACACCGGGAAAGATAAAAACGCAGCGGCGGACGATGGATGCGGCGTTTCCCGCAGGTCGATACGGTCTCATCGAATTGCTGCATGAATGCCCGCAATGAATATCGACCGGACTCGACGATGTCAGCATACGCCCGGTCGGCCATCGCCTGCAGGAAAGCCGGGTCGCCAATTTTCTCGATCACCTCGTCGATATTCGAGAAGTCTTTTTCCAGCAACAAGTAATGCTTGCCCGGCTCAACAATACCCATGTAGTGGCCGCGAAAAAGAACCAGCGGGGTACGCAGGGCGATCGTCTCGAAGATGCGCGGCGAGATGACGTTCATCTTGACGTTGCCCTCGTGGGGAGCGAGGGTCGCGGCGTGGACTTCCTCGAAATCCGCGTTCGGATGCGCCGTGAGATAATCCTTGACCCCCTGCTCAATCGAACCGTCAAAATCGGTTATGCTCGCGCCGCTCTCACACCCCAGCGCGACGCGGGCGGAAGAAAGAAAAGCATTCCACTCCGTGCCGTAGATTCGGTCTTCTTCCCGCCAGGCGATATCGCACGTGAGGCCGCGTCCTTCGACATGACGGAGAAATTCCCGCCCGACTCTGACCTTGTCCTGTCCGAGACGGCCGATCCAGTAGGGAAGCTCACGGCCTCGATACACGACATCCAGCGGGCGCTGATCGACGGGCGGGGTGGGGTATCCCACGAGCCGGTCCGGAACATAACCGGCCAGCGTGGGGATGCAGGCGACGCCCGGCAGACGCTCGGTCCAGATTTTCGATATTTCGCTTTCCGGAACCAGCGTAAAAAGAATGTTGATGCCGAGGTACCGGATCATCGCGGTCATGTCGTCAACCCAGCGATAGTCATCCTGGATCATCTGAATCTTGAGCCCCTTGAAGCGTGCGATCTTGTCCCGAAAAGCGGGCGCGAGATACGCGTCAGAAATGATGGTGAGCGAATAGTGGATCACCACCACATCAAATTCGTTCAGGTCGAGCAGGCGACAATGGCTGACGTTGCGGGGATTCAGCGTTTTCACGCGATGCCGGGAGAGATTGACGAACGCATCAATATGGTCGAGGATCGTCCCCGCATGCCCCGGGTGATCGTCGCACAACAGCAGCACGGACAAGCCCCCCCCGGATTCTGCCCTCGTGCCATCGATATCCGGGGCATTCTTCTTCGGATTCTGGAGATGTTGCTCGTTTGTCACCAACATGCGTCGTGGCGTCCGTGGACTTTGAATCGGCTTCCGGCGCGGGTATCGTCCTTCGACCTCACATTTTCGTAAATATCAATCCATGAAGTCGTGAAAATCGGCTGAAACAATCATCATTAAACGCCCGAGCCAGCACCGCCGCCTTTTCCGAAAAGCTCGTGTTATGCGTCACTTCTTCCGGGGGGGTGATCAGGGGGTAGACA
>JADFSH010000113.1 GCA_022560875.1 Planctomycetota bacterium | reverse complement strand
CCGTAAGCCGGGCAGAGACAGAAGCCTCCCAGCAGGAGACCGGTTGCAAGATGAAGTGGCGTCAATCCCGTGGTGCGTTGAATTCTCATGGCGATTCCATTATGTGGAAGTGATGTGGTGAATCGTGAAGACATGAAACTCTTCACCACATGCACCCAAGAAAATGCCCCATATCACCTGAAACATACACCAAGCCGGGAGCGCGGGCGGGGAAACTTCGCCAATTTGATATTTTTTTCGGAAACAGAAAAAACAAGTGATGCGGCAGGTGGGATCAGATTCCTCTGATTCTCCCTGATGCCAAGTAGCTCGACTCTGACGAGCCGCGCATGTCAGTAAGCGGGGTTTTGTTTGGGTCCGGCGGGAATCGCTCCCTCACAGTCGCGGCTCGTTGAACCGTCAGCCAGAACCTAGCGGGTGAGGGCCCCGGCATCGGCCTCTTCCAGCAAGGTGAGGATTTCTTCGACGGTGGTGGCCTGCCGGAGGAAGCGACGGAAGGTTTCCTGGCTCAGGTTGCCGAAGATGACTTCCATCGCATCCAGGTGATCTTCCGGCTTATCTTCCGGGCTCAGAAGCAGGAAGATTGAATACACGGGCTGCTGGTCCAGCGAATTGAACTCGACGCCCTGCTGGCTGATCCCGATCGCGACGGTCATCTTGTCGATCGCGGGATGCTTGACGTGAGGCACCGCCACCCCATGACCAAATCCGGTGGAGCCTCGTTTCTCCCGCTTGATGATGGACTTGACGAATTCATCTCGAAGTTCGGCCTTCACCGCCCCGGCCTCGACGAGCGCATCCATGATCTCATCGATGGCTTTGTTCCTCTCGACAGCGGTGAGTGAGGGAAGAATTCCATTCTTGACGACAATTTCGAGCAGTTTCATCCGTCGTTTCCACTGGTGGGCGTGGTGTGTTTGTTGTCTCTCAGCCGACTTTTGTGGTCTGTGAGTTGCCTGACGGCTCGATCCACGCCGAGATCGATGCAGGCATAGAGATTGTCACTTTCGCTGGTGGCGATGAAGGGTTCATGCTTTTCCACATCGGCGATGATTTCGACACTGTAACCGTTCTTAAACTTGTCGATGATGACATCAACCTGCTGGATCCGATCAAAGAACCGGGTGAGGCGATCTACCTTTTTTTGAGCATATTCTTCGATGGCGGGGGTGAGATCCATGTGCTTGGAGCTGATAGTGATCTGCATTCAGGTATCTCCTGTGGGTTGACCGGTCATGGGTCAACTGGCGTTACGTCGCCGATTCTCGCTCTGCGTGTCCTTATTGTCCACTATCGTATCGTCTTCGTCACCCCCCGCAGTCATTTCATCTTGGTTCGCTATCGGCAATCGTTTCTCATCTTCTTTGGGTTTGATGGTCACTAACTGATGATCCGGGACCAGGACGCCGGCGCTGACGGCAAATCGAATGGCTTCTTCCACCGTGATGGGCAGTTCTCGAACCTCGCTGCGAGGTACGGTGATGGTATAGCCGGTGAATGGGGTCGGAGAACTCGGGATGAAAATTGTCACCGAATCGCCCGCTTCCTCCGCCACCGACTTCATCGGACCTCCGGTCTGAAATCCTACCGACCAGATGCCCTTTCGTGGGTACTCGACAACCACCACCCGGCTGAATTCGATCGGCTTATCGTCGCTGAAGAGGAAATCCACGATCTGCTTCACGTAGGGATAGACCTGCTTGAAAAACGGCAGGGTGGTGATGACGGTCTCTATCTTGCGATAAATCTGTCGGCCAAAGAAGCCGCCCAGCAGAACTCCGGCGATATACACCCCGACCACCGCCACGATGAATCCGATGAGATCCATGTACCAGTGCGTATCCCACCATTGCTTGACATTCTGGGCCCGCAGCCTCCCGCGGATCTGCGGCTGTTCGGGCACATTCACCCCGTCGCGTTTGAGCTTGGCTTCCTCGGCGAGGATCGCATC
Organism: Planctomycetota bacterium; assembly: GCA_022560875.1. Lineage (GTDB taxonomy): Bacteria > Planctomycetota > Phycisphaerae > Phycisphaerales > SM1A02 > JADFSH01. The sequence goes on along the minus strand of JADFSH010000113.1, from coordinate 10,043 downwards.
CTCGTTGGGCTCAAACTTTTTCTGAAGCAACCCCCAGGTCGGTATCGCCTTGGTGATCCCCAGACGGATACTTTGATTGATGGGCTCGGCGATCGAATTATCAACAAACTGGTAAGCCTTGACCACAATCCACAGGGTCAGCACGGTCGGCAGAAGGATGACGAGACCCCGCAGGAAAAATCGCTTGAAATCTGATTTGAAGGTGCGATCCGAGGTTTGGCTCATAGATGGGTCCAGAGTATCAACACTGGCTTCGGCGAAGTTGGTCGATGGGTTTAGTGTAGAACTCTTCGGTATTTGCTTCAATGATCGTCAGAAAACTACCTGACGTCCTAAAAACCGCCTATGAGGGGCCGAAGCTTCACCATGAGAGTGAAATATTCCTCATTGCGTCTCACCCGCAGAGTGAGCAGATCCCCGATTTTTCGCGTCCCGATGATTTTCTGCAACGCCGCCATCGTTCTGGTGTCGGATCCGTCGGCAGAGACGATGACATCGCCCCGTCGCAGACCGGCCTTACGGGCGGCTGATCCGGGCAGGATATCGGTGATCACGACCCCGTCATTGCTGAGATTTCTCCCGCTGCGTATGCCCAGTGAGGCATCGCCGGAACGGACGAACAGATCGAGACGGGGCTGAGCTGCGACCCACTTTCGCCAGTCGCGTTCGATTTCCTTGAGTGATGTCTCGAAGACCGCCTCAAAGGCACGTTCCCCCGTTGGATCCTGAGGGAAGAGATCGGTATAGGCCTGATACCAATCTGTCAGCTTGCCCTTCTCGGCGATATACCGAAACATCGATCGAACCTGGGGATAAATCGAACTTGCCCGATGCATGAATTCATCGGTGGTCATGGCGAAGATGTTTTCCCAGCGATACAGGCGTCCGGCGCTGGCTCTTGCCTTGGTGATGTTGTGTCGTTCATTGGGCAGAAAGATAATCGTGCCGTCATCTCGAATGTCATATTCCTCATACAGAGAGGCGAGCCCTTCTTGAATCCAGAGATGATGAAACTGATTGAGGCGTTCCATGTCCCCATAGTGGTAGGCATGAAAAAATTCGTGACGCAGGGATCCGCCGATATTTCGCGCCACCAGCAGACGCTTGCCATGCTGATAAATCCCGCCGATCGAGTCACGGCCCTTGAAAAAAAGATTGGAATCCTCCGGGCGCGGCACGGCGATGAGCACAAAATAACCGGGCGGAGATGAAAATAGCGACCCGATCAACTGATCCGCCTCTTCCTCCAGCATCTCGCGCATCTCCTTATGCGCCACCGGGTCGAGAGCGGTCGCGTATTGAATGCGTCGCTTCTCGTCCGTCTCATAGAAATATTCCGGACTGTCGTAGGTTGACCGCCATTGCGCCAACGCGCTGCGGGAGCGCATGCCGTCCTCCCGGTCCCGACGTTCAAAAATCTTCTGATAGGTGGGATGAGTCTTCAAACCCTCGAGATCCGGATCCGTGCGCATAAGCTCGTAGTCGCGGAATCCCGCCTTGAGCGCCTTATACAGGTATGACGCCGCCGTATCGAACTCATCGAGTTGGCAATACGCGCAGGCGGCGTTGTAAAGCATTCCGGGATCGTTGGGGATGGCCGTGAGATATTTCTCGATCAGTTCAATCGCTCGATCGTAGTCCGCCGCATCGAACGCCTGATAGATCCTGCTCCGAAGCGAGGAAGGGTAGTCAGACCGTTGGCCGAAGGCCGGCGTTACGACGAACAGGGCCAGGAGAAGGCTGATCAGCGCTGGAACCCCCCGCCCCCGGAAACCCAGAACCCGCCCGGAACTGATTCGATCTCTGATGCCTGGAGTCCTCATACACGCGCCTTTTTGAAGGTCTTGGCCTTTGACACCTTGGGATTCAAAACGTATCCCTTTCAGGCATGATATGGACTCGACCGCCCTCAAGTTTCACCCGCCCGGAGACTATCATCCGAATCGCCTCCGGATAGGCCAGGCATTCCTGCTCGAAGACCCGAGCGGCGAGTGCTTCCTCATCGTCATCCGGCCGGACGGGGCAGGTTCTCTGGAGAATCACCGGTCCGTGATCATAGTGTTCATCCACGAAGTGGACGGTGCAACCGGAAAATTTTCGCCCCGTCGCCAGCACCGCCCGATGAACCCTCATGCCGTACATCCCCTTGCCCCCGAATTCGGGCAGCAATGCGGGATGGATGTTGATGACCCGGCCTTCGAGGTGCTTGTCGATACGCAACCGTCGCAGGTAGCCGCAGAGACACACCAGATCGATAGCGGCATCTTTGAGCATCGACGTGATCGTGTCGTGCATTTCGTCACGTGAGTTGTTGTCATTGGTTTCCACCACCCGGAGCGACAAGCCTCTTTCCTCTGCAAGTTTGATTCCGGAGATATCCGGGTGAGAGGCGATGACCAGATCAATGGATGCGTTCAATGTTCCGTTGTCGATGCAGTCGCAGAGATTCATCATGGTCCGCCCGCCCCCGCTGATGAGGCAGGCCAGCTTCAGAGCGCGGGGGCTGGTCACGGAGCCTTTCCTCCGGAGGCATCGATTCCCGCCGAGGGGGGTGAATCGAAGGGGATCGGCTTACCCGCCGCATTGACCGACACCAGGGTCAGTTCAGCTTCAGTAACCTCGATGGTGTCTCCAGTATCGAAGCGCTCCGCTTCCACCCTGACGCAGACCTTGATCGAGGTCGTCCCCTTCCTGATGGGGCGGGTGAGAAACTGAACCACGTCGCCGATGCAGACGGGAGCCTTGAAATCCACCTGATCGACCGAGACGGTGACCCAGCGATGGATGCCGTGCCTTCGGGCTTCGATAAACCCCGCCTGATCGATATAGGAAAGAATCACCCCCCCGAATATCGACCCGTATTGGTTTGTGTCCCGGGGCATCATGATGACCCGAAGCGAAAGCTTGAAATCGATCTGATCACTCATAGGCCCATCATCGGTCCCGGGGCCGATTTCGACAAGCGACGGGAAGCCATGGACCATCGACTGACGCTGCAGGTGGGGTTCATTTCGACCGATAATACCGCCATGGCCTTACCCCACGTCTCCATTCTGATCCCAACTACAACAATGGAGCGGAAAGTTCCCAGACCGGGGATCGGAATTTCATCGACGAGCTGATCCGGTCGCTCATCCAAACCCTGGGTCGCGACCCGACGGAGCTGGAAATTATTATCGCCGACGACGGCTCCACGGATGATTCACTGGAAACGTGCCGGAGGTGGGCGCGACGGACCTGGCCGACCGGAGTGCGTCGAGGCCAGCCTATCCTTCGCCTGCTGGAATTCGAGCATTGCGGCGTGCTCAGTGTCGTGGCCAATCGAATGGTCCGGGAGGCGAAGGGGAGTCTTCTGGTTCGACTCGATGGCGATATTGTCGTTCACACCGAGAACTGGGCTTCCGAATTGTGCCGTGTGTTCAAGAGCGGCCCGCCTCGATTGGGCGTCGTCGGCCCTCTGCAACTCCTTCCCGGAGGCAGCGTGCATTCCACCGGCGACTGGGTGCTGCATCCGCGTGGCTATCACCATCTCAATCAGGGTGCCATGCCGGATCAAATCACCCGCGCGATCGAAGTCGATCACGTCATGGGTTGCTTTTACTGCTTCCGGCGCGAGGTCTGGGATGAGATCGGTGAGTTCGACGAGACGATTCTGCGGGGCCAGACCGTTGATTTCGGCCTCCGCGCGAGACTCCATGATTGGCGCACCTTTTTCATCCCCACCATCTCGTTCACGCATACCCATTGTGAGCGCAAGCCTCGGGACAATGTTGCGGACTCGGAACAAGGCAAGGCCCGGTCGGAGTCGAGGTTCTTTGAAAAATGGGGATTCAATCGGCTGGCCCCCGACCTGGATGTGGTCGCCGACAAGTATGCCGGCACTCCTTTGCTGTGGAATGCCAGAATCTTCGGCGCGGCGCTGGACTGGCCGCCGATCAGTCAGGGGCCGCGCGATCTCAAGAGCACCCAGTGGCAGACCTACGCTTCGGATGAGACCATCCGGTCCGGGATCGATGCCTGCGTTGATTTCGTGGATGGGCTGGCGCAAACTCATTCTCCGCGTCAATCGGTCTTGCAATTTGCCTGTGGGGCGGGGTTGCTGCCGCATCTTCTGGCCAAGCGGGGTATTGCTTCGATCGGCGTGGATCCCGACCCGGAACTCATCCGACTTGCTCAGCAAGTCACATCCGGGGAGGACTATCCGGGTGAGTCTCCGAGGTATGTCGTGCAGGATGACCGGCGACGGATCCCCCTTCCGGATCGATCCGTGGATACGGTGCTCCTGCTCAACGTGCTCGAATGGCATGCGAACCCGGTGGGGTTGCTTGAAGAAGTGCAGCGCGTCCTTCAAGCGGGAGGACTTCTTGCCATTGTCACGTCGGAGCGCCCGAGGCCGGCGGATGAGGATTCAGATCTCCGGCATCGGTACCGGGAGCACGAATTGCTCGGTCAACTGCACAATATGAATCACTTTGAAATGATTAGCCCACCGGACGCGGGTTCGGGCACGCTGCGGCTTCTGGTCCGGTCCCGAAGCGATGGATCCGTGAGTGAAGTCAAGAACTTGAAACAGCGCCGACCGGCGAGTGTGAGTACATCCGCCTCGATGATGCAAACCTGAGGCGGCGCCATGACCCGATTACCTTGAATGCGGGGAATACGATTCAATGCAGAACGGTTGGTCAAGTGTTCCCTCCCCCGGACTAACGCCCCCGGACTAACGCCCCCGGAGACAAATCGCGGCATGATCCAACTGTTCAGGCATCCCATCAGTACCGTCGCTTCACTCTTTGATCGCAGCTTCGATCCTGCCCGCGCGAGGGTCTTGCCGATACGGAACGAAGCGGGAGAATCGAACGAGCGCGGGATGTACCTGGCGGGGGAGATAGCCGGTTCGCCGCTGATAAAGCTTGGCCTCAATCGAGGCCGCGCCATCATCGATCACATCGTCAACGTGGATCTGAAGGCCGAACTCGGGGCGAGAAACGCAACGCTTGATGAGAATGGCAAGATTGCTTCCGAGACGACCGGCTGGGATCGCAGCGACCCGCGCGATGGCGAGTGGTATGACGTCCTCATCGTGGGGGCGGGTTCGGCGGGACTCGGGGCCGCGGATCGCTGTCAGCAGCTCGCCCTGAACTACATCGTCATCGAATCACAGCGCCCGGCCCAGCTCATCCGCGACATGACCAGGAACAAGCCCCTCTATATGGAGCCCCTCAACGAGGTCAACGAGACGCGACTGTTCTGCGAGGAATGTCCGAAGGAAAAGCTGCTGGAGGAATGGGACAAGCAGATTGTTGAACTGGGCATCGCCCCCCATATTCGCGAGTACGAAACCGTCGAAAATATTCAGCGGCAGGGCGACAAGGACGGGTTCAAAATCACGACCAACAAGGGCGAATATCTCGCCCGCCGCGTCCTCCTCGCCATCGGCATGTCGGGCAACCCCCGGAAGCTGCGGGTGGAGGGGGAGGATGAACATGCTGCGCGGATCAGCCAGAATGTCGCCGATCCTGACGAATATCACGGGCAGGACCTGCTGGTTTTCGGGGCGGGGGATGTGGCGTGCGAGGCGGCGATTGCCCTGGCTGATCGCGACAATCGCATCACCCTGGTCGCTCCGGACAAGGAGTTCACCTTTCCCAAGAAACGCAACATCGACGGCGTGATGGATCGCGTCGCGTCGGGGAAAATAGACCTCTATCTCGGCCATGTCGCCGAGGCGATCGGTCCCGATACCGTCACCATCAAGAGTATCGAGTCGGGCGAGACGAAGGATGTTCCGGCCCAGCACATCTTCCGCTGCATCGGGGCGGACCTGCCCCTGAAGTTCTTCGAGCGTATCGGGGTGCGCCTGGAAGGGCAGTGGCATGTCAAGCGGTGGCTGCTTCTGTTGGCGGTGTTCCTGGTCAGCTATTTCATCTACGGGGCGAAATCGAGTCCGGCCCTCTGGCCGTTCAACCTTGAATCATCGCTTTTCGGTGGCCGTTCTTTCGGCGCGTGGTGGCAGGGGCTGCACGTGGGCGAAGGCACCTGGGCCTTCAAGTTCAACGGCTCCTTCTGGTACAGCCTCGCCTACTGCGTGGTGATGACGATCTTCGGCATGAAGGCGTATTACCGATGGGGCGTGGGCTACGACGATTCCTATCAGCGAAAGCGATTCCTCTCCCTCATCACCGTGCAGTGGGTGCTGGCGTTCCTGATCCCCAACGTGCTGATGTGGTGGATTCACGGCTATTACGGCAGCAACGCGATCCTCGGGAGCCGCGACAACTGGTGGCACGCCTCGGGTTTCGAGTATGCCTTCCCGCTGTTCTTCTGGCAGTTCTTCTGGGATGTGGGATGGCTGTATCTGGTCTATGGTGTCGTGGCCACGCTCATCATCATTCCCATTACGACCATACGGCACGGCAAACGCTACTGCACCTGGTTCTGCGGCTGCGGGGGGCTGGCCGAAACCCTCGGCGACCCCTGGCGACATCTCGCCCCCAAGGGCAAGGTCGCTGAGCGCTGGGAGTGGATGAACTTTGCCGTGCTGGTCTGGGCGCTCGTGGCCATCGTGCTGGTGGGGACGAAGATCGGCTTCGGCAAATGGATTACGGGCGTCGCGTTCGTGGCTCCGAACGCCGAACAACACGGGCAGTTCACGGCAGGCATTTTCAACAGCTACAAGGTCTTCGCCGACATCTGGCTGGTGGGCATCATCCCCGTGGCCTTGTATCCCATCTTCGGCGGGAAAATCTGGTGCCGCTACTGGTGCCCGCTCGCCAAGTGGATGCAGATGACGAGCAAGTGGTTCGGCACCCTGCAGATTTCCAGCAATGAAAAGTGCATCACCTGCGGCGAGTGCTCGCGCTACTGCGAGGTCGGCATCGACGTGATGAGCTTCGCCAAGAACCAGCAGTCGTTCTCCAACGAGAACACCTCCTGCATCCACTGCGGCATCTGCGTGACGGTCTGCCCCCTGGATGTGCTGAGCTTCGACAACGAGCGGCAGGGTACGGTCACGCGGAAGCTGTTTGGGGCCAAGGCCGGGGTGGATGTCACCGTCAATGGGGAGAGGGTGGTGTAGGTATGAGTGCAGTCAAGAAAAGACCCCCGACCCATTATCTTCCCCGGAGTCTCTGGTGAACAGGTCCGTTGTGGTTGACACGGCGAACGTTGTTATCGAGGCGAGCCGTCCCACAACTGGATTTTATCAAACAACAACGCAGCCAGCCGCGTTCCGTCGGGTGAGAACGCAACCTGCGAGACATAGATATCGAGTCCACGGAGAGTGGCGACTTCCTCGCCAAACACCACATCCCAAAGCTTGATCCTCTTGCCTGCCCCCGAGACCACCCTCGTCCCATCTGGCGAGAACGCAACGCTAGTGACCCTGCTCTCGTGCCCACGCAGAGTTGCGACCTCCTCGCCCGTCAACGCATTCCATAGCTTAATCGTCTCGTCATCTGACCCCGAAACCACCAGCGTCCCGTCGGGTGAGAATGCGACGCAGTTGACCGAGCCTTCGTGACCGCGCAGAGTGGCGAATGTTTCACCGGTTGATATGTTCCATAGCTTGATCGTCTGGTCCTGTGAACCCGATGCTATTAGCGTCCCGTCAGGAGAAAAAGCAACGCTATAGACCGATTCTTCATGTCCTCTAAAGGTGGCAGTCAACGAGCCGCTTGCCACATCCCACAGCTTGATCGTTTTGTCCCATGATCCCGAGACCACTCGCTTCCCGTCGGGTGAGAACGCAACGCTCTCGACCCAGCTCTCGTGCCCGCGCAGGGTTGTGACTTCTTCACCGCTCACCGCGTCCCACACCTTGATCGTATTGTCTTCTGACCCCGAAGCCACATGCATCCCGTCGGGAGAGAACGCAACGCTCTCTACCCAGTTCTCGTGCCCGCGCAGAGTTGCGAGTTCCTCGCCGCTTACGGTATCCCAGAGCTTGATTGTTTTGTCATCTGACCCTGTGGCCATTTGATTTCCGTCGGGTGAGAAAGCAAAACTATTGACCTTACGTTCATGCCCGCGCAAGAACATTACACCCTCAATCGCATCTTTGTGTCCGCGTTGGGTTGCGTATTTCTCGGCTCTCGCTGCATCCCACAGCATGATCTTCCTGTCCCATGATCCCGAGATCACTCGTGTCCCATCTAGTGAAAACGCAACGCTTGAGACCCCGCCTTCGTGCCCGCGAAAAGTAGTAATCATTTCGCCGCTCATCACGTCCCAATACTTAATCGTCTTGTCCTCAGACCCTGAAACCACTCGTTTCCCGTCGGGAGAGAACACAAGGCACCTGACTGGCCCCTCGTGTCCACGCAAATTAGCGACTTGTTCTCCAGTAAATATGTTCCATAGTTTGATCGTGTTGTCATCCGCTACCCCCGAGGCCATCAAAGACCCGTCGAATGAGTACGCAGTAAGCGTGTCGCTGCTTTCAAGCCAGGGCATAGTTGCTATATCCATGCCGCTCTCGATGTCCCACAACTTGATTGTTTTGTCCACCGATATCGAGACCAGCCGTTTCCCGTCGGTAGTGAATGCAACATTTGTGACCAACCCTTTGTGTCCGCGCAGAGTATCGACCAGTTCGCCACTCTCCAAATCCCATAGCTTGATTGAATCATCCTGTGAACCCGAGACTACTCGCGTCCCGTCGGGTGAAAAGGCGACACAATTTACATCACGATCTCGACCGTGAAAAATTGCGACATCCTTTTTGCTTGCCACATCCCAGAGCGTAATTGTATTTTTAGTTGTTGTTGTAACCACTCGTTTACCGTCTGGCGAGAACGCAACATTTGTAACATAACCCCGGAGGCGATAATTTGCATTATCCTTCCCGCTCGCTACATCCCACAGTTTGAAAATATTGCCCAACCCCCCAGAAGCAACTCGCGACTCATCTGGAGAGAATGCAACGCTGATAACCGCCCCATTGTGACCTACCAAGATTGAGTCGCTAATAGTAGACTGTTTCCAAAGGTACCACCATTCCCAGTTTCGCAGGCATTCCGGTGCCTTCTCCAATCGGCGTCTGGCTGTGGTATATTCGCTCGCCAATAGTGCCCCCTCTGCAGCTGCGATACTGGCTACATATGTCTGGAACATTGCGGCATCGCGTTCGTCCTGCGCCTCCTCGCGCAGACGTGCCTCCGCTGTCTCGGCGTCCTCCGCGCGTATACGCGCCTGTGTCTCTTTCTCCTGCGCTTTCACCGCAGTCTCTTCCGCATCGAGCGCACGCGAGAGTGCAAAGCTTGTCGCGACGATCCCGCCGACGAGTACGAGGAACACCGCCGCGATGCCGATGACCACCGCACGGTTCCGCCGCGCGAACCTGCTGAACAGATAGGACAGGCTCGCTGGCCGGGCCTGGATCGGCTCGTTTCGGAGATAGTGGCGCAGATCGTCCGCAAACGCCTCGGTGGACCGGTAGCGTCGCTCGCGATCTTTCTCCAGCGCCTTGAGAGTGATCGTCTCCACGTCGCCGCGCAGGGTATTGTTGATCGTGCTGGGTTTGGCCGGCGTCTCCTCGCGGATCACCCGCGCCGCCTCATGCAGTGCGATGTGAGAGAGGTCGTACGGAAGACTTTCGGTCAACAACTCGTAGAGCACAACCCCGAGTGCGTACACGTCGCTCCGCGTGTCCAGATCATGCGGGTCGCCCTCGCACTGCTCAGGACTCATGTACTGCAAGGTCCCGATGAGCTGGCCGATGTCCGTCTGCAGGGTGGTGATCGCCAGGTCCGAGTCGGTGGCCCGGGCCACCCCGAAGTCGATGATCTTGGGTTCACCCTGCGAATCCACAAGGATATTCCCCGGCTTCAGGTCGCGATGGATGATGCCTTTTTGATGACCGTGATAAACAGCGTCACACACCTTGGCAAATAACGCCAGCCGTTCTCGTGTACTCATCTTCTTCGACTTCGCGTACTCGATGATCGTCTTCGCGTTGGGGATGTACTCCATGGCGAAGAACGGCACGCCGCCCTCGCCGTCATCGTGGGTTCCGGCCTCGTAGACCTGGGCGATGTTGGGGTGTT
>JADFSH010000112.1 GCA_022560875.1 Planctomycetota bacterium | reverse complement strand
GCATACACCGGCCGGGATTCCCGCCAGGCTTCACTGCATATCTCCGGGGGGAGACCCTGCGCCGCCTGAAGGGTTTCGTATTCATCCCAGTCCAGCACCAGGCCCACGAACTCACGTTTCGGTCCTTGCTGCTTTTCGAGCTTCAGGGCCTCCTGGCCGATGAACGGATCGCGTTTCAGGTTGACCGTCCAGCCCAGGCTCGCTTCATAGGGCGTGGACATCCGTTTGTCGATGAGACAGTGGTTGGCGCTGTAGTAATCGATCCCGTTCATGATGAACCCCGCCTCGACCCGGGTGATGTCCATCGCATCGAGGCCGGCGGGTTCGATGCCGTGATGCTTGCCCGCATCCATCAGGGCGTCATGCAGTTTGCAGGCGTTTTCGTTTTCCACCCAGATTTCGTATCCCAGGTCGCCCGTGTAACCGGTGCGGGTGATGATGACGTCGAAGCCGTCGATGGTGGCGGGGGTGAGACGGAAGAACTTCAGTTCATCAAGGTTCGCATCGCTGGCGTTTTTGAGGATCTCTCGCGAAGTCGGCCCCTGCAGGGAAAGCGCCCCGAGGCGATCGGTGACATCCTCGATGGTGACATCGTAACCCCGCTTGTTTTTTTCGAACCACGCCAGGCTCGGTTCGGCGGCGGTGACGCGGAAGTACGTATCCTCGAGCCGCCAGACCGTGCCGTCATCAAGCAGCTTGCCCCGGTCATCGCACCAGCAGCAGTAGGTGACCTGACCGAGTTTGAGCTTGGCGATGTTTTTGACCATGATGTGGGAGAGAAAGGCCGCGGTGTCCGGGCCGTGGACGTTGTACTTGAAGAGGGGGGTCACATCGATGAGCCCCGCCGCATGACGAAATGCGAAGTACTCGCGCTCGTGATACGTGTCATACCGGCACACCGCGTGATACCCGGACCAGTCCTTGTAGCGCAGGCTGGTGCAGAGCCGGGAGGTGCGGGGATGAAATGGCGATTCGATGGGCATGGGGCTATGAGGGCGAAAATGGCCAGGCGATCGAGGGCGAGGAGCGGTGGGGCAGCGGGAGAGGGGCCTTGGCGCACGTTCATGCCTGTGCCCCACAAGGAGACAAGGTATGAAGAGCCTAACGAGGATCGGGGCGGTTGAACAGCAATCATACGTTACCCCCGGACAGCGGATTGATCCGCAGTGAAGTCACCGGTTACGGTGCGCAAGTGCAATTTCATTTCAATTATTTTCCCGGGGTTATCTTCACATACGCGGATCTACGATCAAAGTATCTCCGGTCCGGCGTGCATCTTGTCAAATGCCATTTCAATTCAACTTTGCTCTACACTCCGCGAAAGCGTTTTCTCTATGACAATCAGGTAACGCAAAGCCCGCGGAAGTGAATAATTTCCCTGTCTGGCTGAGATTCAGGATGATTGTGATTTTTAGTGAACTACTCTTGTAGTAGCTGGTATACCCCTGAGATCGAAAACTCTAATCGGAGCATCTGCTCACGACGCTCCACCCTTCGGCCCCCTCCGGACCACCCCCGGACAAAACCCGGACCACCCCCCGGAAATCACCGGAGTCCAGCCCTTTCCGTGAGCATGCCTCAGCCCTCGACAGGAGGATCCATCCCATGATGACGCTTCTATATGACCTTCGTTTCGCCTTTCGCACTTATGTCAAGAACCCCGGCTTCACGCTGGTGGTGGTGATGACGCTGGCCCTGGGGATCGGGGCCAACAGCGCGATCTTCAGCGTCCTCAACGCGGCAGTCCTGCGTCCCCTGCCTTACAAGGATCCGAATCAACTGGTGATGGTCTATACCTATTTCCCCACCATGCAGGAAGATCCGTTTCCGATGTCCGCCCCGGAGTATCTCGAATACAAGGAAATGACATCGTCCTATGACTCGCTCGCCGCAGTCGCCGCGAATGCGGTCAGCGTGGCCGGCAATGCCGAGCCGATCCAGGCTCTGGCGATGTACGCGACGGCGGACATCTTTCCCGTGCTGGGGATCGAGCCGATGCTGGGGAGCGTCTTTACCGAAGCCGAAGACCTGCCCGGCGATGAGAGCAACGTTGTGGTGCTCAGTTATGAACTCTGGCAGCGCGCCTTTGGCGGCGAAGCGGGGCTGATCGGCCAGACCATCATCATCAATGCCACGCCTCATACCGTTTTCGGGATTATGCCTCCGAAACACGATCTACTGGAACTCGACATTGAACTCTGGCTCCCCATGGGATTTGATCCCGACAATCTGGGCAGCCGGGGCGGACATAACTATCGCGTGGTCGGTCGTCTCCACGACGGGCTTGACATCCGGCAGGCGAACGCGGAACTCAGCGGCATTTACGAGCGGTGGGATGAAGTTGCCGCCAACCAGCACCATCCTGCCAGCAGTGACGAACGCATGCACCCGATGGAGATTCACTCGCTCAAGGTTGTTGCCATCGGGGATACCCGCCCCGCGATGTTCATGCTCCTGGGGATCGTGGGTTTCATCCTGCTGATCGCGTGCGCCAATGTCGCAAACCTCCTGCTGGCCCGGGCCGAGTCGAGGCAAAAGGAACTGGCGGTACGCCTCGCCCTGGGCGCACCAAGGTGGCGGATGATCCGCCAGCTTCTCACCGAGAGCATTGCCCTGGCCACCATGGGGGGCGTGGTCGGGCTGATCCTGGCGTACTGGATTCTCCAGGTCATGCTCATGTTCATTCCCGAGCAGATCCCCCGCGTGGCGGAAGTCACCATCGATCTGTCCGTACTCGTCTTCACCCTGCTGGTTGCCCTTGGAACCGGCGTGCTCTTCGGCCTGGCCCCGCTCATGCGAATCAATATGCCGAAGCTGCACCACGCCCTGAAATCCGGCGGCGGGCGCAACTCCGACGGGGCGGAGCGGCATCGTTTCCGCAACCTCCTGGTCATCTCTGAGATTGCCCTCGCCCTGGTCCTCATCACCGGGGCGGGGCTGATGATTCGCAGCTTCTCGCGACTGAATGGGGTTGATCCCGGTTTCGATCCCCACGGCGTGCTTACCCTTGATCTGACCCTGCCCCGAGCGAGTTATCCGGAGAACCAGCAGGTCACGCAGTTTTTTGAGGAACTGATCACCCGGACCAGGTCCCTGCCGGGCGTCACTTCCGTGGCGGTCGCGCGCGGCCTGCCGCCGAAACGCAACCCGAACTACAACTCGCATAACATCGAGTCGATCCTGCTCGCCGACCCCGACGGACCGACCCCGAACTTTGATTTCATGCAGATCGCCAGCGCTGACTATTTTCAGGCTCTGGGAATGACCCTGGTTGAAGGCAAGCTCTACACCGATCTGGACACGGCGGAAACGGAAGGGGTTCTGGTTATCAATCAGGCGCTCGCCCAAAAGTACTGGCCCGATCGAAGCCCTATCGGCGATCGCATCAGCGACTGGAGCCCGGAACCGAACTGGCTGAGAATCATCGGCGTCGTGGCCGACGCCAAGCAGGGCGGCATGGAAAAGGAAGTCGGCTCGGAGTACTTCATCCCCCACCGACAGATTCCCAAGTTCGGCTTCGCCCCCCGCGCCATGAGCCTGATCCTAAAAACCGCTGGCGATCCGCTGGCCCAGGCCGAGCCGATACGGCGCATTGTCAGCGAGATGGATTCCACCCTCCCCATCGCCAACATCACGACCATGGATCAGGCGGTCTACGATTCCATCGCCTCCCAGCGTTTCATGACCATGCTCCTGACCGCCTTCGGCATACTTGCGGCGTGTCTGGCCACCGTCGGCATCTACAGCGTGATGGCATTCTCCGTCGCTGAGCGTACCAACGAGTTCGGCATCCGCATGGCCCTGGGGGCCGAGCGCAAGGACGTGATGCGCAATGTCCTGATCCAGGGCGGAACCCTGGCCATGATCGGCATCGGCTTCGGGCTGGTGATGACGTTCATCCTCGCCCGATTGCTCACGCTGCGTCTGAACGACATCCTCTTTGACCTCAGCCCCTACGACCCGGTGACCCTCATCGGCGTGTCATTGTTGCTCATCACCACCGCAATCGTCGCCTGCGTGATCCCCGCGCGTCGGGCGACCCGCGTGGACCCGATGGTGGCATTGCGATATGAATAAAGTTGAAAGTTGAAGGTTGAAAAGATGACCACCATCGGTGCCGTGGTCTGAGCAGTGAAGACCATGACGCCGAAGACCCAGACCATTTTCACTGCAACGTCAACGCTTCCCCCTTTGTGTTCTTGAAAAATACTCGGAACTTCGATCAAAGCATCTCAGGTCCGGCGTGGACTGTGGTCAGTGCTTATGTAAAATCAGATTCACTCCCAGCCCGTCCGGTCAACCACCATGCACAGACTCCTAACCCTTCCCGAAACGCCAGTGGCCTACGAGTTGATCCGCCGGCTCAACGAGGCCGGCATCGATGCCGAAATCACGACGGAGCGATCGGCCGCGGCCTTGTATGTCGGATCCACCTCCGACGCCATCATCTGGATTCGGAATGAGGCCGACCGGGACCGGGCGGTCAAGATATACGACATCCTGCACAGCGAACAGGTGAATCTCAAGTGCCCGGAGTGCGGCTACAACCTCGAGGGTCACACCGGAGCCGTGAACTGTCCTGAGTGCGGCCGGTCCACCACCGCTTTGATCGAAGATGTCATCTGTCCCGAGTGCGGCGAAACCGTCCCCGGCAATTTCAAAGTCTGCTGGAACTGCGGCACGTCAATCACCAACTGATTCATCCCACGGGGTCGTACCAAAGCCCCCTCCAAGTTTCCAAGCCTGCATGGAATTGTCGTTTATGGTTCCACCCCCATTTATCGTTTCCATAATGTTAGAATGAAGCCGGTTTGTTTGAAAGGGGTTTGATGGATAAAAAAATTCACTCAGCAGTCAATTGGGTAGTGTTGCTCTTTGTGATCACAGCGTGTGTAGTTAGTCTCGCCATGATAGACGCCTTTGCTCAATGGCATGTCGTGCTTACCTATGCTCTTCCCATTCCTGCCCTCGGCCTCTTGTTCACATCATATCGTCTCGCGCTTCAGGGAGAGGATCGGTCATCCATTCCTATCCGATGGATCGGCTGGATGTATATGTTGGGGGGCATTTCGTTTGATATGGCTGCGACAATCATTCATTCCCCTGATTTGTCTCAGGAGATGAATCCGATTGCGCGTATTCTGCTTGATTCTGGTCACGCCCTCTCATTCGTATACATCTACGGTTTCGTGATGCAGGGGATTTTATTAATTTTTTACTGCATCCTTTGGGCTGGTTTTTTAAGACATAACCGGTTGTATCTGAAATCTGTATATCAGCTGGGATCCCGTTCGTATTGGTTTTTCTTCAAGGCTGCCACGGGCGGAGGTAATTTGACATGGCGACAGTGGCTCTTACCCATCAGCCTGAATGACCTGCCTTCGGCTTATCACATCCTGTGGTTTACAGCTCCATACCTCGTGCTCGGCAGTGCAACCTATCGCTATTTACTCGGTCTGCAGTGGTTCGACCTTTTTCCATTCGTCAATCGGATACTACTGGGTGGCACCATACTCGGCCTGGCATTTCTCATCGAAATGATATGGCTTCGGTATGTTTATACCGGTTTGAAAGACACAAAGATGAATAGTGGGACGAATACGGGTTCTGGAATCTCATTCTGAGTGTGACCCTCGGTGCCATTGTCGGAACAAGCGGGCGAAGGCCATGCCGACTTGCACTTCACGAGTTATTTCAACTCCCCTCAACCCCACGCGCGTGGCCTGCGGCTTCGCCTTAGACCACGGCACCGGTCTTCTTTCTACTTTTCAACTTTCTATTTTCAACTTTCCACTTTCTCTTCTCACCCCGCCCGCCCGTACGCTTCAAGCCCGTACTGCTTGATCTTCTTGTAGAGCGTGGTTCGGTTGATGTCGAGCTGCTCGGCGGTTTTCTGGCGGTTCCAGTCGTTGGCTTCGAGGGCGGCGAGGATGATCTGCTTCTCGGGTTCCTCCAGGGCCTTGCGGAGAGGCATGGGGGGGTACTCGCCGGGCATGGTGCCGCTTGGAGTGGATTGTGAGCCGGAGGGAAGCAACATGGGGTTGGTATTGTCGATCACATGGGGCGGCAGATCCTCGATGCCGATCCGGGTGGCCTTGGTCAGCACCACCGCCCGTTCGATGATGTTCTCCAGCTCGCGCACGTTGCCGGGATATGAATAGGCGCGAAGTACGTTCATCGCCTCATCGGTGAAGGCCGTGATCTGCCTGCCGATGTCGGCGGCTTTTTCAATCAGAAAATGATCGGCAAGCAAGGTGATGTCCGCGATGCGGTCGCGGAGGGGCGGCAGCTGGATCATGACCACGTTGATGCGGTAATAAAGATCCTGGCGAAATTCGCCGCTGGCCACCAGCTGCTCGAGGGGCTGGTTGCTGGCGAGGATGACCCGCACATCCACTTCCTTCGGTTCGTGCGAGCCCACCGGCTCGAAGGTGCGCTCCTGAAGCACCCGCAGGAGCTTGAGCTGCATCGCAGGCGAGGCGGAATTGATCTCATCGAGAAACAGCGTCCCCCCATGGGCCGCGAGAAAGCGCCCGGTCTTATCGACATGCGCGCCGGTAAATGCGCCCTTGACGTGGCCGAAGAGTTCCGATTCGAGCAGGGTCTCGGGAATCGAGCCGCAGGATATCTCGACGAATGGTTGATCGGCGCGAGGTGAACGTCGATGGATGGCGCGGGCGATGAGCGACTTGCCGGTGCCGGACTCGCCGGCCATGAGCACGGTGGTCTTGCTGGGGGCGACCGCTTCGATCACATCGTAGATGTGTTTCATCCGCGTATCGGAGCCGACGATGTTATCCATGCCGTAACGCTGATCGAGCTGCTGACGAAGATTGACGTTCTCGGCAATGAGGGCGTGCTGGTTGACGGCCTTCTCCACGGCGATGAGAAGTTCCTCATCCACGAGGGGCTTGGTGAGGTAGTCGATGGCACCGTTTCGGATCGCCTTCACCGCGGACTCGATGGTGCCGAAGCCGGTGATGGCGATCGGCACGATGTCGGGATGACTCCGGTGAATTGATTTGATGAGATCCAGCCCGGTCATGTCCGGCATGGCCATGTCCACGATGAGTACGGAATACGGGTTTCGGGTTTCCGGGCGGCCATGGTCGGCCGATTCGATCATTTCCAGGGCGGCCACGGCGGAGGTGGCGGAGTCGGCGTCGTACTCGACACTTCGGAGATACTCCGCGATCGACTGGGCGACAATGGCATCATCATCCACCACCAGGATGTGCGGGTTCGTTTCATTCATGCGATTTCCAGACTCCGGAGTGGGACTTGAATGGTCAGTTGGGCCCCATCATGATCGGGGGAATTGGTGAGTGACAGTTTCCCGTCCAGACTCGTGATGATGCTGCGGCAAAGTTCGAGGCCGATGCCGTGGCTGGTGGTGGCAGTCCCGTCGGATTTCTTTCTGACATCCAAGCCCACCCCGTTATCCGAGATGCAGATGTGCAGATGATCCTGCACCAGGCTGACGGAGATATCGACCCGCCCGCCTTTTTGCGGCTTGATCGCGATGGCCTCGATCGCGTTGCGAAGACCGTTGGCGATCACCGGGGCGAGGAGACCGGAGACCGGATCGGGGGAATCTTCAGAAAAATTCAGCGTGAAAATGATGTCGTATTCCTGGGCGAATGGTTGAAGAGCTTCCAAAACAGCCTTGAATTCATCCTTCAGAAGGCGGGGGCTGCGGATGATATCGATGCCCGATCCGGGCTTCTGCATGGCCCTTTCCAGGAGGTTCGACATCGCTCTCAAAGCCTGCTGAGTGGAGTCGAGGCGGGTGAAAATGCTATCGATCGTCTCGCATTCCAGGGCATTTCGGGCCAGTTCAAGCGATCGCAGAGACCCGTCGAGCAGCGAGTTGAGTTCGTGCGCAAGTTGCTCCAGGGAAAGGGATAGAGGAAACGGCCCCTTACCGGACTTGCCGGGAATAATGGTTGGAACGCGGGAGGAAGGCATTGATGTTGTACAAAATCGACATGGCGCGAGCCCCGCTGAAGTCCCACGTTGTTTTTAGTCAACATGCTTCTCGGACGATGGCGTATGATTCACCCAGATGCATCGATCGGTGTTGAGTGTGAGAATTTCAAGTATCCCAGATTAACATCAGGATTTCTGCGTCCGATCAAATTCATGACGCGAATATATACGCAAACCCCTTGGACACTGATGCGTTCTTGGTTAGTCTGTATATGCAACGGCTTGTGAAGAGTGGCTCTGGAGGAGAAGTCACTTCAGCAGGCCGTTTCTTTTTTTTGATGTGCGGTCGATACGCCCCCCGGATTTTCCGGATCCCCCCCGGATCCCCGCGATTCCTCTCAAACGCGATACTCGAGGGGACGACCCGTCAACCCGGACATTTCCTTGATCACGGTCATGGCGATGAAACCGGCGATGGCGAAGAGTCCTATCCACATGGCTTCCACCGCAAGTCCCAAAGCCAGCAACCACGCCGCACCGTACAGGCTTTGCCACATCGCCCCGTAGCGTTTGAGTTTCTCCGCTGCCACTTTGCCATCCACCACCGTCACCTTCCACCAGGCCACGGCAAGAAAAGCGATGACGACCAGCAACGGATAAACGATTCCCCCCCAGTGCGTTCCAACGGGCCACATGTCTCCCTCGGGCAACATCCCCGCGCCGAGGATGATGATCGACCAGGCGCACCATCCGATTACCAGCACTATCACGCTTCGCCGGGAAAAACGAGGACGCTTGTCCTCCAACACATGCACCGCGGTGGCGATCGCCATGGTGTGCGTCATCACGAACCACACGGGGAGCATGAACGTGAGCTGGTGATTGGGGATCAGCATGTGGGCCGCGTGGATCAGGCCGATCGTCAGCACCCCGACCGCGGGAATGAACTTGCCTGCGGCGTTGTAGAACAACAACCCCGCCGCGGTGAGGAGGGTGATGCACACCGCCCACATCCCCAAAAACACCGCTCCCAGCACGGCAACGATCAACGATCCCACCGTCACCACCGCCGCCTGGGCGGGACGTATGTGCCCCGCGGGTATCGGCCGATCGGGACTGAACGCCGTATCGTGCCTCACATCCAGCACATCGTTGAGTGAGGCCCCATACGCATACAGGCCAACCGCCACCACCACCCCGGCGAGCAGGGCGACGAACAAGGGCATATTCCACACCGGCAGGTAGTTGTATTCCTCGTTGGCCCGGGTGAGCAGGATGATGAACCAGATATCGCTGATCGCGCCGAACGCAATCGTCAGGCGCGTGAGTTGGATTGCCGCGAAAACCTGTTGCACCAGCTTGCGCACGCCAGCATCTTACCCCACCGCCATGCGCCGCGTTGAACCTGTCCCGGCCCTGACCTACCATGCCCGCCCGGACATTGGAAACGGTTCGGACCTCCTCCCGAGTCGAATCTGCCATAATCAGCCTGTCATGCACACTGAAATCACTTCCTCCCCTGACGCCTCCGGCCTTCGAATCGGTATCGCCGTGAGCCGATATCACGGCGAAATCACCAATCGGCTCCTGGAGGGGGCGAAAAGTTTTTTTCTCTCCCACGGCGGGTCCGAGGAAAATCTGATCATCATGCGAACCCCGGGAGCATTCGAGTTGACCGTCGCCTGTCGGGCATTGGCGGAAATAGACACCATCGAAGCCGTCATCGCCCTGGGCTGCGTCATTTCCGGGGAGACCACCCACGACCAGTACATCAACCAATCCATCATCCAGGGTCTGACCACCATCACCACCACCACCGGCCTGCCCGTCGGGTTTGGCGTCCTGACCTGCCAGACCATGAAACAGGCTCGGGTCAGGGCTGGGGGAGCGAAGGGTAATAAAGGTGAGGAGGCCATGGCGGCGGTTATCGAAATGGCAAACACACTTCAGGCTCTCTGGGCGGACGAGGAATCAAGCTGACCATGACATCGCTCCGAGACATCCGGAAATGCGCCTTGCAGGGCTTGTATCAATTCGATGCCGCGGGCACTGATTCTCCGGAAATCATCCGCGAGTCCCTGAATGCCTCGCCGGGCAGTACGCAGACGCACGATGAAGGTTTCGCGCTGGCGCAGGCAACCTGGGAGCATCGCGAGGAAGCCGACGCCGCGATCTCCGCACTCACGCCCGAATGGCCCATCCATCGTCAGCCCGTCATCGATCGAAACCTCTTGCGAATGGCCTACTACGAAATGACCTCCGGACGCACCCCGCCCAAGGTCGCGATCAACGAAGCGGTCGAACTCGCCAAGGAATTCAGCACCGAGAAATCGCCGATGTTCATCAATGGCGTCCTCGATAAGCTCTACAAACAAATGCGCGGCAAGGAGGCCCCCGCCCCCGACCCCGCCCCCGGAATTGCCCCCGGAATTCCCCCGAATAGATCCTGACATAGATCCGGATTCATCACCCGCCCTGGACCCCGAATCGTCCCCCGATACGGAATCCCCGCCACCCCTCGACCAGGAATCCGAAGCCGCCAGCGAAGCATGACCGTATGGGACTTTTTACCGCCACCATCTCCGCCGTTC
Source organism: Planctomycetota bacterium (assembly GCA_022560875.1). Classification (GTDB taxonomy): domain Bacteria; phylum Planctomycetota; class Phycisphaerae; order Phycisphaerales; family SM1A02; genus JADFSH01. The sequence continues at coordinate 1,523 of JADFSH010000112.1, read as the reverse complement.
GCAAAGGTCTCGCCCGTACCCGCGAAGCCCTGGCGGGTGGATTGCACTCGCTTTTGCAGGACCAGGTTCTGAGCGATGCGCTGATCGACGACATCGAAGATTACCTCATCAAGGCCGATGTCGGCGTGAAGGCGACGGTCGCCATCATCGAGCAGTTGCGGGAGTCCTTCGCCGCCGGTGATATCGCCCGGGGCGAGGATGCGATCGACTTTCTCAAGACGTCGCTCAAGGCGCGCTTCACCACCATGAATCGCGCCCTCGCCGTCGCCCCCCAGAGCCCGACCGTGATCCTCGTCGCCGGCATCAACGGATCCGGCAAGACCACCAGCGTGGCCAAAATCGCCAAGTCCCTCCGCGATGAGGGGCGCAGTGTCCTCCTCGCCGCGGCCGACACCTTCCGGGCGGGAGCGGTCGCCCAACTTGAAATCTGGGCCCAGCGATTGGGGGTTGATCTCATCAAGGGCGAGCAGGGGGCGGACCCCGCCGCCGTCGCCTTCGACGCCACCAAGGCGGCGATCGCGAGGCGCTCGGATGTCCTGCTTATCGACACCGCCGGTCGTCTGCATACCCAGCGGAACCTCATGGACCAGCTCACCAAGATCCGCGACGTCGTCACCCGGCAGATCCCCGACGCTCCCCACGAGGTGCTGCTGGTCCTCGATGCCACCTCCGGCCAGACCGCCATCGCCCAGGCCGAGGAATTCAAGAAGGCCATCGACGTGACCGGCATCTTTCTCGCCAAGCTCGACGGCACCGCCAAGGGCGGCATCGTCATCGCCATTCAGGATACCCTCGACATCCCCGTCAAGCTCATCGGCGTGGGCGAAACCCCCGAAGATGTCGAACCCTTCGACCCCGACGCCTTCATCGACGCGATGTTCACCAGCTAATGGTTTTATAACTCTCAAAGGTGGCACGGGCGTCCCGCCTGTGCGAGTCTTCTCTGCCCCGGTCTCCTTCTCCCAGGTTTCAGTCAGTCGCTCCAGAGCTTCGAGAACCTCCGCCTCACTGGCGGGGGTGATAGATTCTCTTTGTTTTCCTCGTGCCGGTGGTCCCCCCGAAACCGAGGATCGCCCCTCACTGTTTCTCGCGGTATTCCCCACCCGCAAAATATCCACACACGCTCTGCGCATGACATCGCAAGCTCGTACCTGATTCGCGTCCGCGGCACCAACTTCCTCCGTCAATTCCGCCAGGCGCGCGAGAGCCCTGGGCTTGAGTTGCTCTTGCAGCAATTCCCTTTGCATCGCATAAAGCTGCCTGACCCGGTCCAGAGCCTCGATGTTCTGTGCCGAGCAGATATGCGCTGCAAGTTCCAGAATCGACATCCCTGATTCCCGGCATACCGCCTCGACCGAGTGCCTGCCCTCCGCGATCAGTTCAATCGGATCGCTTATTCCCCTCTCCCTAACCGGGGGGGAGGGAGAGGTTTTAGGGGAGAGGGTGGGTCCAGGTGTCAGAGTAGGCGAGGATTCGTCGGAGACTCCGGGAGCAAGCCCGGGAGAGGGATTCGGCAAGCCGGA
>JADFSH010000111.1 GCA_022560875.1 Planctomycetota bacterium | reverse complement strand
CAGTCTTACATCATACGTGCTATTTATCGAAGCAAGCGCCTGCATGGGATTTGCAGTATCCAGCATAGTTCATTTGAACCATTTGACGATGTAGAGTTTGTAACGGATGAGATCACCCATCCTGTTACCGGCAAGAGAGGTGATCTATTGGCGGTGAGAAAATCTGGAGATCGACATACGCCGATTGTGATTGAATTGAAGACTGAGCGATTAAGGGAAGTAGCTAAACAAGCTAAAGCTGCTGCGAAGAGCGTTCGAGATCATACTGAATTCTATAAAAAACTCTATTCAGCAATCCTGGACAAGAAGATCGTGTTTGAACCGGATTGTCAGGTGGAGCGGTGGATCGTGTGGCCTAATTTAGTCAGCCGGAAAAGAAAGCTATTTGCGGATGGCAAGGAAGTGGAAATGCTAAAGAATTGTATTGGCATTGTGCAGTATCAAAAGTCGGAAATAAGTAAAGGACAGTACGAATTTCACATCGGCAAGCGCCCCCAACCGGTGAAGCAGTGAAGCTCACCATCCATCGCGGGGCACGGACCATCGGCGGCACCTGTATCGAACTTGAATCCGACGGCTGGCGATTGTTTCTCGATCTCGGTCTGCCGCTCATGCACTCCGACGGCACGCAGTTTGATTTCAAAGAAGAAGACCAATCTGCCGCCGAATTGATAGAGCAGGGCATACTGCCGGACCTTGAAGGAATATACGCCGATCAGCTGCGCGATGACCGCGTTGCAGTACTGCTCTCCCACGCCCATCGCGATCATTGGGGGCTCATGGGTTGGCTCCACTCAGAAATGCCGGTGTGGGCCAGCCCCGGAACTGTCCGGCTTCTGAATGTCACGGCGCTCTTCGTGCCAACGGTACGTCTTCCCGCCACGATTCATGAATTCAAAATGTGGCAGCCGTTTCGATTCGGCCCCTTCACCATCACGCCCTATCTGGCCGACCATTCCGCCCCGGACGCGGCAAGCTTTCTCATCGAATCAGATCAGGGCCGGCGGGTGTTCTACAGCGGCGACATCCGCGCCCATGGGCGAAAGGGTGTCGTGTTCGAGCGTTTGCTGAAAGATCCGCCGCGTGATGTGGATGCTCTGTTACTGGAAGGCACAATGCTCGGGCGCGGTGGGACTCAGAAATTCGCCGACGAACAGGCCATTGAGGAGGAGCTGGTCCAACTCGCCCGCCCGCAGGACCGGACGATCTTCTTTTTCTGCTCATCGCAGAACATCGACCGGGTGTGTTCGGCATACCGGGCAGCGAAGCGAACCGACTCCATCTTCGTCATCGACTTGTATACCGCCTGCGTACTCGACCAACTGAACGAACTGTTCGAGCACATTCCCCACCCGGACTGGGGACCGACGATCCGGGTGCGGTATTGGCGTTCACACGCTCAACGGCTCGATGAGGCAGGAAATCTTGACTTGGTGTATCGGCTCAAGAAATCACAGATCAAGGATGAAGAACTCGCCGCAAATGCCAACCGGGCGATCATCCTTGCCAAATCGAACACCCTCTTCGACATCGAGGCATCGCGTCTGCCAGAAAAACAAACAATCGAACTGGTGTGGTCGATGTGGGATGGTTACTTGAACGGAGAGGATCGCATCAGCCGCTTCGCCGCGGCGCAAGGTATCGAAATAAAGAGGATTCACACCAGCGGGCACGCGGTAATCGAGGACTTGCAGCGGCTGGCTCGCGCTATACAACCGGCGAAAGTCATCCCGATACACACACTTGAGCCGGCTCGCTATGTGGACTATTTCGAGAATGTCGAAATAGTCAAGGATGGGGAGTCGATTTTGCTCTGAAGTGACCGGTCACCGCGTCTTATTGCCAAAGGTATACGAGACGCCGCAACCCATCATCAATCTGCAGATAACCCAGCCTCATGCGTTCGGCGGCGGAGCCGAGCCAGAGGGCGCGGCCGGAGGTTCGATCGACGCGGCCGACCGCGGCCCGGACCGCTTCCAGGTCAACGCACTCGAGCCCTCTTCCCGCCGCGTGCAATCTTGAAAGCCAGCCCACCACCGCCACGTTCAGCAGCATTGCCTGCAGGCCCTCCACCGCGGGCCAGCCGTAGTATCCCGATCCCCACGCCCGGCCTCCCAGAATCGTCGCCCGCAGCCAGCGCGTCATCAGATCGTCGATCGCGGCAACAGTGTCGGCATCTGTCGCGGGCTTGATGTCCTCAACTCCGGCGAGCGAGACGTTTTCCGCCCACCCCTCGCCGATTTTCGGCGCGTTACCCACTCCCCGCGCAAACCGGCGGCTGCGCGACAACTGCGAAAAGATGATCCCCAATCGCCCGGATTTCTCGATGCCTGAAAGTTTGGGATCCTCGGTGCGGGTGAAGACCGCCTGGCGCAGCATCTTTCGCTGGCGGCTCGTCGGCTCTTTAACCGGTTGAAACTCCAACTCCCCGGGCAGCGCTCCGAACAGCACCTCAAGCAGTTCCCCAAATCGTTCATCGCGTACGTTTTCGAGTTTGGCCTTCCTCAGCGAGGAGGTGATGAATACCAGACCATCAAGACGCGTGGCGAGATCGAGTTCGCTTCGTTTGAGCCACATGTCGAGGTTCCTGATGAGCGATTTTATTTCACGTGAAGTGGCCCGGAGATTCCTGGTGAGCATGGGTGGGCGGCTGCCGGGGACGATTTCCTCGACCCGCCCCGCCATGCGTTTGAGATCCTTGATGTGCGAAGCGAGGTCCGCCCCCTTGTTTTCCAGCACCGACTGGCAGGCGAAGTTGATCCCCATCGCCACCTGCCCCTCGATGGGGCTGAGGCTGAACGGGAAAAACTGGCAGGCGATGGGTTTTTCCTCGAAGCCGTACTCGGCATGGATCTTGCAGAGTCCCTCATCACTGAGAAAGATGCACGCCCCGTTTTCGCGCTGGCGGAGATAACGGGTTCCCTTGAACTCAACGGTGATGGGTTCGCCGAGCTTTTCCTCCCATCCCTGGTTTTTAAGTTTTTTCAGATCATCCTCGCGAAGCTGGACGGTGAAGTCGTGACAGCAGTTGCCGCATCCGTGGCAGGAGTAGCGCTGCGACTTCACGGCGAGAGTGAGAATGGGGAGACCGATGGTGGGCATGTGTTGGTAGTGTAGGGGATGGGAGAAAGGTAGAAGAGATTAGCAATAGGCCATAAGGGCTCGCCCTTATCCCTATGACTTATGGCTCATTTCTTTGAGCTTCTCGGCCATCTGGCGCGCCGCGTGGCCCCGGTGGGAGCGGGCGTTTTTGTCTGCGGGGCTTAGTTCCGCGCTGGTGCGATCAACATCGGGGAGGTAGAGCAGGGGGTCGTAGCCGAAACCGTTTGTGCCACTAGGACGATTGGTGATGAGGCCCGGAAATTCACCTCTTGTCTCGGCAAGGACATTTCCTTCCTCATCAGCCAGGCACATCGCGCAGACGAAGCGAGCGGATCGTTGATCCTCGGAGATGTCCTTCAACTCGCGCATGAGCTTTTCGTTGTTGGCCCGGTCGCGCTCGTCGCGAGTTTCGCCGAGACCCGCGTAACGGGCGGAATGAATGCCGGGGGCTCCGCCGAGGGCATCGACCACCAGCCCCGAATCATCGGCAAGGCACAACTGGCCGGTGGATCGGGCATATCCGATTGCCTTGAGTCTCGCGTTAGCCTCGAAGGTATTGCCATCCTCGACCGGTTCGGGGGGAATGACATCAAGGCTGTCCAGCCCGACAACCTCGATCCCCAGTGGCTCCAGAACAGCGGCAATCTCCTCGATCTTGTGCGGGTTGGAGGTGGCGAGGAGGAGAGGCATCATCCCCGCTTCCACTCCTCGGGTACTTCCCCATGCGTTGCCATGATGCGGCTGTGGATGCCGCCCCGGCCCTTCCACTCGGTGATGACCTGGAGCCATTGCGGCTTCATGCACGCCACCAGGTCATCGCGGATCAGGTTCGTCACCGCCTCATAGAAAATCCCTTCGTTGCGGAACGACTGGTAATAGAGCTTCAGCGATTTCAACTCGACGCACACGCCTCCGGGGGCGGGAGATGGGGCATAGCGAAGAATGATGCGGCCGAAGTCCGGATGCCCCGTCTTCGGGCAGAGGCTCGTAAACTCCTCGTTGATATGCTCAATGACGAAGGGATCGTCAGTGGGGGCGGGAAAGGTTTCCAGTAGAGTTTGATCGGGCATGGGAGAGATGATAGGGGATGGTTCGGAGACTTGGGTCTTGAGAAGAGCGAGACTCATCTCACGCCAGACCTTCCTCAAAGACTCGTCAGGTCCGGAGTGCTTCTCACAGCAAAAAAACCCCGATGATCGTCTGATCATCGGGGTCGCGAAAGTATCGCTTTTTTCTTAGGGCCGCACTTCGTGCAACCTCGTCGGGTACACGGGATTAAGTGTGCAGCCCTTTTGTACAGTCACAAAATGAATTCACGTATCACCTCCTTGGCAAAAGCTGACCCGTCCCAGCCGTCACGAGCGTGACCACCCGCCGCCGGGTTCATTTTCCCCTCAGCGTCCCGAGGGGCTCATCGCCCACCCTCCATAACGAAGACCTGACTCGCGTATTGATTACCTCAAGTCAGCTTCGAGAGTGGTCGTCACGATTGCTTTCGCCGCCCATCAGAGGGTTCTCCCCTGGGTTGTACGATCGCCAATCGCGATACTCTATTATCGCTTCGAGAGACCTGAGTACAACAAAAACCTGCCCTGAAAAGTTCTGAATTGATAAATCGCCATATATCACTTGCAATCCCAAACCTCCGGAGCTAAATCACCCCGTCCGTGGCGTTTACATCTTGTACTCATTCCCGATTTCTGCCGGGACCGGCCCGTCATCGAAGCTCGCTTCGCCAAGATCCCGGGACTCTTCTTCCGATAATTTGACGTAGGTTTCGGCTCGCTCCTCCATCTCCCGCATCTGCGCCCAGTCCTCAATGGTAATGAGAACTTCGCGGGCGACGGAACCCTTGTGGGTGCCGAGAATACCCGCCTGGGCCATCTGATCCACCAATCGCGAAGCGCGGCTGTAGCCGATGGCAAGCCGGCGCTGGAGCAGCGACACCGATCCGCGTCCCGACTCAATCATGACTTCCACTGACTGGTCAAAAAGCGGATCCCGCTCACCCGTGGTCATGGGATCTTCGCTGGATGATTGATCGGGACGGATCGCCATCAGGCTGCGTTCGAAGTTGGGAGCCGCGATCTCCTTGACGAACTTCATCACTTTGCGGATTTCCGGCAATTCCACCAGCGTACCCTGCGCCCGTTTCAGTTCCGTCGTGTGGGGCGAGAGAAAGAGCATGTCACCCTGACCAAGCAGCAGTTCCGCCCCTTTCTGATCTAGAACGATGCGACTGTCCATGCCGGAAGCGACCTTAAACGATATGCGACAGGGCATGTTGGATTTGATCAGACCGGTCACCACGTTCGCCTGGGGACGCTGGGTGGCGAGAATCAGGTGGATTCCCACCGCCCGGGCTTTCTGAGCGATGCGCACGACCGAATGTTCAACATCATTGCTGGCCATCATCAGGTCGGCGAGCTCATCGACCACGAATACCATGTAGGGAAGTTTCTTGGGAATCTTCGCCTTTTCGAGATCGGTCTGGGCCTCGAATCGCTCATAAAGTTCTTCCTCGGAAAGCAGGTTATAGGCAGCGACATTCTGCACCATCGCCTCACGAAGCAGCTCGTAGCGCTCCTCCATTTTGGTAACGGCCCACTCCAGAATCGCCGCGGCCCGGGGGGTTTCCGTCACCACCGGGCACATGAGGTGGGGGATGTTTGCAAACTGGCTCAGTTCAACCATCTTGGGATCGACCAGCACGAGCTTCAGTTCATCCGGGCGTTTGGTGTATATCCAGCTCATGATGATCGAGTTCATGCACACGCTTTTGCCCGAACCGGTGGTGCCTGCGATGAGCATGTGCGGCATCTTGGTGAGGTCGGCCACCAGCGGATCGCCCGCGGCGTCCTTGCCAAGAAACATCGGCAGCCCCATTCCCGCCGCCGCCCCGCTGGACATGAGTTCCTTGAGACGCACTTTTTCCCGCTTGAGGTTGGGAACTTCGATACCGATGGTCGAGCGCCCCACAATGTTTGGCACGATGCGAACATTCTGGGTTTTGAGACTGCGGGCGAGGTCGCTGGAAATCGCACTGATCTTGGAAACTTTGGTACCGGGTGAAAGTTGAATGGAATAGAGGGTGACGGTGGGGCCGGATTCGATGCCCGCCACTTCACCATCGATGCCATATGTATGCAGTGATTCCTCCAGCGACTGGGCCTGTTGGCGGACAAACGCCTCCATTTTCTTGGAAAAATTCATTTCTGGATCTATCAACAGGTCAAGCGTGGGAAACTGGTAACCCTCGAAATTGTCCTCGCGAGGAATGTCCTCATCGCGGGCGATGGTGGCGGAGCTTGCGCCGATACGCACGGGGAGCTTGGCGATCTTCTCGCGCAATTCAGCGGGCGTGAGCTTCCGGGGCAGATGCTCCTCGGCATGTTCCTCATATTCGACGACTTCGTATTCCTCGGGATCGAATGAATCAATCGCGCCGATACCCCCGGCGTCGGGATCGATGGTTGCCTCGCTATCGACGATGCGCTTTCGGGATTTCTTCGACTTCTTCTCTTTGGCTGGCTTCTTTCTCTCAAATGATGGAAGCCAGTTCATCGAAGGCATGCGCAGGCCGCGCGAAGCGAGAACCGTCTGAAAGAAAAATCGTGGCACGGCCAGAGCCAGACGATCCACTGCCACCACCGCTCCGATACAAAAACTCATCATCATCAACAGCAGTGATCCGAAAAAGCTGAACCGCGGCACCATCTCGATCACGATTGCCTCGGCAAAGATCCCCGCGTGCGCCCCGGCGAGCGGCCCGGTGTGGGGAAAGATCAGCCGGTGCAGGCACGAGACCGCGATTGCCATGAAGGCAACCCCGATACCCCTGACCACCGGGTGGGTGACAACGCGCCCGGTTACCGTTACCCCCAGCAGACCGGCGATTCCCGCGAGCAAAATCCACGAGCCGACTCCGATCACAGAATAGGCCCAGTAAGCCACGACGGCCCCGAACGCCCCGCACAGGTTTGCCGCGGGCTGATTGTGAACCGCGACGACGTGGGAGGGGGCGTCGCCGGAGTCGAACGTGGCCAGGGAAACCACAAAGAAAATCCACACCGCGGCCATCGTGACCCAGGCGATCCGCAGGACCATCGGGGCTTCGGGAAGATCCGCTTGTGAAGCCTTCTTGCGCGCAGCATGAGCCTTTGACTTTCGTGCCATAGGCCAGTGTCATCGGCGAAGTCATACGCAATTGGACAGGATTGCAAACGGTCGTGATAAAAGAAACCGGATGCAGCTTTTTTTACATGCTGAGTCCATCGTGACTGGAATCACGCAATCTTTGCGCTCCCTTGCCGGTTGTGAAAGCTGAGGCTGGCGACTCAGTGTTTCTCCAATGAGTTGCCCGGGCGGAGTCGTATGAGGACAATATTTCGATGATGCCACTCCACCCCGAAACCCTGACCTGGACCGCGCTGCTCGGCAAGTGGATCGAGTTTGCCCAGGCTTCGGTCGCGCTGCCCAGAGATGACGAGGGAGATCGATGGCGGGCTTCGGTAGCCCCGATCGTCAACCTGCAGGCAGTGACATTCGCCCTGGCCGAGTTGAAGGATTTACCCTCGGAGGATCGCCCCATCGCCCTGGACAAGGCGGGGATTATCATCAGCGACAATGCAGAGAAACTTTCAGAACTCTGGGCCGAAACGCAACTGCCAGTCAGTCTTCAGGAGATCATCGCCGACGCTCGGGTGGCCTTGACTCTGTCCGTGAAGACTGTAGCGGAATAGTAATCAGTGTGGCTCTGCGATCCTGAAGTCCGCGAGGATCGGGTAGCCTTCGATTTTACAATCAAGTGATTTCAGCCACCGGATCAGGACCAGGTTGCAACTGTTGAAGACGTAGTAAGGCTCATCGTCGTGAACGAAGAGAAGCTGGTAGAGATCGGACTCGATCTGCGTGTCGAGGTGTGATTCGTAGCGAGAATCGAGTTCTGCGAGCAGGGCACGGGCGTCATTCCGGGCGATGCGGATCTCCAGAATTTCCTCGCACAGCACAAGGCGTTCTATGTGCTCAATATCTGCTTCGATATCCCAGTCCCAGCGCCCCAACGAGCCTTGCGTGGGCAGGAAAAGGGTCGGCAGCACGTCGAGCACGCCGTCGCGGGCGAGGGCGAACCAACTCCAGTCTCCGTAGGCGTACTCCCTCAGCCCGTGAAAGTCATCCCGGGGAAGCAGCAGGCTCGCATGGCGTCCGTAGTCGATCACATACACGGAGACGGGATTCTCAGGATTTGCCGGGGGTCGGATCGTGGTCGTACATCCCTGCATTCCCAGCGCGGAAACGACAATCAGCGTGGTGATCCGTCCCGGACATTGCATCGTGGCGTCTCCCTCAAGGCGGTAGCTCAAGCGTTGAACATTGCAAGCTGTTGCCCGTTTCTTGCTTCAACCGGCTTACCACGGCGGCCCTTCTTATGCACGGGCAGTACCGGTGTCGGCTCGAACTGGTTGGAGAGCGTCAGGCGGTCGAGAAGCTCCGGGCAGGCACTGGCATAATGCGATGTGATCAGACGTGGATCGTTGCATTGTTGCGAAAGGTGGAGCAGGACGATTTGCGACAACTTGGATTGTGCGGCAATACGAGTGACCGCCTCAAAGCATTGCATATTGGAGAGATGCCCCGCCCCGCCCATGATCCGCTGTTTGAGAAACGCCGGGCGGTTGCTGGAAAGCTGCATCAGCCGGTCATAGTTCGATTCAAGGGCAAGGGCATGCAATCCCCGGAATCGGTCATACAGGAAATCGGGGATACGCCCGAGATCGGTGGCATAACCGAGCCGTCGCCCGTCATGCTCGATGAGAAAGCCGACCGTACCCAATGAATCATGGGCGAACAGCATGGATTCAACCGAAGTGGCGTCATCCAGCTCGAATCCATCATCAAAAACATCCAACCGATCACCCGGCACGCCGGCCCGAATCGCCGCCGTGCGATGGCGATGATGAACATGCAGGGTGATGTCATGTCTCTGAAGCGCTCTCGCCCAAGGCAGGGAGAAATGATCCCGATCGAGGTGGGTCAGGAGAATGTCATCGATGTCGGCCAGGGCGAGGCCGAGCGGTGCGAGACGCTGAGTGGTCTGACGCATGGTCAGGCCGCAGTCGATCAGCGCAAAGTGACAACCTCGGCCATTCTCCATTTGGAGAAGGGTGCAGTTGCCCGCAGATCCGCTGCCTAAAACGCACAAGGAAAGCGACACACGAAGTCTCCTGATTGCGTCAGATGGTATCTGATCTCTGTTTCGACCACCCGTAAGAGACGACGTTATTTTGGCAGCTTATCTGTCACGATCCGGATTGTCTCTTGAGGTGCATATGGCCCGATCCGTTGACTCGATGAAATCAATGTATTCCTTCACGATGGGCTCTTTGGCGCGGGTCTTCATCTCTTCGAGGGCTGATTTCAGCGACTTTCCCCGACGGTTGATTGTCTTGTAGACCCATCGCACAGCCTCGATGTCCTCCTGGGACATGCCCGAGCGGCGGAGGCCGATGACATTAAGGCTGCCCGCGATATTGATGCCGGTGATCATGAAGAAGGGAGGCACATCCCGGGTAGTGGCGGACAATCCGGCAATCATCGCCCCCCGGCCAACCCGACAGAACTGGTGAACGCCGGAATTTCCCCCGGTGATGACATGGTCATCGATAATGCAGTGGCCGGCCAGGAGCGTGCCGCTGGTGAAGGCACAATGGTTGCCAATGGTGGCATCATGGGCGATATGGGTATTGGACATGATGAAATTGTCATCGCCGATGGAGGTCGGGATGTCGTCGGAAGTCGCGCGATGGATGTTGACGCCTTCGCGAAAAAGATTGCCATTGCCGACCTTCAGGCCGGCCCCGGCCTTCTTGAGATCCCAGGATTTATCCTGAGGTGCGAAGCCCAGGCAGGCATTGGGATAAAGGGTATTGCCCTCGCCCATGGTCAGCGGGCCATTCAGCCAGACGTGGCCGATGAGGCGGGTGCCGGGGCCGATCGTGATCGGGCCGGTGAGGACGCAGCCGGGTCCGATCTCGACATCGTCGGCAAGGTTGATGTCGCCTTCCAGAATGGCAGTGGGGTGAATCTCAGGCATGAGGGGGGAGTTTACTCCTTATGGGTCTCATTGGGCTACTGTTTAGCGGTCGAGCTTGCTCGACGTGGTTGACCAACGGATATCAAGACCTTGCCTGATCCCGCCCCCCATGCCACTCCCAGAAATAAGCCCGCCATCGACCTGGTCGTTCGAGATCTGGGGCGAATGTCCTACGCCGAGGCGCATGTACTACAGAAGGAGCTTCAGCGGGAAGTGATCGAATCGAGAGAGGATCAAAGCGGGGATTCCCGAACGATGTACCTCCTACTCGTCGAGCATGATCCGCCGGTGATCACCATCAGCCGTCGCAAGGACGCGAGGAATAATCTCATGGCCAGCGATGCCCAGCTTGCCGCGGCGGGGGTCGAAATCTGCGAAACCGACCGGGGAGGGGACATCACCTACCACGGCCCCGGCCAGCTCGTGGCCTATCCGATTCTCGATCTCAACGTGCTGGGCTTGCGGGTGCATTCGTACATGCGGTTTTTGGAGCAGATCGTCATTGACACGCTGGGAAAATTTGGCATCGAGGGACATCGCGATCCGGAGGCGACGGGAGTTTGGGTGATACCGAACAGTAAAGCCCAGGGATCGCCATCCCTGGGCTTTGAAGACTCGTCTTACGCCAAGATCTGCGCCCTCGGTGTGCGCATCTCCCGCTGGGTCTCGATGCACGGACTCGCCCTCAATGTCGATCCCGACCTGAGCCACTACGATCTGATCGTCCCCTGTGGGCTGCCGGGTCGGAAAGTGACGAGCCTGCTTAAGGAACTCGGTGACGACGCGCCGAGTTTGGAAGAGGCGAAAGTTGCTTTGACCAGCGCCTTCCGAACCAAGCTGAATAGCTGATCACTCCTCCTGATTCCTCATAAAATTCGCCACGTGGGCGAACCGTGCATCGAGAAACGACCTGATCTCGCCTTCCACCTCGCACGCATTCATCGCGTCGGTCATGCACATCATCCACAGGTCGCGCTCATTCTCGCCGATGGGGAAGGGCATGTGACGGCCCCGGAGTTTGGGATGGCCGTATTTCTCCACGTAGAGTTGCGGCCCGCCGAGCCAGCCGCTGAGGAACTCATAGAGCTTGCCCGTCGCATCACTGAGATCGGGCTTGTGCAGGGAGCGGATACCGGCGAAGCGATCATCGCAGTCCATCATGTCATAAAAAGTTTCCACGAGCCGTTGCACCCCTTCATTGCCGCCCAATGCATCATACGGCGTGTTATCCGGCCCGAATGAAAAGGCATCTTCAGAGGGATCGCCCGAAGACTCGCCACCGGGTACGGGTTGGATGGGCAGACCGGTCATGGTGCGATGATAGGGGAGCCCCCGGAGTTCATTCCATCCCCATCGTCAAGCTCGCTCGAAAAGGGATTCGCACATCTCATGCGGATCGCTCATTCGGATTCGAGCGACAATTCCTCCATCACTTCGAGGGTGATGTCGAGGTCTTCGGGGTAACGCAGGGCGGGGCGCAGCCTCACCGCCATCATCGCCTGCTCCAGGGCCCTCACCTCGAAGGGGTCGTCGGTGGGGATGAAGCGATGGACCAGATCGATGTCAAGATGATCGGCCACGATGTTGACCGCCTCGATAAGCTCGCGATAGGCACGCTCAAGGTGCTCCGCCGCAAGCTGGTCCCGCTCCCGCGATGTCTGCTGCTGCCAGGAGCGATATTCCTGAATGAGAATATTTCCCCGTTGTCTGATTTCCCGTCCTTCCGGGCTGTCCTGCTCCAGTTCCTGTATTTGCTCGTTGAGCCTGTTGAGTTCATCGCGATATTCCTGATCTTTTTCCTGAATCTCATCGAGCATGGCCTGACGCTCTTCCTCAAACTCATCCGCGGCGAGCTGGCGATTGAGGATCCTTCCCAGATGGACATAGCC
>JADFSH010000110.1 GCA_022560875.1 Planctomycetota bacterium | reverse complement strand
ACGGTCAACCTGAAACGCGATCCCTTCATCGGCCAGGAGGCGCTGAAGCTCGAAAAGCAGCAAGGACCGAAACGCGAGTTCGTGGGCCTGGTGCTGGACTGGGATGAATATGAAACCCTTCAGGCGGCGCAGGGTCTCCCCCCGGAAATATGCAGTGAAGCCTGGCGGGAATCCCGGCCGGTGTATGCCCAGGACGGCCATCAGGTCGGCTACGCCACCAGCGGTTCATGGTCACCCACCCTCAAGCAGAACCTCGCCCTCGCCACCATCAACACACCTCACGGCGAGATCGGCAACAAGCTGAAGATCGAAGTCACCGTGGAGTACGAACGAAAACGCATCACCGCCACCGTCACCAGGAAACCGTTTTTCGATCCCCCGAGGAAACGAAGCTGATGGCGAAAACCTACGATGCCATCATCATCGGCGGCGGACACAACGGACTGGTGTGCGCCGCTTACCTCGCCAAAGCGGGAAAGAGCGTCCTCGTTCTCGAACGCAGTCACGTGCTGGGCGGGGCGGCGGTGACCGAGGAGCTTCACCCCGGCTTTCATTTCTCGGTGTGCTCCTATGTCGTGAGCCTGTTTCGGCCCCACATCATCCGCGAGCTGGAACTTGCCAAGCACGGCATGGAACTTATCCCGCTGGAATGCTCCTTCCTGCCCCTGCCGGACGGCGATTCCCTGTGTCGATGGTCGGACAGTCATCGCACGAGGCGTGAGATAGCCCGCTTCAGCGCGAAGGACGCCGAGACCGCCCCGGAATTCGCCCTCGCCATGACCAAGATGGCGCAGTTTTTCAAGCAGATCATCGACTCGCCGGCCCCGGACCCGACCTCGCTGAACCCCTCGGAAATCATGCGTCTGCTGCGTCTGACCAAGCAATTCCGGGGACTCGGCCCGGACCTCATGTACCTGAACATGCAGCTCATGACCATGAGCGCGTTGGATTTTCTTGATCTCTGGTTTGAATCCGAAGTCCTGAAGGCCCCCATGTCCGTGAGCGGCATCATCGGAACATTCCTCGGCGTGCGTTCGCCGGGAACGGCATACGTTCTGCTGCATCATTACATGGGCGAGATCGACGGGGCATTCCGGTCGTGGGGTTTCTCCAAGGGAGGCACCGGTCGGCTGAGCCTGGCCATCGCGGCGTCGGCCCAGGCCTTCGGGGCGGAGATCCGCACCGAGTCGCCCGTCGATCATGTGATGATTCAGAACGGCCGGGCGGTGGGTGTGGTCCTGCCCAATGGTGATGAGATCAGGTCGAAAACCGTGGTTTCGGGGCTCGACCCCAATCGAACCTTTCTCAAAATGGTGGGCGAGAAGAATCTCGATGATGAGTTTCTCACCAAAATCAAACGCTACAAGCTGCGGGGAAGTTCGGGCAAGGTGAATCTTGCCGTGGATCGCCTGCCGGAGTTTTCCTGTCGGGCGGGCAGCGAGCATCTGCGGGGCGACATCGCCATCTGCCCCGGCATCGACTATCTCGAACGGGCGTATGACGAGGCGAAATACGGCGATTTCTCGCGGCGACCCTACATCAACATGGTCGTGCCTTCGATTGTCGATCCCAGTGTCGCCCCGCCGGGCAAGCACATCATCTCCTGCTTTGTGCAGTACGCCCCGTACCATATAAAGGAAGGGGCGGAACACTGGCCCGAAAGGCGAGAGGCCTTCGGCGATGCGGTGGTCGATACCCTGGCGGAGTACGTTCCCGGTCTCAAGGAATCGATCCTCTACCGGCAGGTGCTCACCCCGTGGGATCTCGAGCAGGAATTCGGCCTGACCGAAGGTAATATCTTTCACGGCGAGTTGAGCCCGGAACAATTATTGTTCCAGCGTCCGACCTCGGGCTGGGCGCGTTATCGAACGCCGATCCGTGACCTGTGGTTGTGCGGTTCCGGGGCTCACCCCGGAGGCGGGGTCATGGGCGCGCCCGGGGAATTGGCGGCCAAGACCATGTTGACATCGGGGGGCATCTGATCATGACCCCCGCCCCCGGAAATAACCCCGAAAATAATAAATACGACGTCATTGTCATCGGGGCCGGACACAACGGCCTGACCACCGCGGCGATGCTCGCCAAAAGCGGTCGCAAGGTCGTGGTTCTGGAACGACGTCTCATCGTGGGCGGTCTCGCGGCAAGGGAGGAGTTTCATCCCGGCTTCTATACCGACGGCATCCTTCACGATGCTTCACTGTTCGATGAAAAAGTCATCCGTGAACTCGGATTGTCCTATCACGGATTGACGATGACGGATTGCCCGCCCCCGATCTTCGCTCCGCAGCGAGAGGGGCCGGGACTGCTGCTGCATCATGACCCCGTACTGGCGAAATCCGAAATAGAGAAGCATTCCGCTGGTGATGCGACTCGTTACGTGGAGTATCGCGCGTTTCTGGATCGGGTGCGACCGTTTTTCAATCGCCTTCTCCGCTCGATACCGCCCGATGTCGCGGCAGGCGGGTGGCGAGATCAACTGGCGCTGGCCTCGACCGGCCTCACCCTGCGCCGGCTCGGACGCAAGGACATGATGGAGGTGTTGCGTATCGGCCCGATGTGCGTGGCGGACTGGCTCAACGAATGGTTCGAGACCCAGCTGCTCAGTTGTCTGCTCGCCGGGCCCGCCCTGACCTGCTCTTCGACCGGTCCCTGGTCACCGGCCACGAACGCCATGCTGCTCCGCCATGAAATGCTCAGCGGTCGGACGGCGACCGGGGGATCGAGTTCCATCACCGATGCGCTGAGAGTCTCCTGTGAACAACTTGGGGTTGACCTCCACACGAATGCCACCGTGAAGGAAGTTCGTATCACCGGCGGCGTCATAGAAGGAGTCACATTGCAGGACAGCGAATCATTCGACGCCCCGATCGTCGCCGCTTCCTGCGATCCGAAAACGCTTTTTTGTTCTCTCATCGATGGCCGGCACATTCCCGCCCGTCTCGAAGATCGCATGACGCATCTTCGGACACTGGGCACGACCGTGAAAGTTCACCTCGCCCTTGGCAAGCCGTTGCGTTTCGCCTGTCGCCCCGACCTCGAGATCCAGCACGCCCGCATTGCGGAATCGTTTGACGAGATGGAACGGGCGTTCGATTCGACCAAGTACCGGCACTGCGCAACCTCGCCGATCCTTGACATCGCCATCCCCAGCATTTCGAATCCGACCCTCGCTCCGAAAGATCATCATGTCGTTTCCATTCTCGCGCACTTCGCGCCGTATGATCTCGATGGGAGCTGGGGGAATGATGCCCGAGAATCTTTCGGTGATCTCGTCGTGAACCGACTTGCGAGTTATGCAGTCGATCTCAACGACGCAATCATCGCCCGCGAAGTGCTCACTCCTCTGGATATCGAAACGCGTTACGGTCTCACCGGCGGTCACCTCCATCATGCCGAGCATGGACTCGACCAGATGATCACCCGCCCCGTCCCCGAATGCGCACGCTACGGTACGCCCATTCGCGGCCTCTACCTCTGTGGCAGCGGCAGTCACCCCGGGGGAGGCATCACGGGTCTGCCCGGCTCTCTCGCCGCGAAAACGATTATCAAAGCCGGTTGAGCGAGTTTGAGATAGCAACAACCCCCAAAAATGGCGGACCAGACTTGCGTCTGGCCCGCCTTCTGGTCCCGACTTGTTGGAAGCAAGGGGACCGGAGAAGAAAGGTCACAATTAACTCTATGATTCTCTATGCGCTCCAGTTCATATCGCTGCACGATTTGCGGAAAATATAATAATTTCTTTGTCTCCTGGAATCATTATCGTAAGACTCTGATATACAAAGGCTTACGCATATCGCCCCGAAAATCCCAAAAGCACTCTCGGGACATGTCTGAAGAAAATATCGGTTGATCGTGAGTCCACACCACCCGGTTCAGGCGGATTGCCGGTGATCGACTGCTAAGGTTTGGGAATCCGCGTTGAGAGTGCGTTCGATGAAGCTGTTCACCTTGTCGAACACCATTTCACTGCCTGGGCCACGAACGATCATGTGTCGATCGAAGGGCATCTCCAGAAGAACCTTCTCCGCTGACTGCAGGCTGGCGAGCAGCGTTCGTCCGCCGTCCGGCGCCACCAGGGGATCGTTTTCAGATTGAATCACCAGCACCGGCGCTTCGATGCGATCGAGTTTGCGACGACAGGACTTGACCGCACGTCGAATTTCACTCACGGCCTCCAGATAATGGTGGTCGTAATTGATTCCCGGGCTTTCGGTATCGTTCGGGCGACGACGATGCTTCTCGGCCAGCCCGAACAGGCTCAGGATACTGTTGAATCCCAGGATCGCGGGGACAAACCGCGCGCGATAATCCTGCAGGCGAAACGGAGCGTTGATGCTCACCACCGCGTCGATCGCATCTCCATGTCGTGCGGCCATGAGCAGGGCCAGCACCCCCCCGAACGAGAAACCGGCCATGACCACCTTGTCACAGTGTTGCCTGACGGTTGCATACCCCCTCCGCACGGAATCCATCCAGTCCATCCAGGTCACATAGGGGAGTTGGCGGGGCGATGTGCCGTGCGCGGCCAGGCGTACGCCATAGACATTCATTCCGCGTTCATGCAGATAGTCCGCGAGGGGCCTGATCTGCTCGGGGCATCCCAGATAGCCATGCACCAGCACCACCCCGATGCGATTCTCTTTGGATCGCAGATAGAACGGTTCGCCCAGCTCCCGGCTCCGGACAATGTTGACATCTGCCCACGCTTCGTATTCTTCTTCATACCGGCGAAGGTCGCTTTCCAGCAGCACTTTCGCGACGAGTTCGCGTCGCTTGGTCGGGGAAAGACGCACGACTTTTTCAATCACCGAGATCGCCCTGCGATTCGGTTCGATTTCGTTGGCGATCACCCGCACCGTATTCTTCAGCCGGATCTGGTGAAAGTCATGCTTGTGGTGCAGGGCGGCCTGGTTGATGAGATATTTGCCATTCGCCCTGCGAACGATTCCCGCCTCCTCGGCCATCTTGACCACGCTGTCCAGCGGCCAGTACGCGCCGCCCGCCACCAGCGAAGAAATTCCGTTGCGAAAGGATGGATGCACGCGGAGATCATCCCGCTGCGCAAGCTCCATCGCCGCCAGATACAGGCTCCGATGAAACTCCTCAATGTCCACCTCAGTCTCCGGCAGCGCGTACAGGCTTCGGCAGAACAGATGATCGAGGTTGACTTCCGTGTCGCCATACACCGAGCGCATGGAGTCGCCGGTCAGTCTCCGAGCCTGGTGGCTCAACGCGAGATTGTTTCCCCGCATTTCCGAGAACATGCCGACCAGCCGCCGGGCGTACATGGTCGGCCGATCGAGATAATCCGAGACTTCGATCGGATCGCCGAAATGGATGATGATCTCACAGCCGCTCATCAGGATCTTCCCTTCCACGAGCAACTCTTCTTCAACCCGGGGATCGAGGTTGGGCGAGAACCTCCGGACCAGGCGATTGATCAGGTTGCGACCCGGACGCAGCGGGTAAAAGGTGAGGTTGATGGGGACGATGACGATGCCATCCGTGCATATATCGTCGGGACTGCGAAGTCGATAACGCTTCTGGTAGTACTTCATGCGCTCCGCATCGTTTCGCTCGCAGGCCCGCAGATAGCGTCGCTTTCCGATTTCGGCCTTCAGGGCGAGCATCGCCGCCCCGGAATGGGGCGGTCCGTGACGACGCGGCCTCTCCAGCAGGAGCTTGCCTTTCTTAATCATCTTCTTGTTCTTGACCAGGCCGCCCTCGGGATAGATCAGCCAGTCGTCCGTTCCGGTCATCAGTTCATGGATTATGGTCCGGTTCCGGTGAGGTTCCCGGGTGGACATGCCGCCGAGCAATTCAAAATATCTTCCGATCAGGCCGTGGAACAGGCGGTGCATGCCCAGCGTGCGCACCTGCCGGCGGGTGTGCAGGAATAGCGCGTACGGGGTGAGAAAGGTCTCGATGCGCGTGAAGTGGTTGGAGACGAACATGGTGGGCCGGTCGGGAATATTCTCCGCTCCGCTCACGCGCAATTGAAACCCCAGCAGCTTTTTCGCCGCGTTCAGCCAGAGTTCCGTCGCCTTGTACGTTTTCAGTCCCATGTGGCTACGAGAGACGGTCGCCTTGCATTCGGCTTGACTGGTGATTGCTCATCACCCCCCCCGGTTAACCCCCCGGTTAACCCCCCGTTCAGGCGGCCGGTGTCATCTCGATGATTCCCTCCTCCATCCACGTGAAATCGCCCTTCAGGACATCCCCCGCCAGTTTATTCGACGCTTTTACGCTCTTGCATTTCAGGGCCCGGAAGTGTTCCTCGATGCGGCAACTGGACTGCTCACAGAAGACATCCGCGATCTGCATCGCGTTGGAAGCGTCAGCATCATGCTCCGCAAGCGAGCGTGCGTACGCGCAAGTTGCGGCCATGACGAACAGCTCGGTGCCGATGTCCATGAGATGCCCGAGCAGGATCTGCTTCCGTTCGAGCTTCTGCTGATGACGGGCCATGGCGTGAAACAGGCTTATGGACAAACGGTGCGCGCAGCAGGCGACGAAGCGGTCATGCCCGGCCAGCGTGTCATGCGGCGTATCCGCCGAGCGGGCGAACATCTTTCCGAATACCTGCCGGGGATACCATTTCGCATAGAAGCCGGTCAGCCTGATGAACGCCCTGAATTTTTTGCCCAGGGGAGTACCGCGTCGCAGGAGGTCCGCCGCCATCTGCAAATGCGGATCAAGGGCCTCCCGGGCCAGGAACAGACGCATGATGTCGCTGGTGCCTTCAATGATCGTGTTGATGCGACAGTCGCGCATCATGCGTTCGACGGGGTACGGCGTCTCGCCCCGCTCACGCAGCGATTGGGCGCGTTCATAGCCGCGTCCGCCTCGAATCTGCATGGTGAGATCGACGATCTTCCAGGCCGCCTCACTGCAGAAGAGCTTGGCCATGGCCGCTTCGATGCGGATGTCGCGATTTTCATCCGCCCAGTGCGAGGTGAGCCAGGTCACCGCCTCCATCGCGAAGGTAGTGGCGGCGATGTAGGCAATCTTGTCGCGCCCCGCCTCGTGCTTGCCGATGGGGAGGCCCCACTGCTCGCGCTGTCGGCCCCACTGGCGGGCAATGATGAGGCATTGCTTGCTCATCCCCGCGCACGCCGCGGGAAGGGTCAGACGCCCGGTGTTCAATGTTTTCAGTGCGAGTTTGAGGCCGAGTCCTTCACCCCAGATCACGTTTTCGAGAGGTACCTTGACGTTGGTGAAGGTGATGATGCCGTTCTGGATGCCGCGCAGCCCCATGAAATCGCAACGGTGAGTGTTTTTCACTCCGGCCCAGTCAGTCTCCACGATGAACGCGGTAATCTGCTTTCGCTCTTTGCCCCGGTGTATCTTTGGTGCGGTCTGGGCCATCACGACCAGCAGACTCGCAATGGGGCCGTTGGTCGTCCACTGCTTGACGCCATTGAGGAGGTAGTACGTCCCATCCTCACTCAACTCGGCGGTGGTTGTCATCTTTGCGGGGTCGGAACCAACCTCCGGTTCCGTCAGGGCAAAAGCGGTCAACTCCCCTTTCGAGATGCGGGGCAGATACTTCTGCTTCTGCTGGGGAGTGCCGAACATCTTGAGTGGTTGCGGCACCCCGATCGACTGATGGGCGGAAACCAGCACTGCGGTCGAGCCGCAATGGGAAGCAATCGCCTGGAGAACGCGATTGTAATTCACCTGGGAGAAGCCGAGACCGCCATAGGAGGTCGGGATTTTCATCCTGAATACGCCCAGATCGCGCAGCCCCTCGATGACTTCCTGGGGAATCGTGCGGCTCTCATCGACCGCATCGGCATCGAGGTGTTGAGCGAGAAAATCCGACACCCGGCTCACGATCTCATCGCCGCAGGCTCTGTCCTTCTCGCTCTGACGAGGAAACGGCGCGATCAATGACGGGGCGAAACTCCCCATGAACAATCGCCCGGCAAAACTGTCCCGATGAGTTACCTCATCACGCGCCAGTTCGGCAATTTCCATCGCCGCCGCCTGCCCCTCGTTCATGTCCGAGGTGTCGATGATCAGTTCCTCGGAAGGAGCCGCCTGCTTTAATTTCTGTTCGAGGAGAGTTTCTGGTGACATCTTCGCTTCCTTGCTACTTGCCGTTTCGTGAGTTCCTTGGCTTGGTCGGACTCTTCGGGTAGAAACACCCGCCGTTGCCGGCGACTTTTTCAATGAGTTTCGCGGGTTTGAAACGCGCGCCGTACTTCTTCTCAAATTCTTCGAGCCGGTGCTTGATCTCGCGCACGCCGCGGTCGTCGGCATAGCGGAGCAGTCCGCCTCGGAATGGCGCGAAGCCGGTTCCCATCACCATCGCGATATCGAGGGCTTCGGGGCCATCGACGATATGCTCTTCGAGACATCGCGCCGCTTCGTTGATCATGATGAGAATCGCGCGATCGACGATATCGCCGTCGGGTATCTCGCGCACCTGGATGCCATCCTGCTTCCGGGCCTGCTCGGCGAAACCGGTGACTTGCCGATTCGGCTTCTTGTGGCCGTTGCGATACAGATAGAAGCCGCGGCCATTTTTCTTTCCCAGCAGTTCGCCGGATTCGACGACCTTATCCAGCGCGCCGGGGACGTGCATCCGCTCGCCGTAGGCCGCTTCGAGCACCTTGGCCGCCTTGTAGCCGACATCGATGCCGACCTCATCCACCAGGGCCAGCGGCCCCATGGGCATCCCGAACTTCTCCAGCAGATGATCGAGACGCTCGATCTCGATCCCCTCTTCAAACATCCACGCCGACTCGATGAGATACGGCAGGAGGATGCGGTTGACCAGAAAGCCCGGGCAGTTGCCCACCACCAGCGGGATCTTTCCCATCCGCTTGACCAGTTCCACCGTCGCCAGCACCGTCTCCTTCGAGGTCTTGCGACAGGGGATGATCTCGACCAGCGGCATGCGATCAACCGGGTTGAAAAAATGCAGTCCGATGAAACGTTTCGGTCGCTTGAGAACGCTCGCCAGGTCATCGAGCGGCAACGAGGAAGTGTTCGTGCAGATGATCGTGTCGTCGCCGACGTTCTCCTCGAGTTCGCGGAGTACTTTTTTCTTGAGGTCCATGTCCTCGACCACCGCCTCGATCACCACATCCAGGCGCGGGAAGCCCGCGTAATCAATCGTCGGCGCGATGCGATGCATGGCGAGATTCATCTCGCCTTCACTCATCTTCCTCCGCTTCACCAGGAACCGAAACGATCCGGCGGCCCCGGCAAGTCCCTTCGCCAGGGCATCCCAGGACACATCCTTGAGCCGCACGGACAGCCCGGCCTTGCTCAAGGCCCAGGCGATGCCGCCGCCCATGATGCCCGCCCCGATCACGGCGGTCGAGTTGATTTCGAGTTTCGAGGCCGCTTCCCCGCCGGCTTTCTTCACCCGCTGCGTCGCCTGGAACAAGCGGACCAGGTTGCGGCTGATCGGCGTGCAGGCCAGGCGACTGAAGGTCATGGCCTCACTGGCGAGACCTTCAGCCAGGGACATCTTCCAATACGTCCGGCGCACCACCTCGAGCGCTTTGATCGGAGCGGGGTAGTGTCCGCCGGTCTTCTTCATCACCTGCTTGAGACTCTGGTGAAAGATCACGATACGCCCGGGCAAGGTCCACGCCAGCCAACGCATCATCGACGGCTGGGCCTTGAGGCGTCGCTTGCGTATCTTCTTGCACTGCCCGGACGACATGATGCGATTGATAAAGTCGCCCGCCTGCTGCTCGATGAACGCTTCCGTGACGATGCCATCGGCAAGCCCCATTCGATAGGCTTTTTTCCCGGCGATCTGCCGGCCCGTGAGTATCATCTGCAATCCCGGAGCCAGGCCGATCAGACGCGGCAGTCGTTGTGTGCCGCCCCATCCGGGGATGATGCCGAGATTCACTTCCGGCAGGGCGAGTATGGTTTTGGGGTGATCCGTCACCAGCCGGTAGTCGCAGGCGAGGGCCAGTTCAAGCCCGCCGCCCATGCACGCCCCGTGAATGACCGCGACGGTGGGAATGGGTATCGCCTCAATCTTGGCGAAAATCTCCTGACCCGCTTCGGACTTCGCGCGGGCGTCCTCATCGTCGGTAATCTTCGCCAGTTCCTCGATGTCGGCCCCGGCGATGAATGAATCCTTCTTGCCGCTCCTGATCACCATCGCCTTGAGGCGATCGTCCTCGGTGAGTTGATCGAGCAAGATCTCGAGCTCCGCCAGGGAATGCTCATTGAGCGTGTTGACCTTCTCATCCGACTGGTCGAAGGTGAGCCAGGCGATCCATTGATCACAGATCCGGAGTGTCCAGGGATTATTCATCTCAGGCGGCCTCCAATGCGATTGCCGCGCCTTGCCCGCCACTGACGCATAACGTCGCCAGCCCGCGTTTGAGGTTCCGTCGTCGAAGCTCGTGGAGCAGGGTCAGGACCAGACGCGATCCCGTGGCCCCGACGGGATGACCGAAGGCAATCGCCCCGCCGTTGACATTGAGTTTCTCATCGTCGAGTTCGCCGAGAGGTTTCTTGCGGCCAAGCTCATCCTGTGCGAATGACTTTGAAACGAAAACGCGCTGATTGGCGATGACCTGGGCCGCGAACGCCTCATTGATTTCAATCAGGTCGAAATCTGAAAGCTCCATGTCATTCTCCGCCAGCAGCTTGGCGGTGGCGTAGGCGGGGCCAAGACCCATGCGACGACCATCCAATCCCGCATACGCCGATGCGGTGAGATACCCGATCGGCTCGAGTCCGAGTTCCTTCGCCTTTTTTTCGCTTCCCAGGAGAAGAGCGACCGCGCCGTCGGTGAGCGGGCAGGCGTTGCCCGCCGTCACCGTTCCTGCATGGCGATCGAAAAACGGCCTGAGTTTTTTCAGGGCTTTCTGCGACTGCTCCGCGCGCGGGCCGTCATCATGGCGGTGAATCCGATCGTACTTCGGCAGGACGGGAACGGGAACAATCTCCTCGGCCAGCCGTCCCGACACCTGCGCTTCGATCGCACGCTGATGGCTGCGGAGGGCGAAGGCGTCCTGCTCATCACGGGTGATGCCGAACTCCCGGGCCAGCACTTCGGCGGTCTCGCCCATGTTGAGCCCGCAGATCGGATCGGTCAGGCCGAGCTGAATCGCCACGATCGGTTTGAGAAACGACGGGCGGAAAGAGGCGAGTACCTTGATGCGCTGCCCAAGGGTCCGCGCCCTCATGAGACGCACGAATAGTTCGGTCATTTGGGGACCAAAGAGCAGCGGGATCTGGCTCATGGATTCCGTGCCGCCCGCGATGACGAGGTCGGCCTCGCCGCTGTTGATTTGCAGGGCCGCGGTGGTCAGTGACTGCATTCCCGAAGCGCAATTGCGATGAACGGTGTGGGCGACAATATGATCGGGAAGCCCCGCCTTCGACGCGATCACCCGAGCGACGTTGGCGGCATGAACGGGTTGGGCGACGTTGCCGATCACCACCTCGTCTATGCCGTCGGGGTCGAGATCCGTGCGGGCCAGAAGCTCCCGGATGACGAAGGCGCCCAGATCATCAGCACCAACGTCTTTGAGTGCGCCTCCCGCTTTGCAGAAGGGTGAGCGCACGCCGCTTAGTATGGCGATTCGCGAGGACATCCTTATCTTTCGCTCCCTAGACAGTACGCACGGACAAATACGGCGGTTTTCGGAATCAAGCCCGCCCTGCATCTATATAGTCATTTTCAGCCCTGATTTGCGGCTGAATTCGCCGCTTGAGCGTGCTTGGGGTGCACTGACCGACAGAGTTGAACTGATTTGACCAGTTCCTCTTTTTCTCGGTCTCAGGGAGGAAATGCGGACCGTATTCCCCCAGTTCATCACCCTTTCAGGTGCGTTTCGGCTCCTCACCACCATTCATTGATCTGACCCGTAATTATGGGAATAAGGGACAGGACCGCTCTTTCAAGCCAATATTCACCTCTCTCGCTTACCTTCTTAATAAAATTGAAAATTAGCAATTTTCCCAGCAGGCACCCCCGGCACACGGCATATGGAATAGGTGATGTCAGGTAATTTTTTGGGGTGAGTGGCGAAGGGTGTCTTGCCTTCAATATTCACTTTACCCCTGTTCTACGAAGGAAATCGTCATGAGAATTCAGCGCATGATCCGAATAAAACCTCACGATATTTCGGCA
>JADFSH010000109.1 GCA_022560875.1 Planctomycetota bacterium | reverse complement strand
GGGGCCGGCGCACGGGGCGGGGCAGGAACGGGGTTGTCTCGAACACATCCTGCCGGCTCGCCTTTTCATCAACATCGGGGCGATCAGGTGGGGAAACGGTATCGACAGGACTGTTCATGACAATGATCCCTCACGTTTTCGAGACTTCCGGGATGGATGACAGCATGAACTCGATCGGCTCATGGTCTTCCTCGGTCGGGGGCGGCGTGCAGGCTATCAATTCCTGAGCAAGTTGCGAAGCGTTTCGTATGCAGTCATTGATCGACACCCCCTCAAGGTAATTACCGGCAAGATGCACCCCCGGAAGTTGGCTAATAAGCGAATTGAGGTGTTCGATTTTCGCGTCATGCCCGGTTGCGTACTGGGGGATGGCCCCCGGAGAGCGGCAGATGTCGATGAGGGATGGCTTGCCGCTTATGCCCAGGATTCGCTTGAGGTGAGGCATTGCGATGGCGAGGAGGTCTTCATCAGACCTTCGCGCTGCCTCGGGGTCACGCGGGCCTCCCATGAAGACCCGGAGCAGCCGTTTGCCCTGTGGGGCATGGTGGGGAAAGACGCTGTCGGCAAACAGCACCCCGAGCAGGGGAAAGTCTTTTTCCGAGCGGGGAACGAGAAAACCGTAACCATCCAGGGGGTGGTCGATGGTCTTCGCGTCGAAACCGAGGTTCAATACGACCAGCGAGGTGGTGGCGATGCTTTCGATCAGCTCCGAGGCCACTGGGGAGAGGTCGTGCAGCAGAGATGATGCGGCAAGCAGCGGCGTAGCGAGAATGACCTCGCGACAGAGAATCGTTGACTGCGAATCCTGATGCTGGATGTGTGCCGTGTAACCGATGGCGTTGGGTTCGAGTGATTCGACCCGGGCGTTGGTCGTCAGATGCTGGCCTAGTCTTTTCGCCATCGCAGCGGGCAGGGAGCCGAGGCCGTTTTCAAAGCTGATGAGGCCCCGCCATTTCCGTTTGTGAGGATTCATTTTCCCGGTCAGGGTTTTCATCAATGCATAACCCAGCGGGCTGCGGGTCGTGTGATCGATGCGGGCGAGGTTGGGGAAGCACGATTTGAAATAAAGTTTGCGGCTGTCGCCGGCGACGATTCCGGAGACTATCGCGCTGACGAATGTGTCGGCGACTTCGGGCCCGAACCGCCGGGCGGCCGCCTCGTCGATGCTGTCTTCATCCCGGCCCGGGGTGCTGAACATCAACCCGCGGAGAAGACGCAGTCGTCCGGCAGATGAGAGCAGGGGACTTGTCATAAGCTTGAAGGGATTCGACGGCACCTCGAGCAGGCGATCATGGCGCAGGATAAATCGCTTCCGCCCGGCGGATTTGCTGGCGGTAATGACCCCGATCTCATCCGCAAAATCATCGAGCAGCGATTCAAATGCAACGTCTCGCACCATGACATTGAACGGCCCTGTTTCCAGGAGGAAGCCATCGCGGGATTTCGTCTGCATGACGCCGCCCGCGAATCGGCCCGCTTCGATGACGCGAACATCCCGACCGGCCTGATGGAGTTTCCACGCGACGGTCAGGCCGCTGATCCCCGCCCCGATGATCAGGATGTCGCAGTTCTCGTTCATCTCATGATTCACCGGTCAGGGCTGCGGGTTCGAGTCGGTGAGATTTCGCGGCTTCAATGAAGTGCCGCACGTTGTCAAAGGGCGTGTCCTTGAGGATGCCATGATTAAGGTTAAGGATATGTCCCTTATGGTTGCCGGCCTCGATGCAGTCCTGCACGGCCCGGGTGATCTCATCTTTCGTGCCGGATAGCAGAACTTGGTTATCGACATTGCCCTGCAGGGCGATGTGGTCGCCGAGTTGCGTTCGGGCTTTCCGCAGATCGACGCATTTTCCCACACTGAGAACATCCGCCCCGGTCTGCGCCATCAGATCGATACGGGAGTTTTCCTTGACGAACAGAATCCGCGGGCAGAGCCCCTCCAGTTCTTTCATGATGCGTTGCTGATAGGGCATGGCGAACGTTTCGTATTGACGTGCCGAGAACAGATCACCCACGGACTCGAAAAGCTGGATGGCGTGAACGCCCGCCTCGATCTGCATCCGCAGATAGTCAGCGGTCATGGCGGCGAGTTTCTCCAGCAGTTGGTGACATGTCGCAGGATCTTTGTGCATGAGGGTTTTGACGTTGTCAACGCTGCGTCCCGGGCTCCCCCCCTCGATCAGAAACGTCGCCAGGGTGAGCGGAGCCCCCGCGAAACCGAGGAGGGGGATTTCGCCATCCAGTTCCTGAAGTGTCAAATCAATGCTGCGGGGGATGAATGAAAGTTCTATGGCGGGATCATAGAGCCTGAGATTCGCCACTTGATCAGACGATCGAATCGGTTCGCTCAGCACCGGGCCGGGTCGAAAGACAAAATGCGCGCCCATCGGCGCGAGGGGGGTGAGAATGTCCTGAAATAGAATTGCCGCATCGACGCCCAGACGCACCGGCAGCATGGTGATTTGTGCCGCAAGCTCCGGGGTGCGAAAAAGATCTTCCAGTTCCAGCCCGCATTCTTGACGAATACGCTGGTACTGTGGATCGAACCGCCCCGCCTGACGCATGAGCCAGACCGGGGTGCGCTCGGTGCGCTCACCCCGGGCGGCCCGAAGCAGGAGATCGTTGCGGGGCGTGTTGGTGACTTGGGGCGAAGGTGATGACGGCTCACCGCAGTGGTCAGCACGGGCAGGCTCCGCGGACTCCGCCTGTCCATGACACCCGGTTCCGATCTTGGCGGCTGAATCAGGCGCTGGTGGAGAAGGCATGTTTCTCTCCCATCCGATAGGCGTCCGGATCAAGATAGGCATCGAACACCGCCGCGACGTTGCGCATGAGCACGCGCCCGAGGGGGAAGACCACCTTGATCCGATTCTTTGCATCAATGGTAACCAATCCATCCGCCTCCAGGCTTTGCAAAGTCTCAAGCTCTCGGGCAAAATACGTCGCGAACTCGATGTCGAACTGTTTTTCGAGGCGGGTGGGATCGATCTCCGCCCGGCAGTAGAGGTCGTTGAGCAATGATTGACGGATCACATCATCCTCCGAGAACATCACGCCTCGGATGATGGGCGACACGCCGTCGTTGATGCGATCGACGTATTGATCCGGCTCGCGAACATTCTGCAGATAACCGATGTCCTTGATATGACTGATGGATGACCCGCCGAGACCGATGAGGTCGAAGTCCCGCCCGGTGGTCATGCCTTGGAAATTCCGGGTGATGTTCCCGTTCTGCAGCGCGCGGCTGAGACCTTCATCCGGCCTGGCGAAGTGATCCAGACCGATGAACTCGTACCCTGCCGCGATGAATTTCTGATGGGCCAGCAGGAGCATGTCCAGCTTGGTGTTCGAATCGGCCATCTGGTCGTGATGGATGCCCCGCTGGTTGGCGATCTTTTCGGGGATCTGGGCGTAGTGATAAAACGCGATGCGATCCGGTGACAGCTCCAGTGTCCGATCCAGTGTGTCGGCAATGGTCTCGATGGTCTGGTAGGGCATGCCGTAGATCAGGTCGAAGTTGACGCTGGGGAACCCAACCTCGCGGCAGCTCTCCACGCATTCCTGCACGACCTCGAACGGCTGCACGCGATGAATGTGCTTCTGGACCTTTTCATCGAAGTCCTGCACGCCCATCGACACGCGATTGAACCCGAGTTCGCGCAGGGTGCGGAGCTGTTCGTGGGTCGTCACCCGAGGGTCGATCTCAATCGAAATCTCCGCATCCGATTCAATTGAAAAGGCGTCGGCAGTGGCGCGATGCAGGCGGATGATGTCTGCGCAGGAAAGGTACGTCGGGGTGCCGCCCCCCCAATGAATCTGCCCCACGCTTCGACCGGCGAAATGCCTTCCCATCTGCGTGATCTCGCTGATAAGAGCTGCGATATAACTTTCGGTGCGCTCCGCGGCATCATGCTTGCCCTTGCGGAGAATAGTGCGATTGCAGCCGCAGAACTTGCACAACGCCTCGCAAAACGGGATGTGCAGGTAGAGAGAAAGATCGTATGCCGTCTCGGGGTGGTTGCTCCGGCGATACATATCCATCGCCTCATCGCCGCTCATGTCCTTCCACCAGTTGGGCATGGGATAGGAAACGTGGCGCGGCAGGGAAAGACCGGCGTAGCGATTGAAGTTATCCCGGTCGATGATGGGAAGACTCAGTTGCTCCAGAGCGCCGTTGGATGTCGCCGAGTCGCTGGGTTCGATCAGGCGGTCATTGAAAATGCGGGCCGGGGGATTGGCCGGCTCGCCATCCGGATGGACGAGATTGTAAATCCGTGACTCCGCCTCTGCCGCGGCGTCAAGAAAACCATCGGTGGCGAGCAGCGCCGTGGCGAAGCGTTCAATTTCGAAATTGATCTTCTTCAGGGAGATGAGACGGATGCCTTCAATCGAGTCCAGATCCTCACAGGAGCCGAAGGTGTTGAAATCGACAATCGTCAGCGGATGCGTCTTCAGATTGCGTCTGTCGAGGAGCGTTTCGCGATTGAGAACCGGCTCGCGCTGGTCGGTGGCGAAAAAGACGATATCTGCGGCGGTGATGGCGTCGATCACGTTCGCTTCGTGATAATTTTCCACGAGCAGGCATTCGCCTTCACCAGTCGCCTCCCTGAGCATCTTGATCAGGCGACCTTTGCGATAGCCGCGATAGATCAGGGTGAACTGGTCGGTGGCCACGCCGAAATCGCCGGCGAGCTTGGAGAGGATGCCATGCGAAGTGACCGAGCCGCCGATGACCACGATGCTGGCATCAGCGAGAGTTTTCGGGTCGGGAAAAAGTTGCTGGATGAGGGCGCGACAATAATTCTGTCCGAACCGGTGCCACTTCGTCGTGCTGCGTATCTTCTTTTCTGTGGCCAGAGTTTCCGCGACGATCCAATCGGTCATGGGACCGGCGGTCCCGGCATGAACAGCCATGCGCTGCGATGATTCGAGTTGTTCCGAAACCTCGGCGTCGCCGGGCAGGTTGCTGTTGAGACCCGTCGCGGTCCGCAGCATGTGATGCCAGACGTCGCGGCCGTGCAGGACATTGACGTGCTCTTTCACGCAGTCCTGGCCGAGGACAAGGTGCTTGATCTCCTCGACGATCTTGACCTGATGTGCATTGGAATTACTGAGCCAGCCGTAGCATTCAAAGCGACTGCACGTATTCCAGATCCAGCATTCGGTAAAAAGGTTTCCCGACTTGAGGGCTTTCAACACCTCGACGGTTTCGAGTTGAGGTCGTTTGATCCGGTTGAATTCCGTCTCTGACACATGGACCATACTCGGGCCGTGGGTGGATGACTGACGCGCCCGGGTGGATACGCCGATCATCATGAGCGTATCGAGGCACGCTTCGATGTCCAGGGTTTTTACGCCGTCAAAGAGCGGCGTGATGACTCCCGCATCGGCGCGCCGGGCATGGGGGCCGCGCCGCACCAGGCTGCTCAGGGCCTTGATAAAGGGGTCAAACGTGTTCAGGGCCGGGCAGAGGAACATCTCGCCGCCCAGTTCGGCGAACATCTCGCGATATCGGATGCCGATTTCCTCGAGCGTCTCCAGACAGTCAGTCGTGAAGCTGACGGGGCAGACGATGACTTTCTTCTCGCCCTTTGCCGCCAGATCACGCAGGGCGCTATCGGTGGAGGGTTTGAGCCAGGGCACAGGTCCGAGCTTGCTCTGGAAGCACAGCGACGTGCGATCTTTCGGCCAGCCGAGCTGTTCATTGACCAGTCTGACCGACTCGCGGACATGGGCTTCGTAGGGATCGCCATCCCGAATGTACGACTCGGGCATGGAGTGTGTGGAGTAGAGCAGGAAAGCATTGCTCGGATTGAGATCGCTAGCCATTGCCTGCTGATGGATGAGCCGGGCCTGAGCCTCGATGTAACCCGCATCGTCGTACCAGAAGTTGCGGACCTCGATGTTGAGGGGATGGTTGTTTTTTCGGAGCCATTCATAGAGCAGCGTCAGCGCGGTGCCGGTGGTTGGACCGCTGTACTGGGGATACATGGGGATGACGATCAGGTCCGTGATGCCGCATTCGATGATACGTTCCATCACACTGGCGATGGAGGGGTTGCCATATCGCATGGCGGAATAGATACGCCAGTCGCTCGATAGCGCAGCCTGCAACGCCTCAACCTGGTCTTCGGTGATGAACTTAAGAGGTGAGCCGCGATCCGTCCAGATGTTCCGATACAACGCACTCGAGGTTTTCGCGCGCATCAGGGCAATGAATCTGCCGAGCGGCTTGTTCATCCAGCGCAGATAGTTGGGAAGTTTGATGACATAGGGATCACTCAGAAATTCCGCGAGATATCGTCGAATCGACGCGGGATCAGGGTGATCGGGAGTACCGAGATTGACCAGCAGAACGCCGCGGCATTTCGGTCGGAGGTATCGACTGTCCGCGAAGTCTTCAGAGCAACTCGTACGTCCCTGTGCAGCAGCGTTCATGGCTTGACTCCAGGTTCATGTATAACGTTGATGTGGGGCTGCGGCTTGGACCCATTTATGTAAAACGGGGCCACCGCGCAGCGACACGGGGCGGCCGATGTGAAATCGGATTCCTATCGGTCGCGATGTCACTCAGGCGGGAGGCGCGCGGGGGATGCGCGGCTGGTGGGTCAACACCGTCTCCCGGAAACCTCGATCGAGAAGTTCAAGGGCGGCGAGATAACTGCCGGCGCGGAGATGATGGGCCAGCAACGCGGCGAGCCGACTTTTCAGTCTTGTCAGGCCGGGTTGCAGGCGTCTGATGCCGGCGACGGCCAGAAAGGAGAGAATGATAATCGGTGCAGGTCCGGCCAGAACTTTTTCCGCCGCACTGGCCGCGGCTTCATGGTGAACGAGAGCGGCGATGAGAAGAAAGATCAACGCGCGACTTCTGGTATTGCCATGGGAGAAAAACGTCACCCCGCAGAGCTTCAGCACAAAGCATCCCACCGTCAGCACCAGGCCGAGAAGACTCACGCCATGCAGGAGATCGGGATGGAGAAGGAGCGATCTCGTGGCCCCGACCAACGCGGGAATGTGAATCAGAACCAGCAAAAGCCAGAACGACTGTCTGGCGAACCAAAAGAGCAATGCTTTATGTCTGAAATCACGTGAGATCATCGAGATTCACCATCGAGGGTCTTATTCTTCAGACCTTATACAAGTTCGCCAGTCTTGCAGCCAGACGTTATTTCTCACACCTGAGAATCGACATTTTCGATACCGGGGATACAGGAGTTTCGTTTGCGAGGTATAGATGGGTTCATGGCACTTACTGCACTCCTGGGATAAGAAAAATACCCCAATCGCCAAATAAAGTCTTTACGACACTTACTGATGCAAAGTGCGGGCCATTTTGACGAGAATCTTTCTCAGATCCCACCAGTCGTCGATTGATAGCCTCCCTTACACTACCGAAATGATGTCAAACCGGGTTATCACTGGTCTTCTGGTCTGGTGGATGCTCATATCGCGACCAGTCGGCGTCCGTGGGGACATTCCTCCTCTTTCTGAGGGTCAGATTGCCCGTCTGGCAACGGCACAAGACGGTCGGGACCATCAGGAGGAAGCCTTTTCAGCTTTGCTGGAAAATATGAAGCTTTATTCAGGGGAGGTTGGCGATTCCCTCATACGACTCAAGCCTGATCTCGATTCGATGATCAAGCGACCCACGGATTATCGGGGCGATCTCTACCTGCTTTCCGGGGTCTTCCAGCAGCAGACCAGATTGTCCGTCCCTTACGAATCAGTTTCAGAGTGGTTTCTCCGCAACGATGCCGGGGTACCGATGCTCATCTACGTTACGGGATTACCCCTCGAGTCCGGGGTGGACTTCGTAGTGGGAGATCGGGTTCAAATGGTCGCACGCTTTTATAAACGGGTGGATTTCATCGCCCGGGACGGTATTCAACGGAGCTATGCGGCATTTGTCGGCGCGAAACCGAAAAAACTCGGGTTGATTGCCGGCGATCCCTTGAGCGGGATGTGGATTGTGGTGATTCCCGTGTTTTTTCTCGCGTTGGTTTTCATCATCCTCTTCGCCTATGTGCGTCATCTAAAGAAGCGACCGCATCGTCATTCGGCTCCTTTGACGACGAAAACAGTTGTGGACGAGGCCGGCACTTTGTCCGATGATCCTGCCCATGCCCTGTCTGAACTCAGGCAACAGGCGGATGACCAGGCACCATTGCCATCTCACGATGCATCGGAATGAGAACCATCGAGATCAACCTGGCCGACCGATCCTATTCGATCCTTATCGAATCGGGGTTGCTGACGCGAGCGGGTGAACTGGTCCGGCAGGTAGCCGCGAGTGATCGGGCATTGCTGGTCGTCGATTCGCAGATTGCCTCCAGCCATGGTGCGCTGGTAGGTCGTGCTTTGGAGCAGGCGGGATTCAGGATCGCGATCCACGAATTCAAGGCCGAGGAGACCGGCAAATCTTTGGAGGCGATGCGCAATATTTACGCTGCCCTACTTGCCGCCAAGATGGAGCGGAGCAGCCCTGTCATTGCTCTCGGAGGGGGGATCGTGGGGGATGTGGCCGGATTTGCCGCGGCGACATACCTGCGGGGTGTGCCGTTGATACAGATTCCGACAACGCTGTTGGCCATGGTCGATGCGTCCATTGGTGGGAAGACAGGAGTGAATTATCCCCTTCCCCCGGGGCCGGATGGACAAGTGACCTTGGGAAAAAACCTGATCGGTTCATTCTGGCAGCCGCGTATGGTACTTACCGATCCGAGTACGCTCTTGACCTTGGCATCAAGGGATTTTCGCAGCGGTCTGGCCGAATGCGTCAAGCACGGCATGATTGCCGATGCCAGCCTGCTGGATTTTCTCACCACGCATAAGGATAAGATCGCCGCCCTAGATCTGGGGGTGTTGACCGATCTGATTGAACGCAGCGCCCGGATCAAGGCCTCGATCGTGATGGAGGATGAAACGGAAGCTGATCGTCGGGCGCTGCTGAATCTTGGTCATACGTTCGCCCATGTCATTGAGCCGATCGCGGCCTTGGACCTGAGACATGGAGAAGCGGTGTCGATTGGCCTCTGTGCCGCAATAGCATGCTCGATTCTCACGGGACGTCTGGCCGAGACAGATCAGATCCGATTGCGGGAGCTTCTTGAGAGTCTGGGCCTGCCGGTCAGGCTCGCCAATCCGGTGTCGATTCCGACCCTGATTTCGGCGATGAGATATGACAAAAAGGTGAGTGGTGGTCAGATACGACTCATCCTGCCCACCCGAGGTGGCGGGGCGGAGATAGTCGAGGGTGTGGAAGAATCCCTCATTGCCCAGGCTTGGGCCGATGTCGGGGCTGACCCGGAAGGATGACCCTCCCTCAGCAGGCCCCGGGGAATAGCTCGTCCAAATTGCCGGATTCAAGCCCGGTGCATGGTGGTTCCGATAAATCCTCTGAACAAGGATGTTTGCGTGGGTTTGGGCGAGCGCGCCAAGGCTTGCGCGAAACACCAGGATTATGCTGTGCGCACAATTGCCATCGTCAATCAAAAAGGCGGATGTGGAAAAACGACCACCGCCATCAATCTCGCCGCCATTTATGCCAAGCGCGGCTTGAGAACGCTCCTGGTGGACATGGATCCGCAGTCGCATTGCGCCGCGGGGCTGGGCGTGCCGGAAGAGCGGATCGAGTACAGCATCGGTGATGC
Organism: Planctomycetota bacterium; assembly: GCA_022560875.1. Classification (GTDB taxonomy): domain Bacteria; phylum Planctomycetota; class Phycisphaerae; order Phycisphaerales; family SM1A02; genus JADFSH01. The sequence continues at coordinate 2,516 of JADFSH010000109.1, read as the reverse complement.
CCTCCTTGCGGATCATGAAAAGACATTTGATCCGGAACAACTGCGTTGGGAAGTGACGCGAAATCTCGATCTCGCACCCAGCACCATGCGCCTGGCCACGCTGGAAGCGCCGGGGGGCGGGCTGCACGGATTGAAGGACAAGGATCGACGACTGGAAAGCCTGCTCAGGTGTGTCAGTGATCGATACGATCTGTGCCTCATTGATTGCGCGCCAACCATTGGTCTGCTCACCTTCAACGCCATGCGAGCGGCCAGGGAGACGCTGATTCCCGTTGAAACCGGCTACTTCGCGCTCAAGGGCGCGGAAAAGCAATGGAAAACCATTCAACGGATGATTGAGCACATCGGCAGGCCCATTGCCTGTCATATGCTCGCCACCATGTTCGATCCTGAGTCTCAGGTCGCCAAAAACATTCTCGCTACCCTGCGCAGGCGTTTTGCCGGTCAGTTGTTGCCCGGGGTGATTCGGCTGAGCGAGACGATTCGCGAGGCGACCTGCCTCGGTCAGCCCGTCATCGACTACGCGCCGGAATCCGGAGCCAGAGACGATTTTGTTGAGCTGGCGGATTGGCTTGAATCACATGCCAGCCGTTCCAATCTTCAGTTCGAGATTGCCGGGGGGTCCGGGGGGTTCGGAGGTCAGGGGTATGTCAGGCCGTTTTACGGAGGATCGGGCTTCACCACGGGACGCCCCATGACCGTTCCCGGGAGAAGTAGGCCAACCACGGATCGCGCTTCGGAGCTCGTCCAACGTGTTCAGGACATCGCCCGTCGCAGACAGGAGAAGGATCGACAACTCGATCAGAAATATCGAGTTACTGTCCAGGATCATCCTGACCCGGTTAGGTCGGCGCCCGTAGCCTCCCCCTCCAAATCAGCACCCGTTGTATCACCAAGCCGGGTATCACCAGCCCCGATTGCGGTTGCCAGCGCGTCGGACAAGGTGAAAGTCTCCACTGAAGCCCGGCTTGCTCCCAAGGTTGTGGATATCTCTTCATCCAGTGAGGTGATCAGAAAACAGGTCATCCACATCCCGGCTTCGAGACTCCTCCCTCAGGCCGCATCCTTTCCCAAGCCACTCGAGGAGATGCCGTCAGTTGAGTTCAGTTCCCGATGCCAGCTCAAAACCGAGGTAAATTACGGCATCAAACTCACCCGGGAGGGTGTCGTATTCGTTCAACCCGCCGATTGCGGCAAACACGTCGCCGTGGCGGGGGATTTCAACAGTTGGTCCCCATCGAAAACCCCGATGCGCATCAACGAAAAATCGGGAAACTGGCAGGTCGTTGTCGAGGTGCCTCCCGGAAAGTATCAATACTGTCTGGTCATTGACGGCCAATGGCAGGCAGACCGGTACAATGACAAGCAGCATGTCAATGATTACGGCGAGCCCAACAGTGTGATCGAAGTGATGACGACTTGGGATGAAACATGACGCGAACGGTGGATCCATTCGACGAGTTGGCGGCAATGTTCCTGACCGAAGCCGACGACAAGCCGGCGGAGGATGCCGGCGACTCCACGCCCGCTTCGGTCTTGATCGAACTGCTCATGGTGGCTCACCTGCCCGTGCGGGGCGGGTTGTGGCTCACCCCCTACGCTGATGCCGTGGCCCGAGTCTCGGGCACGACGGCGCTGCTGCGTCTGGATGGCGAACATCCCACCCTTCAGCAGCTTCGGGGCGATGACCAGTCCGCCAAACCCAGAGCAGACCTTTTCCTCCGGGAGGCGATCGCCGAACTCATGCCTTCCACTCCAGTGTGGGTGATCAGGCCATCTTCAAAAACATCGCCGAGTCGCTTGCTCCAGGGCGGCGCGAATCGGATCACCATCCTTACCAGCGCCGACGAAGCGGCGGTGGTGGCGGCGTATCAGGCGATAAAGAACCTTGTCGATGAATGCGAGGCCGATCTGAGTATGCTGCCCCCGATCGGGCTTGCGGTGGTGGGTTCCGTAAAGTCGGAAGCCGAGGATATGGTCAGTCGGGTCAATGCGACGGCCGAGGAGCATCTGGGTATCAGCGTCCCCATGACGCTTTGCCTGCCGCGCATGGACGCGGGGATTCTCTCCACGCGTTACATGAGTTTTTCGGATGAAGACTGCCCGCCGCTCAATACCGTCGTGCGCATGATTGATGAGACCAGGCGGGGCGTGGGAACTCTCGTGACCAGGCCGACCCCCGCCGAGGAAGCCGAAGCGCTTCTCGCGTCTCCGGAAGTGGAGATTCCGGAGACAACGCCCCCGCCCGCCGAGCCTGAAAAAGCACCAGAAACACCACCGACCCCGAAGGTTGACCATTATCTCGATGCCGAGGATGACGAGTTCATTCCGGAGGTTCCCGGCATCGTGGAAGTGCTGCGCCAGGATGGTTCAGAGGTCCACGCTCCCCTCGTGCCGGAACAGGAATTTGCATTTTCCACCCCGGCATCCGGTCGAAAGTCTGCGATCAAGCTTTCTCCCAAGCCTTCTATGGAAGTCGAGCCCAAGGAATCGTGTGACCCACGCGAGCCGGCGGG
>JADFSH010000108.1 GCA_022560875.1 Planctomycetota bacterium | reverse complement strand
CTGCTCGCCCTCCTTGCTGCCTGGGGGCCATGTCCCTGAGAGTGGTGCAAGGTGTCGTGAGTGATTTCTTCGCCCGGTTTCTGACCGGGCGTTTTTTTGTGATTCCGAATCCCGCCCCATATATCCGGATACAAGCGGTATGACGTTGCGTTCCCCGGTCTTCGTGTGGTCCATTTTACAGTTGGTTTTGGCAACTTCCGCCAGTGCCGGGGAAAAGGAGATCATTGCCGGGATCGAGAAATTCTTTCACAGCACGAGATTCACGGAGCGTGAGGCAATTGCCCACACAATCCAGGCCGATCCGGCGTATGAGCGAGGGATGGTCAGCCACTGGCTGCATGCCGCCAGGCTATTTGCTCCGCAGGAAAGTGGTGAGCGCGAGATCGTCATTCCCATCGATCACGGGCAATGCCGAAAGATCGTGATTTCCATTCCCGCAGGCTACGACCCGACCAGGCCCTGGCCTCTCATTTACGCGCTACATGGCACCGGGGGTACCGGTCAGATCATCACCACCTACGTCAAACGTCTGCTCGGAGATCGCGTCGGCGAGTTTCTCATCGCCGCTCCGACCGACTACGCGCAGATGGCCATGGGCGAAGAAGGACCGCCTTCCGTCGAGCATCCCGCCATCCTCCTCGCCCTGAAGAAAATGCTGCACGTGAATTCCGACCGGGTTTACATCACTGGTTATTCCAAGGGTGGTTACGCCACCTGGACGCTGGCGACCCTGCATCCGGATCAGTTCGCCGCCGCGATCCCCATCGCCTGCACTTATACCGTCCTGCCCTATGTCGAGGGACTGTGGGAAACCATGCTGCCGAATCTTTCGCACCTTCCCATCCTGCACTGTTGGGGAGAGAACGACCCAATGCCGACCCTCAGGATAGACAGTGCGAATCCGGATGCGTCAATTGCCAGACAAAACACGCGCCTGGTTGCGGCGACCCGCAAGCTCGGACTCACGAATATCATTCACTACATGCAACCGGAAACCGGCCACGGGGGCGTCCTTCCCCCAACGTCAGATTGGTTCGACATGTTGACGCGAACACGCAAGCACCATCCGGCATCATTCAAGCAGCGATTTCGATACCTGCATCAATCATCCGCCTATTGGGTCGAAGGCCTGATATGGAAGGGGTTGCAATGGACGGACCAGCCGTTGCCATTCAAACCGCGAGGCAATGAACCGATGTCCGCGACCCTTGGTCGTGAGATTCACAAACGGCTTGGGGCGCTGAGCGGCGAGATCGACACCCAGACGATTCACCTGACCCAGCAGCATATTGCGCGGATGATATTGTGGTTCGGTGAGGGCATGATCGACTGGGAGCAGCCCGTCATCGTCTTTCGAGATGGCAGAAAGGTTGCCGACCGGAAGATGGAGCCTGATCTGCTGGTTTGTCTGACCCAGGCCCGGCGGACCTACGATTTCGACCGTTTACGCTGGGTGGGGCTTGAAATCGGTCCCGGACGCCGGGTAAAGGTGGTGACGGGGAAAACGAAATTCTCATCACTGATTAAAAACAAGTAGTTTTGTCCATCGGGCGATTGACGTTACACTTTTAAGAATGGCTTTACGATGGTGGAGGCTCTTTTTCTGCTAATTTGCAGTCATATTGACTTACCCATAGGAATGGTTTCATGACACGTTTCCCACTCTCTTTTTTTCTCCTGGCCTGCCTTCTCCTGAGTCCGACCCGGGCACACGCACAGAGTCCGGAAGATGTCGCGCTGTATGAGCGGGTGCAGCGGATTCTGAAAGAGGTTCCCCTCATTGACGGGCATAACGACACACCGGGTGCTTACCTGCGTCATGTCAACAACCACGTTGATGACCTTGACCTCTACGACACCACCGAGTTGAAGATGCACACCGATATTCCCCGTCTTCGCAAGGGGGGAGTGGGCGGGCAGTTCTGGTCCGTGTTCATTCCCATTCTCGAGCCGGGCGGGGCGGCGGGGGATGTTCGCAAGGTCATACGGCAGATCGACATCACCAAACGCATGATCGACAAATATCCGGATGTCTTTGAATTGGCGCTGACCGCCGACGATGTGGTGCGTATCCATCGCGAAGGACGCATCGCCTCGATGCTGGGCATGGAGGGCGGTCACTCGATCGAGAACTCACTCGCTTCCCTTCGCGCCCTGTATGACCTCGGGGCGCGATACATGACCATAACCCACGGCCTGGGTCTCGACTGGGCGGATTCCTGCACCGATGAGTATCGCCACGACGGCCTGACGACCTTCGGCGAGGAAGTCATCCGCGAGATGAACCGCATCGGGATGCTTGTTGATATTTCCCATGTGTCGCCGGATACGATGCACGATGTTCTGGATGTCTCCCGGACCCCGGTGATCTTCTCGCATTCATCCGCCAAGGCGATTTGCGGCCACGAACGGAATGCCCCCGACGATGTTCTGGCGCGTCTGACCGGCAATGGGGGCGTGATCATGATCACCTTTGTCCCTTCCTTCATATCTGATGAGGCGAGGCTGCATCGCGAGAAGGCTGGCGAAGTCCGCAAGGAGATGGCAAAGAAACACGCCGATGATGAAGAGGCCCTGCAAACTGCGATGGATGCCTGGGGCGAGGCGAACCCCGCTCCCAAAGCGACGCTCGGGCAGGTTGCCGATCACATCGATCACGTCCGCGAGATTGCGGGAATAGATCACATTGGCCTCGGCGGCGATTTCGACGGTGTAAGAGCCCTGCCGGTCGGTCTTGAGGATGTCTCGAAGTATCCCGACCTGCTCGTCGAACTCCTCCGACGCGGCTACCGCGATGATGATCTCAAGAAAATCGTGGGCCTCAACATTCTCCGCGTCATGCGCGAGGTTGAGAGCAAGGCCAGGCAATTGCAGAAAACTGAAAAGGCCCGCGATGTGACGATCGAGGAGGCGGATGGACCGGTAAGCGAAACAGACGAATAACGCGGTTTGCGACACTGAAGAAATCTGACTCAGCTTATTTTCTTCCCGACGCCATCTTCACCGCTTCGGGTCTTCTCCGCAGCATCCACATGCTCCAGATGCCGAAGGCGGGGCCGAGGGCGAGCAGGGAGAATGCGACGCCCCGGCTGGTATGTTCCTGTATCAACGGCAGGAGCCAGATGCTCACCGTCGTGAGCAGAAAGCCCGTGCAGGTTTGCATCGTCAATGCCGTGCCCACGTAGCGAGGATCGCACAACTCGCTTATGGCGGTGGAGAACTGCGCGCTGTCGGCGACCACAGCGCATCCCCAGACCAGGCACAGCCCCAGCAGCAGCCAGGGCTGGTCGAACAGGTGCCCCGCCAGCAGGCAGCACGCCCCGGAAATGAGCAGGCTTGCTGAGGCGATCAGGGTGCGGCCCCTGCGATCGGCGAGACGTCCGGCGATGACGCTGCCGAGGCCGCCCATCGCCACGGCAAGAAAACCCGCCAGTCGCCCCCATGAATCGCCGATCCCGCCATTGCGAAAGCTGTCAAGCAGCAGCAGCGGGGCCCACGTCCACATCGCATACAACTCCCACATGTGTCCGAGGTAGCCAAAGTTCGCGTATCGCAGGGCCGGATCGGAAAACAACCTGCCCGCATAACGCCAGTCGAATCGGCTCGCGGCAGGGAAATTCGGACCGGATCGGACAAGGAAGAGCACCATGAATCCACCGACCACCGCCAGCAATGACACCGCCAGCAACACGCCCCGCCAGGGGGGTTGGCCGGTCTCGCCGCCGAAGACAGGAAAAGCGTTGAGCAGGTGCGGCCCGGCACTGCCGACCGACAGCGCCCCGACGAGGATGCCGATGGCAAGCCCCCGCCCGGCGGTGAACCACGAGGCGAGCACCTTCATGGCGGGGGGGTAGACCCCGGCCAGCATCGCCCCGGTGAGGAAGCGCAGCACGAGAATGGCGGAGATGCTCACCTCGAACAGGGCGATGGATGCGTTGAACAGTGCGCCCAGCAGTGTACAGATGGCAATGAGGTAATGGGCCTGATAGCGGTCGGCGAGGTTTAGAAGGGCGATGACCAATGCCCCGATGACGAAGCCGAACTGAACGCTCATGGTCAACAGCGACTGCTCGGTGGGAGTGAGGGCGTATTCCGTCGTAAGTTGCGGCACCACCGCCGAGGCGGAAAACCACAGCGTCATCGCCAGCAGTTCCGCGATCGAAAGCAGCCAAAGGATTCGCCACTTCGCTTGCACGGAGCAGATGATAGGGGATACTTATTGAGCGTATGATTCCAACGCTTGCAATAGGTCTTCGATGAGATCTTCTACGCCCTCGGTGCCTACGGAGAGGCGGATGAGTCCGTCGGTAATGCCCAGCGCCTCGCGCTTGGCTTTCGGAGTGGAGGCGTAGGCGGTGGTGGCAGGACGGATAATCAGCGAATCGACCCCGCCGAGACTGACCGCGACAAGGGGAATCATGAGCCGACTCATGAACGCATCCGCAGCTTCATGATCCCCGGCAAGGGTAAAGCTCAACATGCCGCCACAGCCATTGAAGAGTCTTTTCGCCCGCTCGTGGTCGGGGTGGCTCTCCAGCCCCGGGTAGTTGACCGATTCCACCTTGTCATGGGCCTCGAGAAATTTCGAGATGCAGAGGGCCGAGTCATTTTGTTTGCGTACCCGCAGTCCCAGCGTCTTGATACCTCGATGCAACAGAAAACACGCATGAGGATCGAGACAGCCGCCGAGGTGGTTGAGCAGGTGAAGCGTCTTGTCAACGAGATCTTTTCTCCCGATCACCGCTCCCGCGATCAGGTCGTCATGCCCGTTGAGATATTTCGTCGCACTGTGCAGGGAAAGATCGAAACCGATCTCGGCGGGCCGGAAATTGACCGGACTGGTGAATGTGTTGTCGATCATCGAAACCAATCGATGCTTGCGGGCAAACTCGACGACCGCTTCCAGGTCCGGCACATGCATGAGGGGGTTGGAGATGGACTCGACGTAGATGACTCGGGAGTTGGCGTCTAGCTTGGATATCCAGCTTTCGGGATTGTCCCCATCAATGAAGCTCACGCCGATGCCGAGGCGGGGGAGATCCTCCACCGCAAAGCTGCGGGTTCCGCCATAGGGCGAATCGAGCATGAGTATGTGGTCCCCGGCCCCGCAGATAGCGAGGATGGCGGTGGTGATCGCCGACATGCCGCTTGAAGTGACCAAAGCGGCTTCCGCATTCTCCAGAGCGGCGAGCTTGGCGTGCAGTACATCGTGGTTGGGGGTGTTGTTCAGTCGCGCATAGCCCAATGCGTCGTATGACGTCTCACCACTATGCACATATGTCGAGGACTGGAAGATCGGCATGGCGACCGCATGTTCAATACGCGGCTGGGGCTCGCCCTCATGCACGACTTGCGTGTCGATGGATTTGAAACGTCGGGTCATTGTGATCCTTTGACAAGGAAAAATGGGAATGCACTGGCAAATGAGAATTGTACGATTTGTCCCGCTGGACGGCATGTGATTCGAGCGAAATAAGGGACTTGCGATATACTCCCCGACATGAGCGATATTCATCCCACGAACCAGACGTTGATCACGATTCTTGAAAACCAGATGTCCCGTACGGAATTTGCCTTCGAGGGGCTCGACGCCGAGACCTACAGCGCCGAACCCGGTGGTGACTGCAATTCATTGGAGCGGATTGGCGAGCATCTAATCAGTCTTCGCCAGTTTCAGCTCATGCTGCTTGAATCGCCACTGGCCGAGCAGGTTCCTTCTTTGATTGCGTCAGGAAGTGTTGAAGAGCTTCTCCCGGCTCTCAAGAAAGCGGCGGAACTTGTGCATCGGGCGATAGAGCAGCACGATCCGGAGGACTGGTATCGAGTACCCGAACCTCCTCGTGAGGGTAAATGGGGCGAGGATCCGACGATCATTCGATTTACCCGGCCATTTAACGACTTTACCAACCACTTGGGGGCGGTGCGGGCGATCCGCCGCATATTCAGTTGCGGAGTGGAACAGACACAGTGAAGACATTGCAACTTCATTCTCAACACGGCGCGTACAGGTGGCAAACCGCTCGCAACTTTTCAAGCCACATCAGCAAGTTTTTCCACCGCTTTGGTGGCATCGCTCAGCTTTGCCCCCGTAGCGCGTCGGTAGGTACGCACAGCTGATACCTTGTAGCCTCGTGCAAGCAGGTTGCGGATCTCGGCAATGACTTTCGCGGAGGGTTCCGATTGCTTCATGCCGCGGCTGCTTGCGATATCCCGTGACGCCGACTTGAACACAAACCATCCGATGCCGGCCATGCCCAAGGTGATGATGAGCAGCTTTCCCGCGCTGCGCGGTTGCTTGCCGGTGGTGGAAATGATCTGAGACTGCCCGCTGCCGAACAGGTCGTAAACCGCCCACACGGTGAACGCGAATCCTGCGAAGAGAAGCGTCAGCCCCAATAAGCGACGCCGGTGAGGATTGGATCTGGAGAGGCGGCGGGTTCCGGGAGGGCGGGGAGGATGGGAGGAGCGTGGAGGTGGTGACATAGACAATTCTATCGACGAGGGCGGTACGACGGACACCAAGAAGAGCCGGAAAGAGCAGGCCTGCGAGCAGGGCAATGATGGTAACGACCACCATGAGTTCAACTATCGTAAAAGCGAGACAGCGACGGTGACGACTGAGCATGACCAGACTCCATCCGAGATGACGCATCGGAGGCAGGATTCCTCATAGCCACTTGTGGTGAAGTGACTTACATGAACCCCACCCTTCCTGAGACAAGTTGATGAGCAAAGATCATCGGGGAATCCTTGGTTTTTATAACCATCTATCCTGAAAAGACTTATGAAATATTATTCACAGTAAGACCATGTTCGAAAGACGCATGGCGCGAAAGGCCTCAATTCGTGACAACATCGTGTGCCTCACCGGGAATATTTGGGGTACACTACATCTTGAGTGTTGTCACGGTAAAGAGCAAGATCATCGTTCTGAATCTTTTTCAGAGCAGATGACACATCGAAAAAGGTCTTGTCATCATGAAGGTACGTGTCATTCTTCTTGTCACTTCGGTTTTGATCGTATCAGGTATGGCGCTAACGATGGCTGGTTGTTCTGAAGAGGAACCACCGCCAATGGAGAACGTACCCACCGATCCAGACTACAACAAAGCCCCTTCAGACAAGGATTGATTGAGCGTTACCGTGTTTCGCGCGATTTTTCGTTTGATCCCTTTTTGAACTCTGTCTGATTGCGCGTTGCTGCGTCATTGGCGTGTGCATGACACTATCGATATAGCCAGCGATTTTCATAAATAAACCTGATTTGCTTGGAATGAACTCGCTATCAACCGATAGATACCTATCGAAATGTCAAACCGTGTTGCCCAGGCCATGAAACTGGCAGACTTGCCTGAGTCGCGACACTCTCGCCACGAAGCACAACAATTTTCCAATGACGAATCGATAAGGGTTCCGAGTCTGTCGCAGTGCAGCGAGGGGAGTTGCATTGCTCTGGCCGAACTTCTTGGATGTGTCAGTTTTCCTACAAATTGCAATTCATATCTTCAGAGAAGGCGTAGGGAGCTCAGTGACACGGCCAACATTCTTCAGGAACATTCCCACCTGTCGCCCGGCTCCATTTCTCTGACTTCAATGCCGCTCGGCTGGAAATCGTCGGCATTCTGAACCAACAGATCCCACGTCTTGTAATGAATCGGGATGGCCACCGCAGGCTTGATCCACTCCGCGGCAATCTTCGCCAGATCAGGCCCCATGGTGAAACGATCTCCGATGGGAATGCAGGCGATGTCCGGATGATAGACCTCGCCGATTATCTTCATGTCTCCGAAGAGGCCCGTGTCACCGCAGTGGTAGATTGTCTTGTTGCCGATATGGATGATCAACCCGCAGGGCATGCCCATATAACGGCCCTCATACGATGAGGAGTGAAACGCCTGGGTGAACGCGACCCATCCGAATTCGGTGGCGATCCTCCCTCCGGGATTGCCCGGGCTGACATTGCTCACGCCCTGTTCAGTGAGATATTCGGTAATCTCGAACGCCGCGATGACCGTGGCTCCCGTGCGTTTGGCGATGGCAATCGTATCGCCGAAATGATCGGCATGGCCGTGAGTGAGGGCGATGTAATTACAGTTCACCTCATCAGCGCTAATGGTGGCGACCGGGTTTCCGGTGAGAAACGGATCGACGGCGATTGTGTGGGTGCCGTCGGAGAACAAAAAGCCCGAGTGGCCGAAGAAAGTGATCGAAACGGACATGGAGAGATACTCCGCGTAAGGACCAATGCGGCATGGAAGCCACCATATGGTAGTCTGGATGTGGAGTTGTCGCCGACCGAGTCTTACCTTTTCGCCAGTGCATCCAGCTTGGTTCTCGCCCGCTGAAGCACCGCATCAAAGCCATCCGTACTCCGATAGGCGTCGGTCAGGATGTCTGACACCGTTTCGACCAGAAGCCGCATCTTCGCCTTTCCCGCCACAATCCGGGCGTGTTCTTCCGCCAGTTTTTTATCCACGCCTTCCCGGGAAAGCTCCAGCAATGTTCCGGTGCTGATCGTCGAATGAGGAGGATCCAGCTCGCCGATGGACTCGATAAGGATACGGGAATCGTCTGGCTTGAATTTGCCCGGGACGGCGATCACCGCGTTGAAAATCCGCTCGTTGGTTGAACTATAAAATGCCGTCGCATCCGGAATAATTGAATGTATGAGCTTGATGATCGACGGGTTCCGAATCATCGACGCCAGTACCATTTTCTCCGAATGCACTGAGTAGGGCGGCCCCTGCTGCGCGTTGGATATGGTGACGGGCATGCCAAGCTCCTTTCCTGCGGATGATAGCAACTCCAACGTTCCACAACACGCCGTTTTCGCGTGTTCGGAAGACAGTCTGTATGATTCGGCTGATTGCTCTTTTTAATCATTCGACCATTTGGGAGAAAGACCATGATCCGCGTCTCTACGCTCCGCCCCGTCCTGCTTGCTACCTTCGCCCTTGTGGTGATGCTGTCGAGTAATACGGCAAACGCCCGGCAAGATGTCCTCACTCCCGAAATTGCAGTGTCTCTCAAGCGGGTCACTCAGTCCGCGGCTGATCCCACGGGTCGCTATGTCGCGTATGTGCTTTCCGTGCCGCGCGTCGCAGATGATGAGCCGGGCGGCTCCTATTCGCAGATATGGGTATCCTCGATAAACGGTGGCGAAACGCGTCGTTTTACCCCTGAAAAAGTAAACTCCACGTCACCCCAGTGGTCACCGGACGGAAAGACCATCGCCTTTCTCTCCACCCGCAAGGATCAGAACGAGCATCGGCAGATCTATCTCCTGCCCGTCAACGGTGGCGAGGCGCGGATGCTCACCGAGCATGAAACTGCGGTCTCAAGCTTTCAGTGGTCGCCGGATGGGCAATCAATCGCCTATGCGTCTCAAGAGGCAAAGGCCGATGACCAGAAAGACGCGGAGAAAGAGGGGCGGGACTGGGTCATTACCGATCAGGAGCAGAGATACCAGCGACTATGGGTGATTGATGTTGAGACAGGCGAAGGCCACGTTGTCTATGACGATAACCTGTCGGCATCCGGTTACGTATGGTCGCCTGACAGCCGGACACTGGTGTTTCAAGCCGCGGAAACCACATCCATTGACGATGGCATGTTGTACCAGCGCATCTACACCGTGAAGGCGACGGGAGGTGAACCCGGGGTGCTCTGCTCATCCCAAGGCAAGCTGGGATCAATGGCCGTATCCCCCGATGGCAACATGCTCGCTTTCCAGGGTGCGACCAGCCTCAATGACCCGTTGGCGCATAGTCTGTTCGTGGTGCCGATGGATGGAAGCGAGCCGCGCAATCTCACCGGGGATATGGAGGCTTCAGTCGCGCAGGTGGCGTGGACCGATCCTGATACGATCGTCATGCTTACGCAGGAGGGAACGAAGACCACTCTCAGTCGCGTTAATGCAAACAGCGGACGGCGTTCCTCGATTGCTACCGGCAACATGGTAATTCGACATTTCGATCTTGTCCGGGATTCCGATCAAATCGTCGCCATCGTCTCCAGTGGGCATCACGCTTCTGAAATTTACATCGGCGATTTCTCATCACGCTTCAAACGCCTGACCAATCACAACCCCATCCTCGATACCCTCCGCCTCGCCCGACAGGAAACGATCGAATGGACGGGTGCGGAGGGGTGGACCATTCAAGGCGTGCTTACCTGGCCCCTGGACTATGTTTCCGGTACTCGATATCCCCTCGTGGTCAATCCCCATGGCGGGCCGGAGGGCGTATCCCAGGAATCCTTCAATGTCCTGCCCCAACTCCTCGCCGCGAATGGTTATGTCGTTCTTCAGCCGAACTACCGGGGCAGTGGCGGCAGGGGAGTCGCCTTCAGCAAGGGTGATCACAACGATCTCGGGGGCACGGAGTTTCAGGACATCCTCTCCGGCATCGACGAACTGGTGAATCGAGGCATCGCCGATGCCGACCGGGTGGGCATGGGCGGCTGGTCCTATGGCGGGTTCCTCTCCGCCTTCGCCGCCACGCATTATTCCCATCGCTTCACGGCCGCAGTCATGGGGGCGGGGATCTCCAACTGGATCTCCTTTGCCGGCACCACCGACATCCCTCACGAGATGCAGATCGTTCACTGGAACCAGTGGTGGCAGGACGACCCGAATATCCAGTGGATGCGCTCGCCGCTCTCGGCTATTGCCAACGCCAACACGCCCACCCTCATTCTGCACGGGGCTGAGGATGTCCGCGTCCACCCCGAGCAGGGGATGCAGATGTACCAGGCCCTGAAACATCGCGGCATCGACACCGAACTCGTCATGTACCCCCGCGCCCCTCACGGCCCCTCGGAACGAGCCCACCGCCTCGACATCTATCAGCGACACCTTGAATGGTTTGATCGATACCTCAAAGGCGTGCAATAGTACAGATGAGACCGTCGAGAAAGTTCTGTTGCCAGAAGGCAATGAAATTATTTGGAGTAATTTCAAACGCTAATCATTGACGAATCTGCAATCTTCCTGTAAAGCTATAGTGTAGAAGGTATAGCCCGAGGCAGGCATCCCGGCAAGGAGCGTTCGTGACAGATAGAGGGAATTCAAACCTGTTCGCCGTCAGGGAAATGAAGCCGTTGTCGCTTCTCTTCCTGATTGGCATATTTTCTCTGGCACCCTACGCTCACGAACTAACTCATCTCACAGTAATTAATTGCGAGGCTTGTACGCTCGCTGATCAAGGCGGCAAGTCGCTTTCCGCCGTCTGCGACGGGCCATGCGGGAATCCGACTCACCATCACCATCCGTTTTCGGGTCATGACGATTGCCCGCTGTGCCAACTCAAAATTTCCACACATACGACCATTCCGGCGAGGCATACATTTCTTGTTTTTCTTCCGAGAGGAAGTGTTGTCGAATCCACCCTGCACCACTGTGCAACTTCCTGTGACCTCCGTCAAACACTCCCCCGCGCACCTCCGGCATCGCTCGTGCTTTGACAACTTCGTTGTTTCAAAGATTCATCGAGACTTGATGCCCCGGATTTGATTGTATCAATCCGGGGAAAGGTGTTTTCTCATGAAAAACAGAATATGTGTATGCGTGATATGTCTTGCGCTGGGCATGGTTGATCATGTCTGCGCCGCTCAGGAAGGACAGTCAACGGAACGCTCGACCCGGGACGAGTTGAAACGGCTGCGTGAGCGGCTCGATGAACTCGATCGGCGTCATAAAGATGATCAACGTCTCATCAACGACCTTGCGGATCGGCTCGAGCGGCTCGAATCCGATCAACGCACTTTCTTACAATTCAAACCGGAATCGCTTGGCACTCCTGCGATCCCAGTGCTGCCGGGCGGTGAAGCCGCCATCGGCCAGGGGAATCTGTTCAATCCCAAGATTACGGCCATTTTCGATCTCGGCGCGAGTTTTTCGTCGAACGAGAAGAACAAGGCGCTCAGGCGATTCAATCTGCGGGAAGTCGAACTGGACATCCGCGCTGCGGTCACGCCCTGGGCCGACGGGGTTCTGATCATCGCGATCGGGGAGGAGATCGAGGAGAAGATGCCGGGGCAGTTCACCGTCGATACCGAATTTGAAATTGAAGAGGGCTACCTCGATTTTCACTCACTGCCGAACGATCTGACTCTGAAAGTCGGCAAGTTCCGAAACGCCTTCGGCCGCAACAATCTGCTCCACACGCACGCCCTGCCCCAAGTGACGAGGCCGCTGGCAGTCGAGCAGTTCCTCGGGCCCGAGGGGCTCGCCACCATCGGCGGCTCAC
>JADFSH010000223.1 GCA_022560875.1 Planctomycetota bacterium | reverse complement strand
ATTGTCTAGCCATGAACCCGGCGTGGCGACCCACCCCACAATGCGAAAGACAAACAGGGCCGCGATCAACATCAGAAACACCTGCCCGATCATGTTCAGGCGATTCCACATCGGCCCGTGGGGCATCTTGTGGCGATGGGTGTCGCCCATGGTTTCGGCCAGCGCCCCGCACGAGCAGATCCAGCCGCAATACGCACCCTTGCCCCACTTCCACACCATCAGGGGAATCAGCACGAAGGTCTGGATGCACCCGATGATCAGCCACGCCATCATCGGCTGGCCCGTGAAGAAATTCCACGGCAGCAGCGGCCACGCCAAAATAAACCCCACGCTCCGCCAATACTCCCGCCCGTGATCGTCCCACTGCGTCAGCGGAAATAGCGCATCGGCGATCGACCGGCCGATCCCCTCATCGAACCATCCGTTGTGTCCCATCCAGGGCAGCAAAATGAACGGCAACACGAACAGCGGAAACGCCTGAATCGACATGAGCGTAATCGTCTGGACCTTGATGTAAGGCGTCTTGCGCCGACGGATGCGCTTGATGCCGAAGATCACGATGCACGTCGTATACGCAAGGGTGTAATAAAAGCTCGGGTTGAGCATCGACACGCGAATGGTGCCGATGAGGTTCGCCGGGTTCGCAACGTCGGCGAGATTGAACGGAAAGAGGTGATGCTCCTTGAAGAATGACTTCAACCCAAAGCCCGCATCGCTTTTCCAATGATAGAGAAACACGCAAAAGGCGAAGAACAGGAAGAAGCTGACAAATGTCTGCCATCGCCATTCCCCGCGAATGTGTACGCCGCACTTTCTGAAGAAATCCAGCGGAGCTTCGCGCCCGATCATGGTGAAGACGAAATCGTTGGGGAGCGTCTCCTGCTCGCCTTGATCGTTGGTGATGACCAGCTCTTCCTCGCGAATCTCCTTGATCCCCGAGGACATCATCACCCGGATCGAGCCCGCCCGCCGGTACCGCTGCATGTATTTGCCCACCGCAGTCGTGACCCGCTCGGAGACCGGCTCCTCCACCGTCACATCCGCAAAGGGATCGGCGGCAAGCTTCTGCATCGCCTGAACATTCTCCGGCTTGGCCCGGCTGAACTCTCCCTTGCGATAGGAAAGCGTGACGAACCCGCCGCACTCGGCGATGGCGATGGCGGTTTCCATCGCGGAGTCTCCCCCGCCCACGATCAGGACGTGCTTTTTTCGGTAATCCTTGGGATCGTGAAGGCGGTTGGAGACCTTGTCCCGGTCCTCCCCGGGCACGCCGAGCTTGCGAAAATTACCCGACCGCCCGATGCCGACGATGACGCGATGAGCCTTGAGCGTCTCACCCCCGTCCAGATCGATCTCCAGAAGTCCTCCCCTGCGTCTTACTTTTTCCACGCGGGTCATACGGGGGACGATACCCCGCTCGGCCATGAAGCTGTGCAGGTAGGCCACAAGCCCTTCCTTGATCTCCGTGCCTTCGCCGAACTGCATGTCGCCATCCGGGGTCATCTCCGTGGGATAGGTGAAGATGGGCTTTCCCCTGGGGAAGTTGACGACGGTGCTGAGCGGCTCCGTGGCTTCGAGAATCTCGCAACGAAGGTTCGCCTTGTTCGCCTCCGCCATCGCCGAAACCCCCGACACCCCGGCCCCGATCACGACGAGGTCAAGGACACTTTCATCCTCTGTTTTTCTGGCCTTGAAGCTCGCATCCTCAAGAATGGTCCGGACCGCCTTGGCGCCGGTATGGGAGGAAAACTTCAGGAGCGGGATGCCGGTGATGTCGCCCACGACATAGAGACCGGGCACGCTCGTCGAGCCGTCGGCATTGACCTCCGGCAGCTTCTCGACATGACCCGCGGGCCAGCGGGTATGCAGCCAGTTGATGTAGTTTTGAATCAATCGCAGCTTGATGCCCTTCAATTGCCCCTGGGAGGATGCTCAGAGTATATGACCGATCGTGGATACATCGCTCCGAGCCTGTTCGGCCATCCACATTATCCGGCAGCAATCCACTTCCGTCGGGTTTTCACGGATGAAAAGACGGAACATTGCCCAGCCTGGGTTCCGAGTGGCCTATCCGCCTTCAGCACCCGCCTTGACTGTCCGAAAAAACATATATGAAGTTCTCACGACGAAACCGGACCCGGCTCCGGGCCTTGCGGGACTGGTGCCTGCTGCTGATGGTCGTGGCCGGCATGTGCTCAGTCTTCGGCTTTGTCTACAGCCGCCGAAATGTGCATCGGGTCAGTGTGCAACCGGGTCATACCACGCGGTTGAAGGTCGAACTGTCCATGCAGAAGGCTTGGAGGTCCAAGAGCTTCGTGAAGGAAACCGGGCTTCCCGTGCGTTGCCGCGTTATCTCGCCGGGGGTTTCCGATCAGATCAGTGTCACCGTGACGAGGACCGGGCACGGCCTCCACATGCTGTGGGCGGAGTTGGAGATTCTTGCCTACTCAGATGCGAAACGAGGCACGCGAGAGCGCAGACTCGATTTCACCATCAACGGCGAAGGCGGCTGGCCCCAGCCGACGGTCATTATTGAAGTGCCGTGATCGCGTTACGGACACGCCCCCCATGCCGCGAGCAGGGCGAGCAGGTCGGTGACGTTGACATTGGTGTCGCCGGTAATGTCGGCGGGG
>JADFSH010000107.1 GCA_022560875.1 Planctomycetota bacterium | reverse complement strand
GCGGCACCCAGATTCCCGAACAGTTGATGCAGCTTCTTCCACCGTTGAGCAGGATGCTAGCGACCATGATGTCCAGGTAGTCTTGCCAATTATCAACGCAATCCTCGCCAATGAGAATCTTGCTGAAGCCCGGACCATGCACCTGAACATCGGGGTTGCCCCGGTACTGATCGACGGTCTGCAAGCTGCCAAAGATCATCTTGCGCGGCACATGCTCAACCACCGCCATGCCCGCTTCTATGCCTCCGGGATATAACGCAATTGCCTCGCGGGGAATACCCGCCTGGTAAAACGCCTCCGTCATTCGGTAGGGCGTCCACGGCTCCAGCGGACCCGGCTTGAGCACGAGCCCGATCTGAAGAGCGATGACCGGCAGCCACAGGCCGTGCGTTCCGGGGGAGTTTGAAGGTAGCACCATGCCCAGGGCCGGGGTCAAGGCCCGCCGGCTGCGCATGACGCCGTCTTCTATCGCATAACCCTCGCTCAGAATTGACATGTCCAGCCCCCGGGTCAGGGCGGAGAGGATCTCATCCAGATGCGACAACACGTAGTGCAGCTTCTCCATGTTCTTGCGGCACATGTGCTCGGGCAGCCCAGTGGTCGCGGACTGGCAGGTGACGAATTCAGCGGGGGTCTGGGTTCCATCCCCCGCAGAAAGGGTGTCATTGAGAAAAAGGTCTGCTGCCGCGGAAAGGCGATGACAGAGTTCGGAGATGGGGATTTCGCGCAGGGCTTCACGGGCACGATGAACTTTCTTCATGTCGCGACAGATAAGCCCGCCATTGGCCTGGGAAACCTCACCCAACTTCTCGCCGGTGGCGAAGTGGACCACGGTCTCTTTTTCGAGACTTTCATAGGGCTTGCCCCAGCGCAGTACGGGAAAGTGCGGCATGCTAGTACACCCCCTCGACAATGGTTTCCTGCATGGCCCGCAAAGGCCGTACTTCACCAACCCCATCCCAGGGATAGGACTCACAGGGGTGGCGCCGAATGGCCTCATCCCGCTCCAGAAAACGGGGCATGAAGAATTCCTTGGTCAGGGTCGTCAATTCCACACGTCCCCATTCGTCATACCCGGTCAATGTGTCAGTGTCATCGGGATCAACCACCCGCATGACCGCCCGGGGTTGAGGTGCGTAGTAGGTGATCGAAAATTGATCTTCCTTGGTCAAGGGTCGGTGGTGGGCCAGTCCCATCAAGGTATTGCCGTAGGTCGGAACGAGCTTGGTCTTGCCTTCCAGCACTTCCTCGATGAGGAAGCGGGTGTACTGGGGCGACATTTCCGTGCCGCCACAGAAGACGCCCTTGATGCCGGCGTCGGGGATGGAGATGTGCTCGCTCAGCGTTTCGAGCAGACGGGGGGTGGTGAACAGTGCATCCACCCGCCGGTTGTTGATGATCAACAAGGCCTGGTCAATGACGTGGGTCATGTATCGCTTCACGACATCGAATCGTTTTTCGCTGATCTCCTTCTTGACCCATCGTGGATCGAGATCGACGAAGTAGCAGGAGCAGCCGCGACAATGCGCCAGATGCTCGATGGCCAGACGCAACCGGCGCGGGCCGGTGGGTCCGATCATCAGCCAGTACCCGTCGCGGGGAAAGGCCTCGTCATCGAGGGTCTCGGAAAACTCCTCGTAGTCGATCTTGTAGTCATCCCACTGAATCCGCTGTTTCGGCATGCCGGTCGTTCCCCCCGTTTCAAAAATATGAAAGGGGCGACCAAGATAGGCGCGGGGAACCCATTGTTCGTGAGGGAGCGTGCGGAGCAGTTCGCCATCGAAGTTCGGGAAGCGGAGGAGGTCGTCGAAAGTCTTGATCTCCAGGGCGGGATCCCAGTCCGTTTCCTTGGCCCAGCCTAGCCAGTACGGGCAGCCGGTCTCGGAGGAGAAATGCCACTGGGCCATGGCCTGAACATGAGTATCGAGTGTTGCGCGGGCCTGGTCAATAACGGATTGAGACAGGTTGTCGGTGGACATGGAGGTCATTCGGGGATTCGCTTCAACCGGCTTTCAGGTCAAAGAATTTTTCGATGGTAGATTCGGAGGGCGGTTTCGTGATGAGCGAGACCACCACGAGCGTGAGTGATGATACGGCGAAGGTAATGGCGACTGGCATCATGCCCCAGACGAGGTAATCGCCGCCTTCGGCAATACGCTCCGCGGACGGGTTGATGACGTCCTGATAAAAGAGGACGAACCAGACAACCGTCATGGCAAGAATTGAAGCGATGGCGCCTGTTTTGGTGACGCGTTTCCAATACAGAGCCGCGAACACGATCGGGAAAAGACTGGCGAAGCCGCTGAAGCACCAGACGGCGAGATTGAATATCTTCGGGGGGGGGAAAAGCGAGAAGACGAAGGTGATCGCCACCACGAATACGATGAACATGCGGCCCATCATGATGATCTGTCGGTCGGTAAATCGATCCCGCCCGGTGGCGTGAATGACGATGTCGTTGGTGAACATGCTGCCGAGGCAGACGAATTGCGAGTCGAGGGAAGACATGATCGCGGCGAGGATGCCCGCCGTGAGCAGACCGGTCATGAAGGGGTCATGGAGGAGCCGCCCGACCGTCGCCCCCAGCACCGCATTCACATTACCCCGGGGGGCGGTGATGCCTTCTCCCATCGCCCACACCCCGATCAGGATGCAGGGCACCCAGACGATCATGATGAACAGCGGGTGGGCAATGACGGTAAGTCTGAACGTCTTGGCGCTCTTGGCGGTGAGCCAATGCTGGAAGAGGTGGGGAAACATGCCCACGGAAAGGGGGACGAGCATGTAAGTGAGGAACTGGGCATGACCGATCATGCCTTCCCGCGCGAGGAGATCAGGGGCGTTGGCAAGAGTCTGGGAGGATGCCTCGGTGACTCCGCCCAGGGCTTGGGAGATAAGCGTGAACGCAATGACCCCCGTGATCATGAACACGATTGTTTGAAACGCATTCGCCCAGGCTGCGCTGCGGAGGCCGCCGAAGAAGATATAAAACAATACCACGGAGCAGATGACCAGGCCCGTGAGCCAGCCGGGGATTGATCCGCCTTCAAAGATGTCGGGGAACATGCCCCGCGAGATGGCCGCGACCGTCGCTCCCGCCCCCAGCAGCCCGATCAGCAGATAGGGAATGACCAATCCCACCAGAATCGGGAACAGGAGATATCCCAAGGCGTTGGATTCAAATCGAGCCCGGAAAAATTGAATCTGCGTCACATAGTTGTAGCGTTTGCCGATCGCCCACAACTTGATGCCGATGAAAAAGAAGACCAGCGAGTGAACAAGCCCCGAAGACGAGGCCATCAGGCCATACACGCCGATTCCGGATTCAAAAGCTTTTCCCGTCGAGCCCACGAGTGCGAAAGCCGTCATCGTCGTGCCGAAGACCGACATCAACAGGAGGAATGGTCCGATGGAGCGGCTGGCAACGAAGTAATCAGCGCTGGTGCCGCGAAACAGACGCGCGGAAAATACCCCGAGCAGAAGCAGCAGGGCCAGATACACCCCAATGACATAGATCGGGATCAGAGAAACATTAGCGGCGGCCTGGGCAATCGTCATTCCGCAGTCCCGCTATCAGATGTGGGGACAATTTCATCCGCCCATTCCTCGAGGTGTGACGGCCAGGCAAACTTCACGGCCATGGCCCATACGATGGCGCAGGCGATGGAAAATACCGCGTGATAGAAAAGCCCGATGGGCAGGAACCCGAACACCAGGGTGCGATTGTCCCAGAACCATACATCATGGTGCAGGATCGCCAGCAAGATGACCAATCCCCACACGACCCATGACATGCCTGACCGTTGTGCTGTGTTCACTCCGTCATATCCTTGAGGGCAAACAGATGCGTGTGGGTTTGAACGTACAGAACGCCGTTCGCCGCGACCGGCGACGAGTAGATCGGCGACATCATATCAATTTCCGTGATGAGTTCTTTTTCCTTGCCGGCCTTGAGGATGGTCAGATAGCCATCCTCGTTGCCGATGAAAACCTTGCCGTCGGCGACGAGGGTTGAGCCCCAGATATGGCTCATCGTGTCGTACTTCCAGTACAGTTCGCCGGTGTCGGCATCGAGGCAATAAACGAATCCCGAGTAATCAGCGACATAGACCAGATCATCGACGATGGACGGGGTCGAGAGCGAGCGATTGATCTCTTTGAAGCTCCAGACCTCGGCGGTCTTGGTGGTGTCGCCGGTCTTGGAAGTGTCGATGCAGACCAGGTTTCCGGCGCCTTCGCCATGTTCCGGATCCTGGCCGATGGGGACATAGACACGGTCCTTATACACCACCGGGGTGGCGATGATCTCACTCGGTCCGTTGGCAGTGGCGTAGCGCACGGGCTTGCCGTCCTTTATTCGATACTCAGGTGGATTGGCGTCAAACCGGAAAGCCTCGTCGAGAATTTTGTAGCCATCCTCATCTTCGATTGACTTCGTGCGAAATCCATAGACCCAACCGTCCGGTCCTCCGAACAGGCACAATTCACGGTCCGCTGTTTTCAGAAAGGAGGGAGAGGTCCAATTGCAATGGAAGATGCGCTCGCTCAGGCCGGAAGACTCCTCGCCCAGCAGCTTGCCGGTTAGTTTGTCAACCTGAATGAGACAGGGGGCGAATGGGGCGGGGGTCTCGACATGGCCGTAATCGACGCCATTGGAGGTCGTGACCCAGAGCGTGTCGCCGACCACCAGCACGGAACTGCTGGTGATGTTGTGGGGGAACACGCCGCACTCGTCGATCATGTTGAGCGTCCAGATGATATCGCCGTCTTTATCTCCCATTTCCAGGGGGGGCTTTCCCCGGCCCGCCAGCAAGGTGGCTTCATCCTTGAAGGGGCCGTCGTTGCCGTCGGCCATGCCGTTTACATCGGCGCAGACCACCTCGCAGAGATTGGACACGAAATAGATACGATCGCCATCAATGGTTGGCGATGAGCTGATGCCGAGAAATTCCCAATCGCTGACCTTGCCCGTGCCGAGCTTGGGAAAATTGAGTTCCCAGTGCAGCTCTCCGGTTTCCTCATCGAAGCAGTAAATAACGCTTCGATCGCCGGTGTATTTCGGATCACGCGGCGAGTCGTTGTTGGTGCCCACGAAGACGCGCCCGTTGGAAATGGTGACGTTGCCATAGCTCTGTGAGCCGAGCTTGGCTATCCACTTCACGTTCTTCGTCGTGCTCTCGTCAATTTCATCTGAGGCGCCGATGAAATCACCGGGATGAAAATCCACCACCAGGCTTTGCTTCTCCCCGGTGCTCATGTTCCGCGAGGGGGTACGGCCCCACATCGGCCAGTCGTCACCCCTGCCAGGCAAGGCAAGACAGCCCACGACGAGGGAGAGAACACACACGTTTCGTAATCGCAATGCTTTCATGGAGAGAATTCCTGAATCGCTTCCCGTCAGATGAATCGGTGAAGGCCTTACATTATTCGTTCGGAGTGACTGACAGGTTATCGATATAGACACGATATCGACTCTGGGGCGCGAAGCCATAGAGTCCCGGGGCTCCGTGAGTGTGTCCGTTTTGATGGGTGAATTCCGCCGTCCACGCTTCCGGCTCCGCTTCATCACGAGGCCAGGCCTTGGCGCGGATCGTCGCCGAGCCATCCGATCCCATGTCAACCCTTGTGACCAGGGTGTACCACACCCCGGGCTTCATCCGGAAGGGGACGGTGTGCTTGATCCGATCAACATTGGACTGAATCTCAAGTTGCCGGTGATTGCCCTTGAGGAGGATCACATAACGCTGATTGACGATCCCCGCCGTGGACATGGTGCGGCGATTTCCTTCGGACATGATGTCCATCCGGGTCGTGTAATTGCTCTGATCGGGATGACCGATGAATCCCATGACCCGCTGAAAAATCGGGTTGGAAATGGTCTTGGCGAGTACCTTGCTGCCATCGACTTCGCGGACATCCCATTTCGGCCAACCGCCCATCCAGAAGGAAGGGGGACGCCCGAACTTCACGTCGGGATTCCCGCGATCCGGGGTCGTCAAGGCGATTGACTCGAAGTCTTCCTCAAAGGCATCGGGATACACGATGCGAAACCGTACCGATCCTTTCAAGCCGCCGGATTCGGCAACCAGAACGGTCGCCCCGGGTTTGGTGCTGCCAGCAGTTGCCCGGAGGCCGTTATCGCTGAAATCAACCCCGAGCGTATTGTCCGCCCAACTCAGGCTTTCCAGCGATTCGTTCACGATGAGTCCGTTGGCATCGATCGAGCGGACGCGAAAGTCCACCGACTGGCCGGGCTGGATCAGCACTTCGGCAGGCATGATCTGCAAGGATGCGGCCGGTCCCGGGGCGGGCCTGAGTTCAGTCGCGGGGGTTCCCGACCATGTGCCGGACCCATCACCGAAGCAGTAAAGCGTGGTGGTGGTATGGACGTAGATGTTGCCATTCCAGACGGTGGGGGCGGCGAGGCAGTTGCCATCGAGTTGCGTCTTGGAGAGGATTTCCGCCCCGTCATCGGAGGGCCTGATCACATAGAACGAGCCGTTGTTCATGGGAACGTAGAGCTTGCCATCGGCGTACAGCGGGGAGGCGTGAATCTGGTCGGGAGCCAGCCTTACGCTCCAGAGCAATTCTCCGGTATCAGCATCCACACAACACAGCTCACCCGTGAATATTGTGTTGTAGATTCGGTTGCCCACCAGAACCGGCGAACTGGTGAACGAAGTCAGGTCGTTGTTTCGCCACGCTTCGGAGCCGCTATCGAGAACCAGCGGGCCGGCATTACCCGGGGCAGGCTCCGCGCCCAGGTTCAATGAAATCATGCGCCCGGCGCTGGAGGTGTCGAGGTTCTCCTTGCCATGCACGGCAATCAGTTGATCGCCATACAGAAGGGGGGAAGCGCAGACGCCGCCGATGGACATCTGATAACGCCAGACCGGCTCACCGGTGCGGACGTTGAGGCAGACCATATTGCCGCCCGCGGTGCCGGCGTAGAGCAGGCGTTTGCCATTTCGCCACTCGAAGACGGGGTAAGAGTAGGGGGAGTCCTTGGGCGGTCCGCCGGGGGTGGAAGTCCAGACATGATCGCCACTGTCCTTGTCGAAGGCGAAGAAGCGATCGCGGGCCGGTCCCTGCGGCCCCCAGTTGGATGTCATGGTGTGAATGATGACAAGGTCATCATCAATGAGGGGGCCGACGGTTCGCCCGTTGGGATAGGTGAAACGCCCGAATTTCTCGATGAATGGCTGCTGCCAGATCAGATCGCCGTCCGGGGAGAAACAGTTCAGCAGACCCGGGGCCGTCATGCAGAAGATGTTCCCGCTCTCGGGATCGATGCTGGGGCTGGTGATGGAATAACGGTTGTAAATGACATCCGAGAGAAAATCGCTGAAGCGTCGTTCCCAGATTATCTTGCCCGTCTGCTCATCGAGACAGAGAAGAACCTCCTCAAGATCGGGACCATCGCCCTCGTAGGCCATGAAGTACACGCGACCATTGGCCATGACCGGAGCGCCGCGTCCGTTCATCGCAAACGTCCAGCGGGCGTCGGACGCTTCGATGGAATCCGGGAGATCAGTCTCCAGGGAGACTCCGCTTTGCATTGGGCCGCGCCAGCGCAACCATCCGTTGATCTGTTGCTTCTCGGGGGCACTTGTCAGTGCTGTGCTCTGAGAAGCAGCCTCCTTGCGTTCTGGATCGTCGTCATGCGCAGCCTCGTCACCCTCATCAGGGCTTGGGGTTTCGTCGTGGGGAGCCTCGCCTTCATCATGTGCAGCCTGGTCGTTCGGGGTGAACTCGTCCTGGGCCTTCTCACCCGTTTGTTGAGGTTTTTCACTGCAGGAGACTATCGTGAACAGGATTGTCAGCAATCCGGCACAGAGAATGATCTTTCTGTACATGTATCACTCCAATTCAGCTTATGAAAAAAGCGATCCGCCATCTTGCCCGCGGTCGATCTTCCTGTCCCTCGTCAGAACTGAATGCTGACGGTCACGCCGTAGGTCCGCGGCACCCCGTTCTCTCCGATGAACATTGATGAACCGACGGGAAACGCGACCAGTACGTAATCCTCATCAAACGCGTTGCGAATCCAACCTTCAACCCGGACGTTATTCCATTCCACTCCCGCCCTGAAGTTTGCAAGCTCGAATTGCTGCGACTTGGTATTGGCGGCATCCAGTTGATACGTGCCGACATTGACATACTCACCGCGTGCGAACCAGCTTGTTCTGTTGCCAAGATCCCCGTTGACCTGAGCGCCGACGTTGAATGTGGTGTCCGGGACAAACGCGAGATTGTTGCCGGCAACGTCAGTACCGAACTGATCGACAAAGGAATCAAACTCTGCGTCAGTATACCCGAACCCGGCGAAAACATCGAGGCCATCCGCGACTCGCGCCGTTAATTCAACTTCAACGCCGGTGCTGGTCGCCTGGCCCGCATTGTCGATGAAGCCCTTAAATGTAGTGAAGTCGATCAGGGAAAGCTGCAGGTCATCCCAATCGATGTAAAAAACCGCGGCATTGAGAATCAGTCGCTCCTCGAACCAGGTGGTTTTGATTCCGGCCTCATAGGTCCAGTTTGTCTCGGTGCCGTAGATTGTCTCGCCGGCAGGTGCTGCGACGTTGAAGCCCCCGGCCTTGAAGCCCTTCGCCGCCCGCGCGTACACCATGGCGTCGTCCGTAAGGTGTAATGCGGCGCTGAATGAGGGAACCACCTCGTCATAGGATTCGGAGAATGATGTGAGCGTGGTTTTGGTTTCACCGACCGTATCCTTGGCGTTGGTGATGTCCGCTTCCTTATCCTCGTAATCGAAACGGAGGCCTGCGGTCAGGTCGAGGTTCTCGTTCATCGTCAATGTCACCTGGCCGAACGCCGCCAATCCGAGGTCCTCAAAATCGCCGCTGTCGGTGATGGTTCCTTCATCGCCGGGGGCAAAGAAGAAAGCAGGTACTCCGTCCGGCCGGTTGATGTTGGTCGCAGACTCATTGCCATCAGAGGAAAACAGCGACCCGCCTACAAGCCACTTCAGAGACATGTTGTCATTGAACTCAACCGGTTTGTCGCTGGCGGACGAAATCCGAAACTCCTGATAGAAATACTCCTGCGATTCCTTGGTGAAGCGACGGATGCCGTCGATGGGCGTGAAATCAACATCGGACTCCTCATCGATGTCCCAGTCCACATACGAACTGATGCTGACGAAGTCCACGTTCTCGCCGTGATGATTCCAGGTCAGGGAGTTTGAGAGGATGTCACGATCAGCCTTGCCCTCAAAATCCTCGGAAATAGTGTGGGGCTGGGTCTGGAGCGTGGTGAGAAAGCCGAGGGCAAAACCGCCATCGCGGGAGCGCTCGTTGTAAATGGTGTACTCAATTTCATTGCGGTCGTCCGGCGTAAACAGAATCTTGACGCGCCCGAAGGTGGAACGTCGATCATCCACCCGATTGCCGGTGACGGTATTTGTGGTGTAACCATCACGCTCGGAGTACATGCCCGACACGCTGATAAACCATTTATCCTCAACGATGGGTCCGGAATAGGAGAGCGTATGCTCCTGCAGGTCGTAATTCCCAAATGTGGTCGAGCCTCGTAAAGTCGGCGTGTTTGTGGGGCGCGCTGTCTCGAGTTTGATGAGTCCGCCGATGGAATTTCGACCGTAAAGCGTTCCCTGTGGTCCGCGCAGGAATTCCAAACGCACAACGTCCAGCATCGAGATGTTGGTGCTACTGATCTTCAGTTGCGGCACGCCGTCAACATATGTGGTCACCGAGGGGTCGCCGACACCGGTGCTGATCCCGCGAAATGTGGGAAAACTGAGACGGCGAGATGAAAACTCGATCACAAGCAGGTTCGGGATCAGATATGAGGCTTCGCGCACGTTGGTGATGCCCGCATCCCTGAGTATCGTTTCATCCATGACGGTAACGCTCTGGGGCAGATCCTGGGCGAATTCGGTCCACCGGCGGGCGGTCACGATCACGGGATTGAGACGAATCGAAATATCGATTCCATCAACCGTTGATGACTGCTTTTGTCTTTCCGCGGGGTCATCCGCGGCAGACTTGGTCCGGTCTTCTGCTTCCTGGGCCGGTGCTCTGGTGGCTAGAAAAATTATCGACAAGAATACCGCTCGATACATGCGAAACATCTTTCACTCTGAGTTTGAGAACACTGATAGAAAAGATATGGGATATGGTCTCATCAGTTTTCCGGGGTACGGTGATCACGGCACACAACATCGCCCATGCTGTTGCGACAATAGATGAGGCCGTTGGCCAGGACGGGCATTGTCCAATACACGCCTCCGGTGAGAACTTTCGTTCGAGAGAGTTCAGAATAACCACCCGGCGAGGCGTCGGCGATGATTAATTCACCTTTGCCGGACATCACGACGAGCCGCCCATTGGCGACCATCAGGCTACCCATCCCGAGACCGCGTTTCGACCATTTTTCATTGCCGTCGGTGTCGAGGCACTGCAGTCTGGTATCGTCAAAGCCGTAAAGATGTCCATCCCAGTACACGCTGCCCGACATTTTGGTCTTCATTTCCTTGTTTTGCCAGAGAACATCAAGTTTGTCCCCCTTGAGTTGAAGCATCGCGCTGCCGTGGTTGTATCCGGAGGAAATGAAAATTCGATTGCCGATGGCGACTGGAGTGGAGGCATTGATGTCGTATCTGGTTTTCCAAGGATGGGAGGCGATTTCCTTACCCGTCTTCCGATCAAACACCACCAGCCCATCGCCGTTGATAACGGCGAGGCGGGACTGGCCATCGTGCTCAATGCTGAGCGGGGTCGAATAGGCGTCTCCTGTATTCTTTGTCTTCCAGATCTGCCGGCCCGATTCCTTGTGAAGGGCGATGAGATGGCCGACGTTCACGATCACCATGTCATCCAGGACCAGGGGCGAAGCGGCGAACATCCAGGTGGGATACTCCAGGCCGTTCGTTTCCATCAGGTTCTTCTGCCAGATCACCTTGCCATCCTCAAACTGAAGGCAGATGAACAATCCCTCGCGGTTCAGCACATAGACTCGATCCCCGTCGATGGATGGTGTGGAGAGCGTGCCGCCGTTGTGAGAGTTGTCCCATTTTTTGGCGGCGTAGGTATGGCCCCAGATATTTTCACCCGTGGTCGCATTCAGACACAGGATCGTGTCCTGCTCTTTATCTTCATCAAACCCGGCGGTGATGAGGCGGTTGCCCTTTACCACGAAGGTCGTATAGCCCAGGCCCACATTCTTCGACCAGAGCGAATTGCTCCGGCCTTGAGCGGTCCACTGGCTTTCGGATGATACGCCGGCCCCGTTCGGACCCCGCCAGTTCAACCAGTCGTCAGCGTTTGCTGATGAGGCCAGAAGCATGGTCGCGCAGGTCAGACTTGTGATATAGCTTTGAAAATGGTGCATGGAGTGCCTCCAAGTACTCGAAAATCACGAAAAACGGATCCTGTCAGACCTTATTTTAGGTCTGATCGCCGGGTCGGTTGCGTCTGGTCAATAGTCAATAAGGGGAAAAATCCCTTACTCCGTCGTGTCCCCGATGCAATAGAGATGGGTAGAAGTACGGATGAACAACTGATTGCCGGACGGGACCGGCGAAGAGAGTGTATAGGTACCGTCCAGTTCATTGGTGGAAATAATCTCGAATTCAGGTCCCGCGGAAACCACAATCGTGACCGCCTCCTCATTGGTAAAGTAGATCTTGCCGTCGGCGAGGATCGGCGAGGAGCTGATCGTGCCGCGTATCGTCCGCTCCGGCCCCCAGATGACTTCGCCGGTCTTGGCGTCGAGGCTGGTAATCATGCCTTTGTCATCGACCATGAAAAAGCGATTACCATCGCAGACCGGGGTGGGAACGTCAGGCCCGCCCGGGGCGTCCCATTTCCAGACCAGGTTGCTTTCCGTGATATCGCCTTCCCCTCCGGTACGAAATGCCAGCAGCGGTCGGTTGCGGGTCGGGGCGTAGATCATGCCATCGACCACGAGAGGGGAGGCAACGATCCGATAGTTGGCTGCCTTCCGCGGATTCAGGCCTCCGGCACGCCAGATCTCGCGTCCGGTGTCAGGATCGTGCCCGGTCACATAATCGGCCCCGGAGATGATGATTTGCGTAACCCCGTTCTGTTCGTAAGCGATCGGCGTGGTGTAGGCATCAGGAGCTTCCCGCGGGGCATCAGTCGGTCGTTCCTGTCGCCACAGTACCGATCCGGACTGAGCGTCAAAGGCCACTATGTAGGAAGGATCATCGGTGCGCATGCCATGCAGCACCTCGATGATGATCCTGTTGTCAAGAAGAAGCGGTGAAGAGGCATAACCCCAGTTCAATCCGAACTTGCCGTATTTCTCCTGCAAATTCTG
>JADFSH010000106.1 GCA_022560875.1 Planctomycetota bacterium | reverse complement strand
ATGCGACTCGGCCTTGGCTTTTCTGATGAAACCGGCCTCGGTCGAGCTGGTGTAGAACAACCCCGCCTCCTCGGCGGCCTTGATCGGGTCATTGGCGGTTGTTGTCGTTTTGGCCATGAATTGTCATTCGGGTTGGGAGAGGCTGAAATTGCAGCTCGATGGTTGGGGCTACTCAGCATGCTTTCATACCGGAAACAACGCCCCTTATCAATCTTCTTCTGCCCGGTCATGTCGCGGGAATATAAGTGATCCCCATCATCAACGGCATGGCTACCTGCGTTGTGAGCGAGATGGGCCAATCAGGGAATCTGTTGGTCAAGGCAGTATGACGAGCCGATATGATGGGTTCATTGACGCATTTGCCCACGTCAGGATGATCCCCTGATGCTGGGTGCTATTATCCCCGACCCATGCTGCATCCCGCCGACCCAAACCTGCGAAACGTGGCGATCATCGCCCACGTCGATCACGGCAAGACCACGCTCGTGGATGCCATGCTCGCCTGCTGTGGCTCGCTCGATCGAGGAAACCAGGACAAAGATTGCATACTCGATACAGACCCGCTGGAGCGGGAGCGCGGCATCACGATCTTCTCCAAGAACTGTGCGATCTCATATCGGCCCCAGGAGGGCGATCGCGCGGGAGAGACCTTCCGCATCAACATCATCGACACTCCGGGCCATGCCGACTTCGGCGGCGAGGTCGAGCGGGTGCTGAAAATGGCGGATGGGGTCCTGCTGCTGGTGGATGCGTTTGAAGGCCCCATGCCCCAGACCCGGTTCGTGCTGGGCAAGGCCCTCGAACTGGACCTGCCGCTCATCGTGGTGGTCAACAAATGCGACCGCAAGGAGGCCCGGCCCGATGCAGTGGTCAATGAAGTCTTCGACCTGCTCGTGGCCATGGAGGCGAGCGATGAGCGGCTCGATTTTCCCGTCATCTATGCCTCGGGGCGGGACGGCTGGGCGGCACATGATCCCGAAAAAAGCGGCACCGACATAACCCCGCTGCTCGACGAGATCATCGAGAAGTTGCCCGCCCCGGTCGGTTATGCCGACGTGCCGCTGCAGATGCTCATCACCACCCTGGACTATTCAAACTACGTGGGTCGCATTGCGATCGGGCGCGTCTTTGCGGGGGCGATCACTTCCGGCCAGGCCGTCGCGATTTGCCAGTCCGACGGCACGCAGCGACGGGCCCGGGTCCAGAAATTGTATCGCTTCGAGGATCTCGGACGGGTTCCGGCGGACATCATTTCGGTTGGCGATCTTTGCGCGGTCGAGGGTCTCGGCGATTTCGAGATCGGCGACACCATCGCCTGCCCGGATGAGCCGAACCCCATCGCCCGGGTCGCGGTGGATGAGCCCACCCTCCACATGTTGTTTCGAATCAACGACTCGCCCTTCGCGGGAAAAGAAGGTAAGTTCGTCACCTCCCGTCAGCTTTCCGAACGTCTCCAACGGGAACTCCGGTCGAACCTGGCCCTGCGGGTGGAGCCCGGCGAATCGGCGGAGGAGTTTCGGGTTTCCGGGCGCGGGCTGCTGCATCTGGGAATCCTGCTGGAGAACATGCGGCGTGAGGGGTACGAACTTTCGGTCGGTCGGCCCCAGGTCATCGAGAAGGTGATCGACGGGCTCACCTGCGAGCCGATCGAACTGCTGACGGTCGATGTCAATGAGGAAAGCATCGGCCCGGTGCTGGAACTGCTCGGCTCTCGGGGCGGCGAGATCCTTTCGCTCGACAAACGCGGCGATCGGATGCACGTGGAGTGCGAGATCCCGGCCCGGGGTTTGATCGGCCTTCGCAGCCGCATGTTGACTGCGACGGCGGGACAGGCGGTCATGTATCACAGCTTCCAGCGTTACGCGCCATTGCGGGCCATCGACCACGGGCGATCCAACGGGGTGATGGTCGCCACGGAGACCGGGACGGTCAAGACCTACGCCCTGCTGAACCTCTCGGAGCGGGGGATCATGTTCGTCAAGCCCCAGGATCACGTTTATGCCGGGCAGATCGTGGGGGAGAACAGCCGCGAGAACGACCTGGGGGTCAACGTGGCCAAGGGCAAGGCGTTCTCGAATGTCCGCGAGTCATCGAAGGAGGCGACGGTGGTGCTCAAGGCCCCCCGGACATACTCGCTGGAGGCGGCGCTGGAGTATGTCGAGTCGGACGAGCTGGTGGAAATCACCCCCGAGTCGATCCGGCTCCGCAAGATCCTGCTCAACGAGGGCGAGCGCAAGCGGGCGGGACGCTCCGAGAAATCCAAGGCCAAGGCCGCCAGCCGGGCGGGCTGAGCGGCGATAGCAATAAAAGTTAATAGCGAGTGCCATGGGCAGGTTCCTCCTGCCCGTGCCTTGAACAGGTACGTCTATTTCATGCCCGCAAGATGGCCGAGGACGAGGCGGCCTTTGTGTTCGTGGATGCGAGCGTCGAGCTTACCCTCTCTGGGAGCGGGTTTCTTTTTCAGGTTGTCATGTGAGCCTCCCAGATCCCAATACGTGAACGTTCGTGACATTGTGAACTTGTCGTTCTTTTTTATCTTGCCGTCTTGAGCGTCCCGGTGCAGTTTCTGGGCGATGTCGATGAGGTCACCCTTGCTGACGCTGAGCAGGGTGTTCACCAGTCCGGCCTTGGCATCCTTGCGTCTGGAAAGACCCGAGCGAAGCTCCTTGATCGTCTTGATCTTCTTGACAAACTCCTTGTCCGCCTTTTTGAATTCCTTTTCATCTTTCGTTCCCACTGCCTTGATGAGCATTTTCTCGATTTCCTTCTGATGATCTTCCAGCAGCTTGATCTGCTTGTCGATTTTGTCTTCATCGAGGTTTTTTGAATCGCCTTTCTTCAGGTCCGGCATCGCCTTGGCGTCATGGGCTATTTTGATGGCTTTCGCGAGTTCATCCTCGATCCTTTTGATCCCTTCCTTATGTTCCTTGATCCGGGCCAGAAAGATGTCGAAGGCACGTTTCTTTGCGTTGGTGGGGGAGGCAACATGATTTTTGAGAAAACCGGGGGTGAAATACGACGGCCATTCACTGGCATGAAACGGTTCTTTCTCCTTGCTTTTCGCCATGTGACAATCCTTTCCGAATGTGACCCCCTTATTGAAAACCGATTCTTAAGTATAACGACTCCCCTCGAAAACAGCGCCTGATCGAGCGTCGTATCAATCAGCGCAGGGCGGCAGCGATGTTGCCGCCGTCTACGGTGAGGATTGCGCCGGTCGTCCCGGCGGCACGGGCGAGGCTGACGAACGCTTCGGCCACATCCTCCGCCGTCACCTCGCGCCGGAGGAGATTGCCCGACATGTAATCCGTTTCCGAGACCTGTCGCGCTTGCGCTCGCGATTGGATCATGTCCGGGCAGAGCATGTTGCTGCGGATGCGATCGGCGTTGATGCCGTTGGAGCGGATGCCCTCCTCGCCATAGTCGAGCGCGTACTGTCGGACCAGGGCCATGGTCGCGGCCTTGGGCAGGCCGTAGGGGCCGAAATCGCGACCGGGATTGACCGCCTGCTTGGAGATGTTGAACAGCAGGCTGCCGCCGAATCCCTGGGCCTGCATGATTCGAACCGCGTGTCGGGCCACGGTCTGGTGGGCGAAGAAATTCAGCTCGAAGCTGGCCCGCAGGGTTTCATCATCGACCTCGCCGATGCGACCTTCCCAGGCGGCCCCGGCGTTGGACACCACCACATCCACGCCGCCGAACGTCGCGCAGATGTGATCGAACGCTGCTTGAACATCAGCCGGCTTGGTGACATCGCACCGGAGGCCGAGTCCGTGGTGAGGCCGGGCGGCATCCCGGGCCTGCTCCTCATCGACATCGAGCAGGACGATCTGGGCCCCCCGGCTTGCGAAGGCCTTGCCGACGGCGCGGCCGATGGTCCCCGCCCCGCCCGTGATCACCACCACCCGGCGCGTGAAAGGTTTCTCGGTCGCCCCCTTGAGCTTGGCCTGCTCGAGCGACCAGTACTCGATCTCGAACGTCTCGGCTTCGGTGATGCTTTCAAACGTGCCGAGGGCTTGAGCATCGGTGATGACCTCCATCGTCGCTTCGGCAAGGTCCGCGACGATGCGGGCCTCGGTTGCGGTCTTGCCGAGGGTGAAGAGGCCGAGGCCCCGCACCAGAATGACGCGGGGCATGGGGTCGAGCATGGTTCGTTGGCCGGGCAGTTTCGCATCGTTGCGTTTGAAGTACGCCGCGTACTCGGCGGCGTATGCCTCAACCGACTCGCGGGCATGCTTCGCAAAATCCTCAAGCGAATTACGCGGCGGCACATCAAGCAGCAGCGGCAGACGCTTGGTGCGAATGACATGATCGGGGGTCGCCACCCCGACCTGGCAGACTTGTTCGAGGTCATGGCGGTTGAGATAATCCGTAATTCGCTGATTGCTGCGAAATTCGAGGATAAAGGGTAGGGCGTTCTGCTTGTCATCGCCAAGGGCGGTCAGCCCCCGGAGAATCGGTCCTACTTGCGCGGGGCTAGCAATATTATCCGGGGGATCATCCGGGGAGGCATAGTGGGCCCCGACCGGTTTGCGGTCCTGCCCCAGCCGCGTCTCGGCCTGTGATACAAGATCAATCATCCGGTCATACGCCTCGCGGGCCGTCTCCCCGAATGAAAAAATACCGTGCTTGAGCAGGATCATGCCCTGATGCTGCGGGCCGCAATTTGCCGCCATGACGGCTTTGGCCAGATCGAACCCGGGCATGATGTAGGGGATGACGGTGACGATATCTCCATACACCGCGCGGCACAGCGCCTCGCCCTCCGCCTGATCGGTCAGGGACAGCAGCGAATTGGCATGGGTGTGCAGGACGAACTTGTAGGGCAGGGTCGCATGCACGAGCGTCTCGACCGAAGGGGTGGGGGAGCTGCTGTCGAGGAGGTTGCACCGCTGGGCGTTGACCATCTCCTCGTCGCTGAGCGTATCGACTTCGGCCACGGCGCACAGTGGTTCGAGGCGAACCGCGGGCAGGCCCTCCGGCTCGATGTCGGCCAGATCCCAGCCGCTTCCCTTCACGCAGAGCACGTTGATTTGAGCGCCGGCAGCGTCAGAGGCGGTTGTCTTGACGGAGGTGTTGCCCCCGCCGTGCAGCACCAGTCGTTCATCACGCCCGAGCAGTCGAGAGGCATAGACAAGTTCCGCCACATCGCGATTAACCTTCCGCCCCCGCAGCCCCCCCGGTCCCCCCGGATCCCCCCCGGTCGCATACCCATCAACAAGTTGAGCAAGTTCATCATCCCGCCATCGATTGTCCATGATGTCAGCATAGCGAGTGCCATTGGTTGGGCAATGGAGGCCGCACGCGCCGCATCAGTCAGCCGGGAGGGTGTTGCCGGGTGTTGCTGGGGTTTCCGGGAATTCCGGGGGCCGCTCGTGAAATGTGTAAATGTCGAGATAATCCACGTGGATCATGGTGTTCTCCCGCTTGTTATAACGCGGGATGGTGTAGCTGTCGAAAGATGTCAATTCGTAAACCGTCTGCATTTCGGCGAGCCAGTCCTTCAATCCGGCTTCATCGAATGGATGGGTTGGATCACGATACAGCACACATCGCAGGGGACGCAGATGCTCCACCTTGGGATTGGTTCCGACCGGCCTCGCATCCGGCATGTAGATCTCTTTATTGCAGCGGAACATGGTCTCCCAGGTATGATTGATATTGAGGGTCGGGGACAGATTCAGATTGAAATCGACATCAAGGTAGCGCACCTCGCCATCGAACGCGCTGGTGAACCAGAACCACTCGGCGAACGCTCGCTGCCGCATGTCTGACAGGGTCTTGTGGGGATTGAGCGTGTCGCGCACCATCGACCCGACGCCGAACATGGACAGAATGGAAAGCGAGACCACGATCGCGCCGCGCCCGCGATCAGGTTTGTTTCTGAGGCGATGCAAACCGAACGCCAGACCAAGACCCGCGAAGAGGCAAATCGCCGGGGCGAGGTGCTGAGAGAATTTAACATGGCCCCCGTAAGGGTAGCGATGTACGCTTGCCGCGAGCAGCGTCAATATGAAAGGCGCGAGCAAGAGACCCAGAGACCCCCACCTTCCCCGTCGCCAAAACGCAAACAGGCCCAACATCACGAAAATGAAGGTCAAGGTGCTGCCGCCGCGCTCGCTGCCGGCGGGATAGGAAAGCAGATCGCTGGCGTGGGTGACCACGAGCCAACCAGGTAGTTTCCAGGGTTCGGAGAGCGGTGGAAAGGCGGCGCTCCAGTACGCCTGCATGAATCCGAGTTCGGACTTGGCCTGCGCGCCGGCCGACAGGATGAAGAGCAAGCCGAATGAACCGAACAGGAGAACGAGCAGGGTCGCCCAGGGGGCGAGACCGCTACGTTGTTGACGGGCCAGAAGAACGATGGCGATCCATCCGGTCAATCCCCCGGCGACAAAGACGGCGGGAAAGGAAGTGAGAACGCACAGCGGAGTCAGAATCACAATGGCCCACAGCCATTTCGTATTGCGCGGGTTCCGCCACCATTCAACGGCGAGTACCAGGAGCAGCACCGCAAAGAAGAGATCTCCGCTGTACTGTTTGGCCTCCGCGGCATATCGAATGCCGGAATAAGCGGGGACGAGGAACGCCATCGCCAGCAGAGCCGGAGTTCCTTGCACAAGCCGGCGAACGATCCACGCGAAGCCCGCCAGGGCGCCGATCGCATACAGAAAAGGTATCAGCCTCAGGCTCAGTTCGTGAAAGCCGAACACCTTCACCATCGCGGCTTCACCCCACAAAAACCCGATCGGTGCGGTCTGGTGGTGGGTCAGCGGGCCCATCAACTCCAGGAAACTCTTGTCAATGAAATTGACGCACAAAAAAGTTTCGTCTTCCCACAGGGGAAAACGCAACACATAACGCAAACCCCGGGCCGCGATTCCAAGGAGCAGCAACGCCATGAAAATCATGGTCTGCTCGTGGGGCGAGAGTGGATCCTCCTGCCTCGACCAGATGCTGAGTGGGCGACAGCGGCGCCACGAGCGCAATTTATGGCTGATCGGGCTCATGGTGAATTGGTTGCGATAGTGTCCTCGAGTGAAATTTCCGTCAGCCGCACCGGCGCGTCGAGTTCGATTTCAATCCAGAAGCAGGGGTGGTCCGAGGCGTCGAGATCACGTATCCCGGCCGCGCGGGTTCGCAGGCCCCGAGTCAGGATCCAATCCACCCGACCCGGGATATCTTCATCCCCGAGGTGCTTGCCGATGGCGTCATCGGCATAGGAATTCAGGGCCAGGCGAAGCTGCGGGTCATTGCGGGTTGTATTGAAGTCGCCGATGAGAATGGCCCGATCATGTTGGCGAAACTGCTCCAGGGCAATCGCGAGTTGACGATAACGGTCGATCCCGTTGTCCAGATGGGTGATCATGACCGTCAACGCAATCTCTCCAATGCGAACCACGCATGTCGAAATGCCACGATGTCGATGATGCCTGGCCCGAAGCGGTAGCGGCTGGCTTCGCCACTGCTCGATGGGAAAGCGACTGAGCAGGCCGTTGCCTTGATAGTCGCGATAAAACCGTCGCTGCACCGGAAGAAAGGCGGCGGCCATGTTCAGGGATTGACCGAGGAGGTGTGCCTGATCAGACTGGCCGAAGAATGTCGGGCCGACCACTTCATGGAGTCCGATGAGATCGAATCCCTCAAGGGTTTCCGCGGTTCGCTCGAGAGCAAACCGCCCGTTACGATCACGCCCCTGATGGATATTGAAGATGGCGATCCGGAAACGATTGTCCTGCCTTGGTGTCGATACATCGAATGCCGGAGGCAGGACCGGGCCATTCACGGCGAGAGCGGGAGCAGGCCAACGCCAACTGGAATGCCAGAGCACGCAAGCCAACGCGAATGCCACCCAGGGGAGTGCTTTGCGGAATCGTGATGTTGCGTTGCTCATATGGCTTCGATTGGGTCGCATCATGCCGGCAAACGGACTATCGCGCTTGCGGCCCTCGGGCAAGGCTCAGTTCGGCTCGCCGTTTACGGATCATCGGGAAGACCTTCCATCCGCGCGTAATGATCGCGGATGGCCGGGAGGTTTTCCGCAAGGTAGGCCAGGAGAATCCATTCGTCGGGCTTGTGCTTGTATTTAAATGATTCCGGGTACGCTTCGGCGATGGATATGCCTTGCACGATGTGGCGATAGAGCAAGACCGAGACGCCTGCGCGCTGGGCTCCGGAGGCGCAATGCACCAGGACCGGTTGCCGGGCTGGATTGTTCATGTTGTCTATAACCTGCGCATACGATTCGGGTGAGCCGGTGCCGTTGCCGGCCAGCGTGAAGGGGATCCGTAAAATGTCCAGCTCATCACAAACCCGCTGTTCCATCGCTGACTCAGGCGAGCCGTCGTTCAGGGCAATGATGGTGCGAAGGCCATACTGATCGATGACATGACGCAGCATGCGCTCGGTCAACTGGCCCGATCGGTAGACCTGCGCTTCGGTGACGACCCCGAAATTGCGCGGGAAGAATTCGTGTCGCAGCACCTTGTGCCAGTAGATCGGCAAAGCGATGGCGAGCACGATCGCACTCAGGGTCAGGACGAATCGCCATCGTCCGCGGGGGGCGGGTTTGGTCGGTTCATCCGGGGTGGTAGTCGGGGTGGATTGCGTTTCCGTTGCGGTCATGGAGACATCTCTGCCTGTTTGCTCCCGCCGGGCGAGGATGACTCACAGATGATCTGGAGAGTGCTCAGCTGATATCGGTCCAGGGATTCATACCATAGCCGACTCTGATCTGAATGGGTGGGATGGCAGTCGAGTTGCCCTGAAAGAGGCTGGCGGCAGCAGCTTATCATGGGAAATCGTCTTTCGTGAGTCAGAATAGAAAGGGTTAGCGGGCGTAGATAGCCAGCTTCGCCAATGCCATCACAATGGGTGATCCTATCGCTCTGGTGGGCGTGTAGGGTTTCAACCTGTTCTGAAACGGCTTTTTCTCTCAACTGTGGATATGTCGGCTGCCCAGAGGGGGAATCCGGTGTAAATTCAACTGAGGCAATGACTTATAAACTAAAGACATGATGGAGAGAGACACTATGTCCTTGAAGGTATTGTCCCCGGCAGGATTTCGTCAGCATCGATCGATGCTCGCAGTGATTGTGGCCCTCGCGGTGGCAGTGGTGCTACTTGCCGAACTGGTGGTGGCGGGGCCGGTCAATCCCTCCGTGAAACGTGGCAACGTCACCTTCACGCAGCAGGGGAATGACTTCATCATCACCGCGTCCGATGGCAGCATCATCAACTACGATGCCTTCGGGATTCTCAACCACGAATCGATTCAGTTCATTCAACCGGGAGAGGCTGCGCGAGTGATGAATCGCATCACGGGACCGGATCCCACCTTGATCGATGGGAGTCTGAGCGCCAACGGCATTGTGTATATCGTCAATCCCGCCGGGGTTTACTTCAGCCAGGGAGCCATCGTCAACGTGGGCGGCATTTATGCTGCCGCGGGAAGCATCACGGATGAAAACTACATCAAAAATGTGGATTTGTTTAACAACCTTAGCGGCATGGTGCAGAACGATGGCACGATCCACGCCGATCTTGTCCACCTGATTGGGCGAAACGTCGCCAATCATGGCCAGATCGTCGCGCCCCGCGGCATCGTTACAATGCTCGCGGGTAATTCGGTGCTGATCAGACGGCACGGGGAACGCATCACCGTCAAGATTGACGGCATGGATCTGGACGATGCTGCGCTTTCGGGCAAGAAACTGGATCATCCGTTCGGGGTGACATTCGATCTGCCGGGCGTCGAGAATACCGGGGTGATTGACGCTCCGAATGGCGATGTCATCCTGGGCGCGGGGGATCTTTACTCTGTCGCTATTCGCAATACGGGCCGTATCCATGCCGGCAACGTAATCATTGCCACGACAGGGAACGGTCGTATCGAGGGAGAGTTTGGAGATCGATCATCATCGTAGTTTCTCAGACAGGTGAAGAAAGAGCAAGTTCCATAACAACGATCAACACCACCAGTAAAGATAGTGTGACAATTTCCCGGAAATCGACATCGTCTGCTGACTTTCCAATGCCGAATCGATTGCCAATCCCGTTCCAGAACCACAATCCCGTTCCTACAGCAATCACGCCAAACAATCCGAGAAGCCAACGCGGCGTTCCAAGATTCAACAGGACTTCGGCATCACCGACCGGCTTGACGATTCCCATGCCAAGATACGCCCCATTGGCAATCAAGCAGAACCCTGCAAAAAACCGGACGAGGTGGCGATGTTTCCATCGGATTCGATGGACGAGCAAGCAGAACATCAACGGCAGCAGACATCCCCACAACGGCCCGCCCCAGACGACGAACAACGGATACGGATTGGGGGAAACGTCCGTCCTCGAGATGCTCAACGGAGAGAGCACGACTTTTGTGACGGTTGCTCCACTCACTAGTGCATGCATCACATGGCCGAACTCGTGCACAATCTGCATTGCCAGCCAGGAGACCGAACACGAGAGTACCGCCAGTACAGCAACCTTGAAGTGTTGATTTGTATCGATCTGTTTGATAGACATTCTGTCGATCGTACATCCGGGTGGCTGGGGTCGTCTTCGACCCTGGGGCTCAGACCCGAAGGGAACGCAGTGAGCCCCCAGACGTTGCGACTCCTGGGGGCTCGCAAAACCTCGACCCCAGCCACCCGCCGACGTTCAACGTTCCTCACTGTTTCGTGATCGTTTCGTCCAGGTTCATCACCGCTCGGGCAATCAACACCCACACGGCCAACTCGGGTGTGGCCTGTTTGTCTTTGCAGATGATCGCTGGATCGAGTTCGTTGTTTTTCAAACGATCTTTCTGGCTCTGCATGAACGATAAAATTCTTTCCAATTCACGTTCGGTAGGCGGTCGTGTGAGAAATCGCCGAAAGATAAACGTGGCGCGCTGCTCTGCCGTGGCCGGTTTTTGCATGACGGCCCGTTTGGCCAATGAGCGAGCCATTTCGAGAAACATTTCGTCGTTGAGCAATGTCAGGGCCTGCAGCGGCGTATTGCTGTTGTCGCGCCGCGCGATGCAGTTTTCTCCTGTCGGCGCGTCGAAAATCAGGTAAGCGTTAAACGGTGCGGTACGTTTGCTGAACGTGTAGAGGGAACGGCGGTAGCGGTCTTCGCCGGCGGACGGGGTCCACTTTGTATTGCCGTAGGCCAATGAGGTGACAGTCGCCGGCTGAGGCGGATAGACGCTGGGACCGCCGACTTTCGTTGAGAGCAGGCCGCTGGCTTTGAGCATAATGTCGCGAATCATTTCCGCCTCGACACGAACACGCGGGCCGCGCGCCAGCAACCGGTTCTTGGGATCGCGTCGCAACAGCTTCGGCGTCATCCGCGAACTCTGGCGATAGGTCGCACTCGTAACAATCAGCCGGTGGAGTGTTTTCATCGACCAACCCTGATCGACAAACTTGCAGGCCAGCCAATCGAGTAATTCCGGGTGCGTGGGTGGATCGGACTGGGTTCCAAAATCGCCGCTGGTACGCATCAGGCCGCTACCGAACAACGCCCTCCAGGCACGGTTGACGGTCACGCGACCGACCAGCGGGTTACGGTCGCTGACAATCCACCGGGCAAATGCGAGGCGATCGGTAGGCTCATTCTTTTCGAGAGAGGAAAAAATCTCAGGCACCCCGGGAGTGACTTCGTCTCTCGTCTGCAAGTATTCACCCCGGTGGTGCCGGAAGGTCTTGCGAGGATTATCTGCCTGCCGTTCCTGCATCACCATGGTTGTGGGGAACTTGGGAAGGGAACGCCGAAGTTCATCGATCGGCTTGCGCGCTTCGGCGAGTTCGGGTGTGACATTGAGGAAGTACCGCTTCACAGTGGAGCGTTCTGTTTCGGTCCACGATTTGGAATCGCGCGTCAACAACGCCTCCAGTTCGACCGACATCTCCTTAGCGTTCGTATTTCCAGAAACGGATGTTGCCGAGAGGCGAAACCGACCCAGGCTCGCGGCAAAATGCCGTTCGAAGACGAATTCGAGTTTCAGTTCACCCGATGCTGCGACCGGTTTCGCAAAGTTCAACACGAGTTGGTGTGCCTCCCCTTCGCGCCCGGAGGTTGACCAGCCTGTCGAACCGTCTCCGTCGAAGACGTTCTCCGCATTGGCGTTGCCGCTGCCGATGCTGATTTTTCCGTAACTGTGGGACGCAGCAATAAATTGAGCCGGCTTGCCGTCGACTTCAGCGGTGACCTCACTGAGGAAGAAGTCTCCTTTGCGTCCTTCGTAGAAAGCGCGTCCCGGACCCCCCGCCGGCAACCGTTCATCCGGCAGTATCTCGAGCCTGAGCGCTGTCACCGGCTTTGCCGAACCGTCAAGCCGAAACGTGAGCAGGAACACATCACGTTTCGTAATGTCGCCGCGAGAAAAGATCGAGCCATCCGCAAGCAGTTCGAGCTTCGGCA
This sequence comes from Planctomycetota bacterium, assembly GCA_022560875.1. Taxonomy (GTDB): domain Bacteria; phylum Planctomycetota; class Phycisphaerae; order Phycisphaerales; family SM1A02; genus JADFSH01. The sequence continues at coordinate 17 of JADFSH010000106.1, read as the reverse complement.
AGTTCGATTCCAGCTGA
>JADFSH010000105.1 GCA_022560875.1 Planctomycetota bacterium | reverse complement strand
AAGTCGATGTCGCCGTCGTTGTCGATGTCGAGCATGGCCCCCTGGCGGGGGTAATTGCCGCCCCCGAAGTTGGCGACGAAAAAGCTGTCACCCTCGTTGGTGCTCAGGTAAAGGCGTGCAAAGTTGTTGCCGGTGACGATGGCATCCAGATCGCCGTCGTTGTCGTAGTCCGCCCAGTGCAGGCCTGCCCCGGAGGTCACATCATCCGAAGACTGGACGTCGAAGCCCACACTGCCGGATACATCCGTGAAATAAACAAAGCTATCGTAAACCGCGTAGATTTCGGAAGCACACAGGGCCCGGTCGTAAAGTAGCATGTCGTCAAGCACGCCGTCGAAATAGCGACTACCGCCCCCCCTTCCGATCTCGAAGGTGTCCGAGGAAGGAGTGCTCAAGTTCGATTCCGGCCAGTTGCCTTCCTCGACTCCGTTGACGTACAGCCGGACGGTCGTTTCGTCGTAGGTGACGGCGGCGTGGTACCACTGGCCCGCGACCAGGGTGATAGCTGTCGCCTCCTGGATGTTATGCCCACCGTCGTCCCAGTACACGGCGACATAATTGTTGTTGATGCCGAGCCCAAATCGTGAGGAGGATGAAGCGTCACGCTGCGTCATGAAGCGCTGGGTGACGTAGCTGTTCCCGATCGAGCCGGCATCGTCGGACATGAACCACCCCATCATGGTGATGGAGTCTGCATCGCTGCTGGCCACGTTCGTGTTGATGTAATCGGACGAGCCTGAGAAGTCGAGACCGCCATCGATCCTTGCCGTCGTCCATTCCGTGCCGTCCATGCTCTGGAGGGTGCCGTTGTTGGCGTTTGGGCCGCTGTCGGAGGCGGTGGTGCCGGAACTCTCATCGAGCTTCCACCAGCCGAGCTGCGGTTTCACGGCCAGGGACTGGATCGTCGAGGGAGTGAGGGCGTAGTTGTGAATGTACACATCGTTCATCGCGCCATTGAAATTTCGCCCTCCCACCGCGGCGTTGGCCCCGATGTACACGGCTGAATTGTTGGTGTCCATCGTGCCGGTCGCGGTGACGGCGTTGTCCTCCACCCCGTCGATGTACAGCAGCAGTTCCGAACCGTCGTAGACGCCCGCGACGTGATGCCAGAGGCCGTCGTTGACCGAAACGCTCCCCTGCACCACGGTGTTCGTGGTCAGCCCGTCCACGGTGAACTTGAGCATGTCGGTGCTTCCGTCGCGCTCGAGCCGGTACGCAATGTCGCCCTTGGTGACGATGGCCTGCTCGGCGACCGTGAAACTCGTCACCTTGATCCAGGCGGCGATGGAGACAAATTCCGTAAAGTCGTAGTCCGCCTCGGTGGGCAGCGAGACGTAGTCGTCACTGCCATCGAAGATCAGCGATCCGCCTTCGAGGCAGCTCCATTGCGAGTTGTCGCCGGGGAAGTTCGTGAGCGTGCCATCGCTGCTGCCGAGCGAATCGGCGGCGGTGGTGCCGGTCGTTTCGTTGAATTTCCAGTGGTGCGACACGGGTGATATCAGGTTGTAGAGGTCGTTGACCTCAGACGCGGTCAGGGCGCCGTCGTAGATCCTGAAGTCGTCGATTCTGCCGTCCCAGATGTTACTTTTGACGCCGATGCCGACGATAAGCTTGGTCACGTCGGAAATCGAGCCGCCGAGCGAGCCACCGTCGTACGAAAGGGTATCCAGCGTGCCGTTGATATAGAATTTCGGAGTTTCATTACTGCTCCACGTGATCGCCAGATGCTGCCATGATGTGGTTTGCACAAGGGCGGATGACTCGTAGTTCTTGCTCCCGGAACTCGTTTTGATCGCAAACTTTATGACCTCGTTCTGGCCACCAGCCGCTCCGACCTTGTCGTACCGCATCGAGAGAATGTTGTCGCTGCTAGAGGGGTCCTGGGTAATAAAGATACCTTTGTCGACGTTGGTGAGGTCGGACTCGATCCAGAGCGATACGGTAAACGCCGTCAGACCGTTGAGAAAGTTCTCCGCATCGCTGTCCTCGATTTGATCTCCGGAGCCGTCAAATTCCAGCGCGCCGTCAATATATCCACCGCTGGACTGCCAGACAGGGTTGCCGCTGATCAGGCCGTTGTTGCTGTTCGCGCTGTCGTTGACGGTGGTGCCGGATGACTCATCGAGCTTCCACCAGACGAGGAGCGTTCCCTGGGCAAACGCATGGCTGGAGCAGACGGCAAGAGTCATCAAAAGCACGCCGAAAATATGTGATCGCTTCATTTTCATACCTCGGGTTTTCCCTCGCTTCAAAAATCCTCTAGAAAAATCGAGCCTGCCTTACACCTGCCCGTATCAAAAGGCTTCGGTAGCCCCTCATGCGCCTTACTGATTCGGATCGACCTCCTGCCACGTCACGACGGTGATGCACCACCTGATGTAAGCGTCGGTCATGGACTTGTATTGAACCGTGATCCAATCGGGGGAGCGGGCCACGTTCGAGATCCGAACCTCGTCGATGACCCCGTCGAACGCCCACGTGTCATCTGACTTGCGACCGATCGTCATGTCCTCGTCGTTCGTCGACAGCACTCCCGTCCCGACCGAGGAATTCTCCTGGAAAGCGTCCCAGTAAATGTACTGGTTCGAGCCGTCATAGACGGATGCCAGGTAGTGGGCCGTTCCCGGTGTAAAGCTGATAGCGGTCGTCGCAGTGGCGACGTTTGCTCCACCGGCTTTGATCTTGACCTTGAAGTCATTCGCTGACTCCTTGAACCACAAATGCCACGCCGTGCTGCCCGCCCTCTTGCCGACGACATGTTGATCCAGGGGCCAAGTCTGGTCGAAATCGGGCAGCATCCACGCCGAGACGGTGAGCTTGTCCCCGGCGATGTCGAGGCTCGCCGAGTCGGGGATGTCGATCCGGTCATCCAGCCCGTCGAAGTCGATTCCCAGGCCGATCTGGCCGGTGACCCGGTCAAAGCTGTCCATGGAGCCGGACGTGGTCCCCGTGTTGGAGTTGCTGGTGCTGTCAACCATCGCCCCGGATTTCAGTTCCTGAGTCCCGACCGAATAAAAGGTTCCGGGGCTGTTCTGGTTGTTGTACTCGGTCTGGATCCACCCGGAGGAGCGATCGACACTGGAGATGCGCACCTCGTCGATGATGCCGTCGAAGAAAGTTGTAAACACGTCGGTATCCTGCCTCTTGATGACGCCGATGTAGGCGTTCTTCTGCGACGTGCCCGAGAGGTCGTAGCCGGCAGCGCACGTGCTCGTATCTTCCTGGGTGCCGTCGATGTAGACCCTGATCGTGGTGCCGTCGCGCACTCCGATGATCCAGTGCCAGCTTCCGTTATTCACGCTCGTCGAGCCCTTGGTAGTGATCTTCGTGCTGTTGTCGTCGGTCAAGATGGACCCCTTGCCGGCTTCATTGCGCAAGAGCCAGCGGATGCCACCACCATTGTTGCCGCCGTTGGCGACGATCATCCCGTCACTATCCCCCCCCTTGACCCAGCCCGAGACGGTCCAGTCGCCGGTCCCGAAGTCGTAGCTCGTAGGATTCCCGAGATCGACATGGTCGTCCGATCCGTCGAAATCAATGCCATCGCCGATCTTTGCCGTAACCAGATCCGCACCGGTCATGTTCGACTCGGCCGTTCCATCGTTTGTGGCCAAGGCGTCCTTGATGTCTCCAGCCCCCCCGGGACCGGGGTCTTCATTGAGGTGGTAGACGCCCTCATAGCCGTTGCTCCACACGCCGGTCTTGTTCTGCTGATCGGTGGCTCCGGAGTTGCCGTAGTAGATGTAGATGTCCTTGTCGGTGCCGCTCGGAAGGCTGGGTATCTTCACCCAGGCCACCAACCGGCCGGTGGCGTCGTCCCACTCGTCGATCTCGTGGTCGAGCTTGGTGATCTCGTCGTCATCCGTGAAGAGGATGTCGAAACCGTCGGCACGGGCCGCCTTGACATCGACATCGGTAAAGGAGATCAGGACGGGGAAGTTGGTCAGCGTCTCCGTCACCTTGGTGTTGTCGATCGTGATCTTCTTGCGATAGGTCCACGACGGGTTGTACCACGATCCTGCTGGAGGGGTCGGGTCCTCCTTGAGGTGCCAGACCCCGGCGTAGCCGTTCGACCACACGCCGGAGGCGTTCTGATTGTCGGGGGCGCCGAAGTAGTCGTAGTACATCCAGATGTAGTCGGTGTACGATGAGCCGTCGATCTGCGGGACCTTCACCCACACGTACGACGTCCCCGTCTCGTCCCACGTCTCGATCTCGTAGTCGAGTTCGATCGAGCCGCCCGCGTCGATGAAGCGCAGGTCTTCGCCTGCGTTCTGCGTCAGGGAGTAGTCGATGCGGCTGGCGTCGAGAACCACCAGAATCGGCACGTCGGTGAGCGTCTCGGTCTGGCCGCTGTTCATGAACACCAGCATCTTCCGCTCTCCCCAGCTGATATCCCACCAGGGGTCGGCTCCGCGGGCGGGGCTGGTCACGACCAGGCCGGCGATCATCCACGCCAGGCCACGGAGAATGACGCCTCGGCAGGACTGGCTGAATAACAGTGATCGCTTCATTTTCATCTCTCGCCTCGTAAGTCTGATACGAAAATCGAGCCGGCACTTGCACCGGTCCGTACCCATAGCATCGGATACGAGAAACGGGTGAATGAGCAGATTCCGGGGGGCTTCGGATTCAAGAAACCACCATTTCTCACGGTTTCTCCATACCCCCGTTCTCCTAATTTTCCATTCAGATTTCCAGCCCGATAATCTTTTCCGATCCTGCAAATTCCATCTCTCTTTTCCGTAGAAGAGGTATTGACACACCTGTGGAGTCGCTGCGCCATGAACAACCTCATCAACGACATCAAGTTCGCCATACGCACCCTCGCCAAGAGCCCCGGCTTCGTGGGGGTGACCATCATCACCCTCGCCCTTGGTATTGGCCTGAATTCAGCCATATTCAGCGTCATCAACATGGTTCTGTTCCGGCCACTGCCTTATGACCATGCCGACCGGATCGTGACCCTTCACACTCAATCGATCGAGACGGGAAAAATCCGCCGCTTCTCATACCCCGGTTTCGAGGAATATCGCGACCGGCAGACCACATTCGAGCACGTGGTGGCCTGGTCCACCGAGCCGGTCAGCATGGGGCGGGGGGATGCCGCGGAAGTCCGCATCAGCGAACTTGTCAGCGGGGACTACTTTGAAGCCCTGCACGCACAACCTGCTCTCGGGAGGCTCTTTACCAAGGCTGACGATCAGACTCCCCGCGCCCACCCCGTCATCGTCATCGGACACACCTGCTGGCAGCGGAGTTTTGATGGCGACCCGGATATCGTCGGCACAACCGTTGCCATCAACAATCACGACTTCACCATCATTGGGGTCACCCCGGAGGGATTTGCCGGGATCATGCCCGCGATCGAACCCGATCTCTGGGTTCCCATGATGATGCAACCGCTCATCGAACACGCAGATGGCGTCTTGGAGCATTACGGAGCGACGTGGATGGACACCTTCGGCGTGCTCAAGCCCGGCGTCAGTCTCGCCCAGGCCAATGCGGAACTTGAATTGATCGCGGCCCAACTGCGCCAGAGCAATCCCGACTGGTTCGAGGACGAAAACGCTTTTGCGATTGCCGCCAGCGGGATGGGGTTCGCCCCCGAGAATCGACCCCAGATGTATGCCATGGTCGCCCTGATCATGACGATGGTCGGACTGATCCTGCTCATCGCCTGCGCCAACGTGGCGAATCTTCTGCTCGCGCGATCGACGACCCGCAAACGGGAGATCGCCATCCGTCTCGCGCTGGGCTCGACGCGGGGCCGTCTCGTACGCCAGCTGCTCTGCGAGGCGATCATCCTCGCGTTGGCCGGGGGTCTCGTCGGCTTGCTGGTGGCGACATGGTCGCTGACCCTGTTTCCGCTCCTGCTTCCCGAACTTCCCATGAGCATCACCCTTAACCTGGATTTCGGTCTCGATGTTCGCGTGATGGCCTTCACCCTGGGCATCTCCACCCTCACCGGCATCGTCTTCGGCCTCGTTCCCGCGATTCAGGCGGCAAGGGCCGACCTCATACCCGCCCTGAAAGATGAAGGGGCCAGCTCGACGAAGTTCAAGCGTTCGCGTCTTCGCAGCAGTCTCGTGGTGGGTCAGGTTGCCATCTCACTGGTCCTGCTCATCGCCTCGGGTCTGTTCGTGCGCAGCCTCATCAAGGCGAAAGCGATCGACCCCGGTTTTGAGCATGACCATGCCCTCACCATGATGCTCGATCTCGACCGGCATCAGTACGATGAGGCCAACGGCCGCGCCTTCTGCAACAACCTGCTGGCGCAGGTGCGTGAACTGCCGGGAGTCGAATCGGCGAGCCTGGACCGCTGCGTCCCCCTCGGTTTCAACAACACGCGCAACAGTTTTCATCTCGAAGGCGATCAACCCGAAGGCGAGGATGGCGAGCCCCCTTATCGGGTGGTGGGTTTGAGTACCGTCAGTTCCGATGACTTCCGGACGCTGGGAATCCCATTGCTCATGGGACGCGATTTCAACCAGCAGGACATCAAAGACGGTCCCGGGGTGATCATCGTCAACCAGACCTTCGCGGAAAAATACTGGCCGGGCGAGAACCCGCTGGGCAAACGCATCAGCCTGCTGGAACTCGACGGCCCGTTCATGGAAGTGGTGGGCGTGGTCAAGACCGTGAAGTACGACACCATCGGCGAGGAGGCGACGCCATATATCTATCGGTCGCTCTCACAGTATTGGAGCCGCAGTCTCACGCTGCTGGTGCGCACGTCGGGCGACCCGACTTCGCTTATCGCCCCGGTGCGGGGCGTGATTCGAAACGTTGATCCGAACTTTGCCGTCAGCGACACCCGCACGTTGACTAGTCTGATCAGTTTCTCACTCTTGCCGGCGAAGTTTGCCGCGGGCCTGTTCAGCCTGTTCGGGGTGATAGCGCTGCTGCTGGCCACGGTCGGCCTGTACGGCGTGATGTCCTACATGGTCTCTCAGCGCACCCACGAGATCGGCATTCGAATGGCGATCGGCGCCCGCAAGGGTGATGTGCTGCGGCTCATCATGAAGCAGGGACTCACCTTGACCATCATCGGGTTGGGCATCGGGTTGGTGGTCGCTTTGGGATTCACCCGCGTGCTGGCGTCACTGCTCTACGATGTCAGCCCCTCGGATCCGCTGACGTTCGTGGCGATTACCCTGCTGCTGGCGACGGTGGCGACACTGGCCACGCTGATCCCCGCGCGACGGGCGATGAGGGTCGATCCGATGGTCGCGCTGCGATATGAATGAAAAAGAATATTTTTGCAGATTCCGTGGGTCACATCCCCAGTTCTTCCCTCAGCGCTGCTTCCATCTCGCTGGGCAGGAAGCCGAAGGGGCCGGGCTTGCCGACGTACTTGAGCAGGCCGTCGGTGCCGACCACGAACATCCGATCCGGCCAGCCTTTGTAGGCCTTGGCCGTGGTGTTGTCCATGTCGTCCACGAGGCATGGAATGTCGATGTCCAGATCGCTCATACAGGTGTTGGCGACCTGCGATCGCTCGTAGAACGTCTCGGGATCCTTGATGTAGGTCAGCCGGGGATTGACCTGACTGGCCCAGTCATCGGAGGGGTGGGCCTCCTTGATGTAGATCACGAAGAACTGCGCCTTGCCCTTATACCTATTCGCCATTGCGTCGAGAGAACCAGCCTGGTCCTTGAAGGGTGGTCACGTGTAGCTGCCGAAGATCAGCACCACGGGCAGGCTGTCGCGAAAGCTGCTCAGACGCACGGGCTCGAAGAGCGTCTGGGCGTTGTCTTTCGTGATGCCCCGGTCGATGGCGAAGTCATAGAACCGCAGCGGCATCAGTTCAAAATCCGGAGCCACCTCGCCCACCTGCAGCGAGTTCTCGTTGTCCGGATCGAAGAGGCCGTTGTCTTTCAGCCAGTCTAACTTCGCCTGGGCGACTTCTCTGTCCGTGTCGTCCATGGTTGACAGCGACTTCCTGATCCGCGCCTTGTCACCCTTCAGACTCATGCTCGATGAGCAGCCCGCGACCAGAAGGCAGACTGAGATGGCGGCTAACGAAGTTCTCACCTGACCCATTGAGCGGTCTCCATTGGTTGATATACCTGACTGATCACCCAACCGTTGTACAATTCTCACCAAGCTCATGCCGGGGGGGGCGTATCATAACGGCTCATCGAAGCGACAGGCTCGGAAAACCATGAAAAACACCCTCCTCGGACAAACCGGCGTCAAGGTCTCGCAACTCTGTTTCGGGGTGATGTCATTCGGGGGCGACGCCCCCCCGGACGTCTGCGAAGTGATGTACCGGCGCTGCCGTGAGGCGGGGATCAATTTCTTCGACTGCGCCGATGTCTATGCGGGGGGCCGCTCCGAGGAGATCTTGGGCCAGCTCATTGCCCGCGAGCGCGACGAGGTCATCATCACTAGCAAGGCGTACTTCCCCACCAATAAATCAGACATCAATGCTCGCGGCGCATCGCGGCACCACCTCATGCTCGCCTGCGAAGCCAGCCTCAAACGCCTCAACACCGATTACATCGACCTGTACTTCATCCACCGCTTTGATGAGAACACCGATCTGCACGAGACCCTTCGGGCCCTCGACGATCTCGTCAGCCAGGGCAAGATCATCTCCTGCGGGGCTTCCAACTTCGCGGCGTGGCAGGTCGCCAAAGCCCTCGGCATCTCCGCCCGCGAAGGTTTCGCAAAGTTCTGCTGCATCCAGCCCATGTACAACCTCGTGAAGCGCATCGCGGAAGTCGAACTACTGCCCATGGCCCAGAGTGAGAATCTTGGGGTGATTCCCTACAGCCCCCTGGGCGGCGGCTTGCTCACGGGCAAGTACGCCTCGGGGGGGGGCGAGGGGCGGCTGCGGGAGAACACGATGTACGAGAAGCGCTACGGCGCGGAACAGGTTCACGACGTCGCCCGGTGCTTCACCGAATTCGCCCAAGAACATGGCTATGCCCCGGCCAGCCTTGCGGTGGCGTGGGTCGGGGCGCATCCGGCGGTGACGGCGCCGATCATCGGAGCGCGGAATCCGACTCAGCTTGAAGATTCCCTGAACTCGCTGCAGATCGACATGACCGAGGAGCTGTACGGAGCGATCTCGTCATTATCGCCCGCTCCCCCCCCCGCCACCGATCGCAGTGAGGAACGGGAAAGCGGCGACCCGACGGCAATGGTGATCAAAGCCGCGCGATATTGAGCAGGTCTCAGAGTATTTGAACGGATTCGGGATAATTATCAGAAGCGCCACGACCCCTTCGTCAAGACCGCACCGGATGATTCCGATAGAAAAAGGCTTGCACCCCAGAGTGTCGGTCGTATCTCCATGACTTGAGGAAGGCTGTAATGACTGCACATCCGTTTACTATTTTGATTGTCGATGATGAACCGCATGTCATTTATGTCGTCAAGTTCAAGCTCGATAATGCAGGGTACAACGTGATCACAGCGGATAATGGCAAACTCGCCTACATCCTGGCGTGCGAACATCTCCCGGTTCTCATCGTGACGGATTTCCAGATGCCGGGAGGGAGCGGTCTGGAACTGGCGACACGTCTGAAGGCGAACCCGGAGACAACAGACATCCCCATCATCATGGTGACGGCCCGGGGACACCGCATCGCCCCGACCGAGCTGACCACAACCAACATCAAGCAGGTCATGGCCAAACCCTTCAGCCCGCGTGAGCTGATCGGCCATATTCACGAACTGCTGCAGGGGAAGATAAGCGACGAATCCAGGGCCGACGCCGCATGAGCGACAACATCTCGCAATACGACAATGGGCCGGTGTATCGAGCTTTGCGTCAGCGATGCTCAGACCTCGGTCTCCCCACCTGGCATTGTGATGTCGAGGGGCGCATCATCGCGGAACCAGACGGCTTCGGTGAAGCCGACGTCTGGTTCACCTCGCCTCAACTTCGCGAGCGGATCGAGAGCGCGTGGCGAAAGGCCGCCGAACGGAAGGGAACCGGCCCTTTCCCATTGCTGCCCGGCGGCTGGATGCTACCCCTCGTCCCGCCGGTCACTTGTGAGTCATCAGGCAACATCCTCGCCCTGGCGATGGAACCGGGGGCGGGCACGGCGCAGGAATTCTCAACTATCTGTGGTGAATCGGGACTTGACGTCGAAACAATGCGTGTCGCCCTCGCGCCATTCATGACATTTCATCGCGACGAGCTGGAGCGTCTCCATCAAGTCCTGCAACTGGCCTGCCAGGATCAGTTTGCCATGGGCGCACAGGAATTTGCGCTCAACGACCTCAGCCGCCAGCTTTCATTCGTGTATGAGCAGATCAACACGCTGTATCAGTTTGGTCGTTCGATGAACAATCTCGAAGAACCGAAATTATTCGCGCAATCGATCTGCAACCAGCTTCTCTTTCTGCTGGAATACAATTGGATTGCCGTGCAATACGTGCCGTCGAAGCTGTCGATCAGCGGCCTGGAGCATGAGCTGTTCCTGGCCGGGAAATTGACTTGCGATCCGGATCAATTCACGCACTGCGCCAACGAGCTGATATCAAGCTGGACCTGCGACCAGTGGACGTGCCTGCTGGAAACTGATGAGAGCAAGCTTGCCGCCCTCTCCGGCTCGCAAATCGTGGTCGAGCCGATTTCGCATGATGGCGAGATCATCGGGGCCATCTTCGCCGGGGCCAAGGGCGGCGTGGACCCGGAAGCCACGAGCATTGACGTGCAGTTGCTCGACACGTTGAGCGACTTCATGGGGGTCTTCCACCAGAATGCCGCACGCTTCGAGGTCCAGCGATCGCTGTTCACGGGAACCGTCCGGGCTCTCTCCTCATCCATCGACGCCAAGGATCCGTACACGCGTGGTCATTCCGATCGCGTGGCCCATCTCGCCAAGCAACTCGCCCAGGCGTACGGCATGAGCACGAGCCAGGTCGAGGATGTGTATATCACGGGTCTTCTGCACGATGTGGGCAAGATCGGAGTTCCCGAAGCCACTCTCCTCAAGGTGGGCACATTGACAGATGAGGAGTTCGAGCAGATCAAACAGCATCCGGTGATCGGGTATGAGATTCTCAAGGACATTCCGCCCATGGCCGACATGCTCCCCGGGGTGCTTCATCACCACGAGAGCTGGGACGGCGAGGGCTATCCGAATCGGCTCAAGGGGAATGACATTCCGCTTCTCGGTCGATTGCTGGCGGTGGCCGACGCCTTTGATGCCATGAGTTCTGACCGAGCGTATCGCGCGAAAATGCCCCGGGAAAAAGTATTGCAGATCCTGAAAGAAGGGGCGGGATCGCAATGGGATGCCCAACTGGTCAAGATCTTCTTCACCCTCGATCTTTCCGAATTCGACAAGATGATCGGTCTTGAGGATGTGCTTCGCTCGCGGGTAGCGTAGGCGAGCCTACGATGGAATCGACCGTGTCAAGGTCATCTGGCCCGTCCGATCAGCCCTGCCGGCAGGCGGGACACGCCCTTACTCCTAACTCCTGAATCCTGAATCCTCTCCCCCTCATGCTCTTTCGCTTCTCTCTTTACGGTTTCCTGAAGAATCAGCGCTACTTTGAGCCGTTCCTGTATCTCGCGCTGATGGAAAAGGGGCTGAGCTTTTTCGTCATCGGACTCCTCATCGCCTTCCGCGAAATCATCGTCAACGCCTTTGAGATTCCCTCGGGGGCGATTGCCGATCTTTTCGGGCGACGCAAGGCAATGATCCTGTCGTTCGTCAGCTATACGGGCAGCTTCATTATCTTCGGTCTCGCGGCAACAGTCTGGATGTTCTTTCTCGCGATGTTCTTCTTCGCCATCGGGGAGGCGTTCCGCACGGGAACCCACAAGGCGATGATCTTCACCTGGCTGCGCGACCAGGGACGCGAGCATGAACGCACCAGGGTGTACGGCTACACGCGCTCGTGGAGCCAGATCGGCTCGGCGGTGTCGGTGGTTCTCGCGGCAATCTTCGTCTTTACCGCCGACAATTACACGTCGATCTTCTTTCTCTCGGCCATCCCCTGCATCCTCAACATCATCAATTTTCTCGGCTACCCCCGGATGCTCGACAACGATCACCAGGATGGCGAAACGGCTTCCGGGGTCATGCGGCACATCATCAATACCCTCAAGGACGCCATGAAGAAGGCCTCACTGCGAAGATTGGTCTTCGAGTCGATGGGCTTTGAGGGGGTCTTTCACGCGGTCAAGGATTATCTCCAGCCGGTGATCGCGGCCGCGGCGATCGCGCTGCTCGTTTCTCGCGTGAACACCCAGAGCATGAGCGAGATACAGCAATCATCGCTGCTCATCGGGGCGGTGTACGTGGTGCTGTATCTGCTGGCGGCGTTCGCCAGCCGCAAGGCGCATGTGTTCGCTGATGCGCTTAGAGGCGAGGATCGTGCCGCGCGGCGGTTGTGGGCGATCAACTTCGTGATCTTTGTGGGTCTGGGGGCGGCGGCGTACTACGAATTGTTCCCGGGGCTGCTCCTGGCCTT
>JADFSH010000104.1 GCA_022560875.1 Planctomycetota bacterium | reverse complement strand
TCTTCTTCCACTTCCCACGTATCACCTTCATTCAGCAGGGCGTAGAGATCGCCTTCACCCTTAAGCTCGATGGACTGTCGTATCTGGTCCATCACCAGTCGGTCGTAACTGTCTTGATCCGGATTGCGATAGATCAGGCCCATCGGCTCGGGGAAGTCCGGATAGGTCAACTGCGAAAGTATGAACGCGAGGTTTCGGTCGGTCACGTCATGGTGAACAAGATCATCTTCGGTGACGCCGCTGCCGGGACCGATCTCGACGATTTCCAGGCTGCTGCCGCTATGGCGAAGTCCCTTGTTGTTATCCTTGCCGAACACCAGCGGCTTGCCGTCTTCCAGCAAGAGGGTGGTGTCAGCCTTGGTGTCCTTCTGGGAAGCATAGAACCACGCCTGGTGATTGAAGATATTGCAGTTCTGATACACCTCGATCAACGCTGTGCCTCGATGGGCCGACGCGAGCGGCATGATCTGGTCGAGATGCTTCACGTCAACATCGATACAGCGGGCAAGAAATGTGCAGCCGCATCCGATGGCGAGGCTGAGGGGATTGATCGGATAATCGATCGAACCGAGCGGGGTGGACTTGGTTTTCTTGCCGAACTCGCTGGTGGGCGAGTACTGCCCCTTGGTCAGGCCGTAGATACGGTTGTTCAGGAGAATGATGTTGATATCGACGTTGCGACGCAGGATGTGGATGGTGTGATTGCCCCCGATGGAGAGCAGATCACCATCGCCGGTGACGAGCCATACCTCAAGATCGGGATTGGCGAGCTTGACCCCGGTGGCGAAGGCGGGTGCCCGCCCGTGAATCGTGTGCATGCCGTAGGTATCGATGTAGTAGGGAAAGCGTGCGGCGCATCCGATGCCCGAAACGAAGACAAAATCTTCCTTCTTTCGCTGCAGCTTGGGCAGGGCCTTGCGCACGGCGGTGAGCACGGCATAATCACCGCACCCCGGACACCAGCGAACATCCTGATCAGTGGTGAAGTCCTTGGCGGTATACGTTGGAATTGCAGTGTCCGGCATAATGATTCGCCTTCATTCCTTCTGTCTTAATGCCTCGATGCCTCGATGCTTATCTCTCCATGATCGCCAGCGTTTCCTTCATCAGGTCATCGATCAGGTAGCCCTTGCCGCGAACCTTGTTGATGCCGATGGCATCCACGAGGTAACGATCCCGGATCAAGGTGCGGAGTTGGCCCGAATTGAGTTCGGGAATGATGACGGTTTGGAAGTTGTTCAAAACGTCACCGAGATTACGGGGGAACGGATTGAGATAACGCAGATGAGCGGTGCTGACGCCATGACCAGCCTCGCGGAGATGGTTGCCGGCGGTGGTGATCGCCCCGTAGGTGCCTCCCCAGCCCAGAAGCAGGACATCACCGGATTCCGGCCCGAGGACTTCCAGGAGGGGAATGACATCGGCGAGTTTCTGAATTTTCGCGGCCCGGGTCCGGATCATGTGATCGTGATTGTCCGGGTCATAGGAGACATTGCCCGTTCCATCCTCCTTTTCCAGCCCGCCGATGCGATGCTCAAGCCCCGGCGTTCCGGGAACCGCCCAGGGACGCGCAAGGGTCTCGGGGTCTCTCAGGTAAGGCAGATACGGCCCGTCCGGATTATTCGATTCGGTTGGATGATCGACGATGATCGGCTCGATGTCATCGAGATTGGGAAGCAGCCAGGGTTCGGCGCCATTGGCAATGTACCCATCGGAAAGAAAGATCACCGGACACATCGCCCGGACCGCCAGGCGAAAGGCCTCAATCGCCATATCGAAACAGTCCGCCGGGCTTCGCGGGGCAACGATGACCACCGGGGCCTCGCTTGGCCTGCCGTACATCGATTGAAGCAGATCCGCCTGCTCGGTCTTCGTGGGCATACCCGTGGCCGGCCCGGCCCGCTGCACGTCGATGATGACCAGGGGCAATTCATACATCACCGCAAGCCCGATGGCTTCGGATTTCAAAGCCAGACCGGGACCGGACGTCCCCGTAATGGTGAAGGCCCCGGCAAATGACGCCCCGATCGCGGCACACACCGCGGCAATCTCATCCTCCGCCTGGAATGTAATTACGTTGTAGTTTTTCAGTCGGGAGAGATGATGGATCAACTCCGACGCGGGGGTGATGGGATAGCCGGAATATATAAGCTGCTTGCCGGCCTTGGCGGCGGCGGTGACGAATCCCAGAGATGTCGCCTCGTTACCACTGATCTTCCGATACCTGCCCTTGCGAAGCTTGGCGGGAGCGACGTGATAACGAACCGGAAACAACTCCGCGGTCTCCCCGAAGTAGTACCCCGCCTTGAGCGCCTTGACATTGATCGCGGCGATCTCCGGTTTCTGCTTTGTTTCCCCGAAAAAGTCGTTGAGGTACTTGACCGTGGTGTCGATGGTCCGGTCATAGAGCCAGTACACGATGCCCAGGGCGAACATGTTGCGACAGCGATCAACATCCTTGGCCCCTATGCCGCTTCCGGCCAGGGATTCGCGGGTGAGGCGGCTCATGGGGACGGGTATGATCTTATACGTATGCAGGATCCGCTCATCCTCGAGGGGGTTGTAACCCTCTTCGTACCCGCATTTCTTGAAGTTGTTCTTGGTGAACTCGTCCTCGTTGACGATGACGATGCCGCCCGGTTCGACATCGGAAATGTTGGTCTTGAAAGCGGCAGGGTTCATCACCACCATCGCGTTGACGACATCGCCGGGGGTGTGAATGTCCCTGCTGGAAAACTGCACCTGAAACCCCGAGACGCCGTAGGTTGTGCCCCGCGGCGCGCGGATTTCCGCGGGGAAGTCGGGGAAGGTGGAGATGTCGTTGCCGAACAGCGCAGAGGTATTGGTGAACTGTCCGCCGGTGAGTTGCATGCCGTCGCCGGAATCGCCGACAAAGCGAATGGAAACACTCTCCAAAGAACGGTCCTCGACCGATCGTTTGTCTGAGGTGGTGTGAGCAGCCACGTTTCGGAACTCCTTGTCAGGTACACGGCATCGGTAATCCGGCCATGAATACATCGTATTTTAGCCAGCTATCCCCCGCCCGGCCGGGAAATAACGCGAGTCCTACTCCGCCTCTTTCAGCGATTCGAGCAGTTCGAGCATGGCCTTCTTGCCATCCCCGAACATCATCAGGGTGTTGTCCATGGCAAAAAGTGGATTGGGAATGCCCGCAAAACCGGGGCTCAGGGATCGCTTGATGACCACTACGGTGTTCGCCTTGTCCACGTCGATGATCGGCATGCCGGCGATGGGGCTCTTGGGGTTCGTCCGACCGTCGGGGTTCACCACGTCGTTGGCCCCCAGAACGATGCACACGTCCACCTGTTCGATGTACCGGTTGACCTCGTCCATTTCGTGCAACATGTCATAAGGCACATCGGCCTCCGCGAGGAGGACATTCATGTGGCCGGGCATGCGACCGGCCACCGGATGGATGCCGTAGGTCACTTTGGTGCCTCGAGATTCAAGGAAGTTGCCCAGGTCGCGGACGACATGCTGGGCCTGCGAGACCGCCATGCCGTAGCCGGGCACGATGCAGACGCGTTGGGCACCCTCAAGAATCATGGCCACCTCTTCGGGGCTGGTCGTCTTGATCTTGCCGGCATACACCTCGTCGGCGCTCGGGCCTTCCTCGACAACGGCCATCACCCCGAACAGGACATTGAACAGCGACCGATTCATCGCCACACACATGATTTTCGTGAGGATGAGACCGGAGGCCCCCACGAGCGATCCCGCGACAATCAGCACCGTATTGTTGATGACAAAGCCCGTCGCGCACGCGGCGAGACCTGAATATGAATTCAACAACGAGATGACCACCGGCATATCCGCCCCTCCGATGGGCATGACGAAAAATACCCCACAGGCGAGTGCGCAGATTGCCAACGCCCAGTACGCCCAGGTCTGCTCCGGCCACACCACGAGAACGACTCCGAAAATGCACGCGAGAAGCAGAAAACCCCCATTGCCGAGCTTGAGCAAGGGGTTGGTCTTGGGCCGACCGCTGATCAACTCTCGAAGTTTTAAGAAGGCAAAGAGGCTTCCGGTGAAGGTGACCGCCCCGATGATGCCGGACAAAGCGGTTGCGATGTAAGTCTGAAGGGGTGTGCCCCCGTCCTTAATCACCGCCATATCCATGGTGGAAATACCCTGCTCGACCGCCTGAGCGATGATCGCCGGATCCGCCGCATCCCCCGACAGCTTGTGGAAGAAGGCTCCCGCCACGAGCATCGAGGCGAGACCGCCGGAGCCGTTAAAGAGAGCGACCAACTCCGGCATCATGGTCATCTTGACCAGCTTCGCCGCGAGGTATCCGACCACGGTGCCGACGACAATCCCGCCAACCCACCAATACCAGCCGGGCATCATCATGTCCCAATCCAGCAAAGTGACGGCCATCGCCATCAGCATGCCCGCCAAGCCGAGCAGGTTGCCGCGAACCGCCGTGCGAGGATGCGTCAGTCCCTGGATCCCCCTGATAAAGAGAATCGCGGCAATCAAATACAGAATGTTCCGACTATCTAGGAGAAACTCCACGTATCTCACCTCTTCTTCTTCTGGAACATTGCGAGCATACGGTGGGTCACGGCAAAACCGCCCACGACATTAATCATCGCAAACGTCACCGCGAGGAATCCCAGGAAGCCGACGAACGGCGACTCGCCCATGGAACTGGCCCCCGCCACGATGAGTGCGCCGACAATCGTGATTCCCGATATGGCGTTCGCTCCGGACATCAAAGGCGTATGCAACGTCGGCGGCACCTTGGTAATGATTTCAAAACCAATGAAGATCGCCAGGGCGAATATGGTCAGATACAACGTAAACAGCATCAGGTGTCACTCCCTCCTGAACCCCCGGCCTCCCCGGTATCTCCGCCCCCCCCGATATCAACCCCCGCCGCGACGGGGGTCAACGGCTCAAGGCCGAAGACTTCACGCGCAAAGGCATGGACTATCTCGCCGTCCCTGGTCAGCAGTGTGCCGATGATGACTTCGTTGTCCTCATCAAGCTCGATCCGGCCTTCGTTGGTGATTTCCTTGAGGAAGGTGGCGACGTTCTTCGCGTACATCTGGCTGGCGTGATACGGCACCGTCGAAGGTAAATCAGTCGGGCCGAGTATTGTCACCCCGTTGTGAATGACGGTTTCATCCGCCTTGGTCGGCTCGCAGTTGCCTCCGCGCTCTGCGGCGAGATCCACGATCACGCTCCCCGGAGCCATTCCGTCGATCATCGTCGCCGTAATAAGGATGGGTGATTTCTTGCCGGGGATGGCCGCAGTGGTAATGACCACATCGCTCTCCCCGACGGCATGGGTCATCGCTTCCCGCTGCTTGCGATAGAACTCATCGTCCATCGCCTTGGCATAGCCGCCCTTGTCTTCTGAATCGCCGGTTGCGGGCAGTTCGATTTCGAGGAATTTCGCGCCCAGCGATTCAACTTGCTCTTTGACCACGGGCCGGATGTCGTAGGCGGTGACGACGGCTCCTAACTTCCTGGCCGAAGCGATGGCCTGAAGACCCGCCACCCCCGCCCCCACCACAAACACTTTAGCGGGAGCGATCGTGCCGGCTGCGGTCATCATCATCGGGAACATCTTGGGTAAATGTCCCGCCGCAAGCAGGACCGCCTTGTAGCCGGCAATCGTGGCCTGCGAGGACAAAACATCCATGCTCTGAGCCCGGGTGATTCGAGGCATCAGTTCCAGGGCAAAAGATGTTGCTCCACTCCCGGCGAGGGTCTGGATGGGGTCCACAGTGGTAAGCGGTTCACAATGTCCGATAATGATCTGATCCGACCTCATCAGTTTGAGATCAGACTGGCTGTCCTGAGGATTCGCGCCAATGGTGCGCACCTGGCAGATGATGTCCGCCTGGCTGAAGACATCAGCTCTCGATTTCGCGACTTTGGCCCCGTTTTCAACGTAATCCTGATCGGGGAATCCCGCCGGCTCACCGCAGCCCGATTCCAGGACCACCTCCAGGGAAATCTTGCTCAACAAGCCCAATACGCCCGGAGTCAGGGCGACTCTTTGCTCACCCGGAAATGATTCCTTGACAATTCCAACAATCATGCATTCTCCCTCCATCCTGAGGGGCGGGACAATAGTTTGACGATCCGACCGTCAGGAGACGGTCATGAGCCTAGTCAGGTCAGCATAGCAAAGCCTTGCTTCTCTGGGGAGTGATAGAAAAGACTTTCCTTCAGACTGTCCTTTTTGCTTTTCATCCTGGTGAAGATGGCAGATTCAACGCCAGAATTCGTCTTATTACGAGTACCCCCCCGGCATTGATCTTGGTAAACTCAGGCTCCCGTGCTAGTATGAATAGTTGTCTCCGGTCCATGCGGGGCTACGGACAGTTTGAGATCAACTGGCTTGAGACTGGATCCGCCATGCCGTATCTGGAAGTCAAATCCCAACAGGGCAACAAGCGACTGAAGCTTGATGGTTCGACGATCACCGTGGGCCGGCTTCCCGATAACGTCTTGCAGTTGATGGATGAGCAGGCCAGTCGCCATCACTGCGTCATCGAACCATGCAAGGGCGGGTACAAAGTCCGGGATCTGGGTTCGAGCAACGGCACTCTGCTGAACAAGAAGAGTGTCCAGAACGAAATGCTCGACAATGGCGATGTCGTCAGGATTGGTAACTGCGAACTGCGTTTCATTGATCCGGAACAGCAGCAAGTTCACAAGCGACCGGAAGTACCCGATTTTTCCATGGCTCCGGATGAAGACCCCATCCTCAGTGCCGACGAGATCACTATTGATATGGACCTCAATGAAGAGGTCACGGATGCCCAGACCACCTATGAGCGAAAACTCCGGGAGATCATAGACTCGGGGATCGACAAGACCTTTGATGTGCATGACATCAGCCTGGTTGACTCGCGCGGCGTAACCGTCCATCAAGCGACGGCAGCGGGCCTGGAAAAAGGCTCAGAAGAAGAAACCGGCGAAAGCATCCGCGCCTTTCGCATGCTGCTGCTCGCCTGCTTCCGATCCAGAGCCACCGATCTGCACATTGAGCCCCGACTTGATAACGCCGCCATCCGTCTGCGGGTGGACGGCTACATGCTCAGCGCCGTCGAACTGAGCATGAGCCTCTACAAACGCATTCTCGGGGTGGTCAAGATTCTCTGTCAGATCGACACGAGTCAAAAAAACACCGTACAGGACGGACATTTCTCCAGTGCGGTCAAGGGACATCGCGTTGATTATCGTGTCAGCCTGACCCCGGCCATGAACGGACAAAAACTGGTCATCAGGGTGCTCGACACCGGCAACGCCCCTTCGCGTCTGCATGAACTCGGACTGCTGCCCTGGATGTACGAAAAGCTCCGGACGATCGCCACCAAGGACACAGGTCTCCTGCTCGTTTGCGGACCGACCGGATCCGGTAAGACCACCACCCTTTATTCGTGCCTTCGCGAAATCGATGTCGAGCAACGCAATGCCATAACGATCGAAGATCCCGTCGAGTATTATCTCGAAGGGTGTACTCAGATCCCCGTCGATCACAAGCAGGGCAACACCTTCGCCACCATTCTTCGCTCCATCCTGCGTCAGGATCCGGATGTGATCTTCCTCGGCGAAGTCCGCGACATCGAGACCGCCAACGTCGCCATGCAGGCGGCGATGACCGGCCACCTCGTGTACACCACCGTCCACTCCAAGGATACGATTGGGGCGATTTTCCGGCTTTTCGATCTCGGTGTGGAGGCGTATCTCGTCGCCAATGCCCTGAATCTGATCGTCGCCCAGCGTCTGGTCCGCACCCTATGCGAACCCTGCAAGAAGCCGTCCAAACCCAAACCCGCGCAGAATATGAAGATGGGTGCCCATCTCGGAGGCGTGGCGAAGATCTATAATCCCAACGGCTGTCGGCGTTGTCTCCGCACTGGTTATCACGGTCGTCGCGCCATCTTTGAACTGCTCCAGGTCGAAGACACCATGCGCGATCTCATCCTCAAAAGCCCGACGATCACGGGCATTCGTGAAATCGCGGAACAAGGGTTGTTCACCTCCCTCCAGTCATTCGGCTATCAACTCGTCACCCAGGGCATCACTTCCTTTGATGAGGTCGAAAGAATATCCGGATCGTAATTGGCGGCTTGCGGGCGGCATGACCGCGTCGCTTCCGCCGCTTCTTCCCAGCAAGGCTCCTTCCCTCACGGAATTGCCCTGCCCGATACTCCGGCTATACTGCCCACCCCTTGGAGATCACTATGAGCGACCTGATTGCCCCCTTAAAGACTGTGACTTTCACGATCACCAAAACGCCCTCCAGGGTTGCCGATCGCAAGACCATACTGCGTCTGATGAACATGCAGGGGCACATTCAGCGGGGCCTGACCGCGCTGGCGAAGCAGCGACGCGTGAAGGACAACATCACCTACATCCGGGCCGGGGTGGAGTGGGTCAACCGAAAGAGAACCACCAAGCTCTGTCGAGTGGCGCCCGGCGAGACTTTCACGCTGAACATCACGCCTCAGATCATGCCCGATCTCAAGAGCGTCGAGAAATTTCTCGAAGCTTCCGCCGCCTGATCCTGGCGGTCATGGTTTCGGCCACCATGCACATCACCGGCGGGCAGTTCAATCTCGCTATCTCCTTGGTTCTGGCTGATCATTGGTCAATGTATCGGCAAGGATTCCAACATAGAGTCAACACGTGGTCATGGTTATCGCATCACGCCAGCGCGGGCTCTCCGGCGTGCTCCATGAATTCGCTCACGTCGATGCCCAGTTTGTCGGCTACACGCTGGCCGTAGTCCCGATCGACGCGGAAGAAATGGCAAAGTTGACGCATCTGCACTTCCCGGCGGGCCTGGCCGAGTACCCCGGCGATGCGGGTGGTGAGCCGATCCCGATGGGCATCGTCGAAAAGAGCGTAGAGATTGCCGACCTGCGTGAAGTCATCGTGATCGACCGTGGAATCATACCGATCGACGATGACCTCGCCGAGGGCCCACGCCGGATCCTTGAAGACCGGATCGGGCTTGGGGGCATCCTCGATCGAGTTGGGCCAGTAGTTCTTGTTCGAGCCATAGTCCGCCGCGGTGGCCATCACGCCGTCGCGCTGGTAGTTCATGACCGGACACTTGGGACGGTTGATGGG
This sequence comes from Planctomycetota bacterium, assembly GCA_022560875.1. GTDB lineage: Bacteria > Planctomycetota > Phycisphaerae > Phycisphaerales > SM1A02 > JADFSH01. The sequence continues at coordinate 3,378 of JADFSH010000104.1, read as the reverse complement.
GAGCTGGTGGTAGTTGCTGCCCACGCGATAACGGTGGGCGTCGGCGTAGCTCATCAGACGCGCCTGAAGCATCTTGTCGGGACTGGAGCCGATGCCCGGCACCATCGCCGAAGGGCTGAAGGAACTCTGCTCGACCTCGGCGTGGTAGTTCTCAGGGTTGCGGTTGAGTTCCAGCGTGCCGACGTCGATGAGCGGGAAGTCCGCATGAGGCCAGACCTTGGTCAGGTCAAACGGGTTGAATGGGAAGGCGTCAGCCTGGGCATTGGTCATCACTTGAATCTTGAACGCCCACTTCGGAAAGTCCCCCTTCTCGATGGACTCAAAGAGGTCGCGCTGGTTGCTTTCCCGATCACGCCCGATCAGTTTCGCGGCATCTTCATCGGACAAGCACTTGATGCCCTGCATCGTCTTGAAGTGAAACTTGCACCAGATGCGCTCACCGGCGGCGTTGATGAGCGAGTAGGTGTGGCTGCCGTAGCCATTGATGTGGCGGTAGCTCTGGGGGATGCCCCGGTCGGAAAAGAGGATCGTCACCTGGTGAAGCGACTCGGGGCAAAGCGACCAGAAATCCCACTGCATGTCCATGTCGCGCATGTTCGTTTTGGGATCGCGTTTCTGGGTATGGATGAAGTTGGCAAACTTGTAGGGATCGCGGACAAAGAACACGGGCGTATTGTTGCCCACGAGATCCCAGTTGCCATCCTCGGTGTAGTATTTCATCGCGAAGCCCCGTACATCGCGCTCGGCGTCGGCGGCACCGCGTTCACCGGCGACGGTGGAAAAGCGGAGGAAACAGTCGGTCTTCTTGCCGACCTCGCTGAAGATCCTGGCCTTTGAGTACTTGGTGATGTCGTTGGTGATGGTCAGTGTGCCGTGAGCTCCCGATCCATTGGCGTGAACGGAGCGCTCGGGGATGCGCTCGCGGTTGAAGTGCTGCATCTGCTCGAGAAGCTGCACATCCTGCATGAGAAGCGGTCCGCGTGGGCCGGCGGTGATGGCCTGCTGCTCGCCGATGGGGTTGCCGTCGGAAGTGGTGAGAATGGGGCATTTCTTCTCGGTCATCGTGAAGTCCTTCCAGAGTGCTTGTGATACATCCAGATGATCGACCCTCCACGTAGGATTCTTGTGAGGATCGTTCTGAACATCGCCGGATCGTCCCGACGAAAATTCCACCCGCTTCTTCGAGTGGGCGCGAGACAGAAGTATAAGCCAACATTTGCCATATGACTTTCGCCCGGCTCAATCGTCGGGCAAATTTACTCCAGTATAACACCCGTCTCTGTTTAAATCCCGTCTCGCGACACTGAAGCTCAATCGGCTCTCTTGTGGTTGAGATCTGCGTCAAGAAACGTCGCGACGTTGGTCCAGACCGCCGCCATCGGGGGGTTCGGCATCGGTTTGACGGTCGCTACGGACATTCTCTGTTTCGGGCCCCTCACAGGGGCGTCGATGAACCCCGCCCGAAGCCTGGGACCGGCCCTCATTGCCGGGGCCTGGGACTTTCACTGGGTCTATTGGGCCGGGCCGGTCATCGGTGCGCTGGCCGCGGCGTTCGTCTATCACAGCGTGTTCGGCTCGGAAGAAAATAAATAGAGTTCGTTACCGGATCAGCACTGGCTCGGTCATCCGCCACACGTCATCTCCACGAGCTTCAGAACCGTTCGCCAGTTGCGGATCGTGCTCGTCATCTTGAGCCGCGAATCGAGGTACTGGGTGTTCAGCTTGGTCTTGCCCGCCCCGTTGAGGTAATTGAGATAAATCTCGCGACCTCGCACAGCAAACTCATCCGGCGGCGAGTGGTCGGGATCCAGAGCTGCGAGGGCGGCTTTGGTCGGTCGATCCGTCAGAAACGCGACGTACAAGGGTTTAGTATCCGCGCCGTCCTTAAGGAAGGGATTGTTGCAGGCCGTCTTCTCAAGCTCGGACGCCGTACGCATTACGATTGGAATGTTGAGGTCGAATCCATCCAAGATAACCTTCGTGATAAGACCGGGCAGACGCTTGGCGAGCGCCGGCTTGGCCGTGAACACGACGTTGCCGCTCTGGATATAGGTCTGCACATCCCCACACCCGGCCTCGCAGAACATCGCCACCAACTCCTTCATCGGCAGGATATTCTTACCCCCGACATTGATGCCGCGGAGGAGGGCGATGTGGGTATCAGCGCCTGCTTTCTGTTTGCCTTTTTTGACCGCCAATTTAATCTGTCTCCTCTGCCGTGACTATTTTCAAAGTAATCGAACCATCTGCCGCGCGATGGGTGACAGGTCGACGGGCAAATCATCCGGCCTGCACCATCGCAGCTAGTCGTACTCCCCCAGGCGCGGCGACCGGATCGCGGGGCGTCGGAGGTGGATGGTGGAACGTGTCGTGAGCGGTGATCTCATCAGCACTCATCATACCGGGGCAACACATCTTTATTTGAGCGATTGCATCACTTATGGGCAAGTCCCCCATCCGGAGAGCAGAACCAGCAAATCGGTGACATTGACCTGTCCGTCACCATTCGTATCCACGGCACAAGGACTCTGGCATATTCCCCAGGCCCCGAGCAAGCTGAGCAGATCGGTGACGTTGACCTGTCCATCGCCGCTGAAATCAGCCGTGCAGTAGTTCGACTCGTAGGCTCCCATGTCCACCGCGGCGTTGCGCACTCGCACCATGCTGTCCAGATCGATCGGCAGGGACTCGAAGATCACGTCGTCGCCATCCAGATCAAATTCGTCCTGCAATAAAAGCGCTGTGAGCCCCGTGTCGATACATGGTGAATCGGCGCCGAGCCGCAGATCGTTGTCATCGAATGTTCGCTTATCATTGTCCGGCCCGTCCGCATCGACGAATTGGGGATCGAGCGTGATGTTGTTCGCGCCAATGCCGGTCCATCCGAGCCTGACACACGATGAGTTCACCTTCGTGGACGTGGAGTTCTGCGGGGCCCAAATACTGGAATGGATCGGACTCAAAACCGCCCGGTTCAGCCACACAACGCTGTTGGACAGTTCGAATGAGGTCCCGGTGACCATGATGCCGCCTCCGCGGAACCGCGCGCGGTTGTCATGAAACGTGCTGGCGGTCATGCTGGTTCGCGACCCGGGCCCGGCATAAAACCCGCCGCCACTTAAGTTCACGGACTCGTTTCCTTGGAACACACAGTTCGCCACATTCGCCACCGTATGAAAGATGGTCATTCCTCCGCCGTTGGACACGGCCTCATTACCGAGGAATTCGGAATTGAGGACTGACACCGTCGAGTCGTCGTTGAAGAACAGCGCTCCGCCGTTGGCGCTGGCCCCATTTCCGACGAACGCGCAGTCAAAAATGCGAATCGCACATGTATTCGCCAGCATGGCACCCCCGCCATCGAACGCGAACCCCCAC
>JADFSH010000222.1 GCA_022560875.1 Planctomycetota bacterium | reverse complement strand
GGAACCCGACTACCTCCACCACTAACGACGCCGTCTCGGCTGACCCCGTCTCCCCCGTCCACACTCTGTTCTTCCTTTTCATCCTCCTGCCCCTCATCCTCGGCGGCATACAGTTCCGTGAGTTCACGACTGATCGACCTGGCCAGCACCCGGCGCATGATGTCGATGGTCTGGGCGGTCTTCTCCATCGAAACCGCTTCGCGGTTTTCCTGCACCATGGTGCTGACGCCGGTCAGGGTGGCGAGCAGCAGGATCGCTCCGAGCAGACATACAATGATTCGCAACATGATCAACACTCCTGTGTGAGTTATTCGTTGAGTTCAAAATTCACGGGGGGTATGACGCCGAAGACGACCAGTTGCGCAAGCTCATCCACCGCGCGCCGGGTGATGAGATTGTCGCTGGCGGCACCTTCGGCCACACTCTGCAGGCCCGCTTCGTAGCGGGCGATATCGTCCTGTCGCGCCAGGGCGAGTAATTCAAAAAGTTCGGTTCGCTGGCGGGCCTGGAGTTGGTCCCAACGCTCCAGGTATTCGGTCAGTGATTCGGCGAACTCGAAGGTCGTACGATCAATGTGTTCAAACGTGGCCAGGCGAATACGCGATTCGAGCGCGTCAATATCGACCGCCGGCTCGGCGGGCTCTTGCGGGATCGTTCCCCGGCCGAAGGAAATCGTCAGTCGCCCGGCGTCTTTCCGGATATCAACCCCGATGAAGAAGAGGGTGGCCATCAGCAGAAACCCTGCCGCGAGGCCGGTGATGATCGATTTGAATTTCCAGCCGTTGCCCGCGACGACCGGAGGATTTGCATTGGCGGGATCGGTGAACAACTCCCGGACATCACGACCGGTTTCGATGGGTGACCATTCATCGAGCGCGGTTCGCGTCTGTTGAAGCTCCCGCCAGGCTTCGGCGCACGTCTCGCACGAGGCGAGATGCGATCGGACGCTGGCCGCTTCATCCGCTTCGAGTTCATCGTAAAGCAGCAGGGGAAGTTGTTCAGCGATGTCGGAGCAGTTCATGATGATGCCTTTCCTATGAACAAGCGCAGGGATTCAGGTTCCTGAGCTTCAGTCGTAATTCGTTCAAACCCTGGACCAGTCGCGACCTCACGGTCGTGTAAGGCGTCTGGAGTATCTCCGCGATTTCACGACAGGACAGGTCGTGATAATGACGGAGAATGACGACCTCGCGCTGGTCATCCGTCAGCGTCGTCACGGCATGAGCAACCTGGGTTGATACTTCACCTTGTTCAGATTCTAATTCCGGAGGCGGGGGAGGACGATGTCCAGGACGGGGCCGACGCGTGGCCAGTCGCTCGATCTGGCGGCGGCGGGATTGCTGTGATCGGAGCCGGTCGCGGCAAAGGTTGATGGTGATCCGATAGAGCCACGTGCCGAGCGAGGAGCCGCCTTCAAACTGATCCCGGGCCTGAAACGCCCGCATGAAACATTGCTGGGCCATGTCCCGGGCGTCTTCCTGATTGCCGGTCATTCTGTAGGCGAGGTTCGTCACGTTCTGATTCCAGCGGGAGACCAGTTCCTCGAACGCAGCCCGATCGCCTTTACGAAAACATTCTGCAAGCTGCTGTTCGGTGAAATTCATTCCCAAGGTTGCCTCAGTTGTCTTACCGGTATTGAGACGAGGCGGACCATCTTGGTGACGAGACTTTCTCCGATTTTCCACTCCCGCCACTCATTTACCGCATGAACAAAGCCCGGCCTACGGGAAAGCCGGGCATTTCATCCAAATGAGATGGTGAAAATCGGGGTTTCGGTCAGTGATTTCTGTTGGGTCTTGCCAGTCTGAGCGATTCGGCAAGAAACGTCCGATCCTCATCGCTCAGGCGATCCTGACCCTTCGCCAGCATGGCGAGAAAAGCCTCGATCTCCTCCTCGCTGACCGGGTAGCCGATGTTCTGATTGCCCTTCATGAAGCTCCCGGCAATGACATCGCCTTTCTCATCCAGCACTGCCGACCAGGGGATTCCTCCCCCCTTGTCTTGCGAAAGCTTTTTATAAAGCCCCTGCCCGTCAATCGTGCGATCGACATCAATCTTCACATCCACGAAGTACTTACCCAGGACCATCGCCACGTCTTCTTGTGCCATCCAGGCTTCCAGACGTTTGCACCACCCGCACCACGGCGCGCCGAAATGCACAAACACCCGTTTGTCATCCGCGCTGGCCTGATTGATACCCGCAAGGAGAACCTCGTCCGCCTCAAGATACGACGCCTGATGCTTCGTCAGAAAGGCCAGCACCTTTTCGCCATCATGGCCTTTCTTCCCCTCTCCCTGAAGTTCCAGCGAGCCGGTTTCCTGGTTGGCGATGACTTCGCCATTCGCATCGAGCACCGTGAGATACGGCAGCCCTGCCAATTCCGCGTCATACTTGGCGGCGAGATCCCGATTCTTCTTTCCGTCGTTGCCGAGATCGACCAGCACCACGTCGTATTCGTACATCAACTTTTTCGCGACATCCCGGTCTTCCTTGAAGTGATCGTGAAGCCGATAGCACCAGATGCACCAGTTCGCCCCCCATTGAATCAGCACGCGGCGATTCTCTTTTTCCGCATGCGCCAACGCTTCTGCAATTTGTATCCGTGCGTCGGCCTGCTCATCGTAAATGGGAGCTTTCTTCTTATTTTCAGGCTTGTCGGATTGGGGCTTGGTGTCCTGCGCGTGGGCAGAAGCTGCC
>JADFSH010000103.1 GCA_022560875.1 Planctomycetota bacterium | reverse complement strand
ATTAGATCGATGTGGCTGAGCTGATGGATGATTATCGCAATGAGATCGACGAGGTCTTCAGGCAAATGCGAAATCAAGTTGACGAGGAGATAAAGAATCAAATCATTGACGAGGCGCGGATCGGACCCAGGACATCGAAGGCTCAGGCTAAAAAGATGGAGTCGTTGTGGACCAGGTACGAGGAGATCAACACACGTACGCTTCAGGAACTCGGCGAATCGACACTCGTGAATGACACGGCCCAGTTGCGCAAGCTTATGGAAACAGGCCCTCGGCCTCGACGCGATCGCATGCTCCAGTGGTCGGGTGTGTCGTTCAAAACGTTCGATGGCCGACCGATCGTTGTCAGTCGGCAAGTGCCCTCCGAAACGGACGAGTCGTGGGAGCAGGCTTTTCAATGGACCGTGATGCCGGCCCCGATAAGCCTTGACAGTGTCTTGAGGATGGCGAATGTGCTTGGCATTGATCGTGAGATGAAGTCCATCGCACAATTACTCCATGATGATTACAGCTTCCGATGGAAACGTACTGCGGCGCCAATGTCGGACTTGCTGAGAGAGTACAAAGAAATTTATCGATTGACTCTGGCCGGGGAGAACGTCGATGACGATGCTCTCTCTAGTCGAATCGACTTCAGGTATGACTTGTACGACGACCTTCTCGAAAGATTCAAAGAGTTGGATGCGGAGTTCATTGATCAATACGAAACGTTGTTGGATCAGGTAAATCAACCGTTGTTTGCGTTGTGGAAACTGTCTCGACAATTGGAACTGGTGCGCCCGGCACTCCTGGAAGGAACGTCTGGAACGTATTCACTGAGCGGACTCCGGGTGAGCCCCGGTTCCGATTTGATAATCAATAGATCACAAACGCGAGGAACGGATCTATTCATTTTCTTGTTGGATGAATTCGATTCAGCCGACTGGGTCAACGAAGAAACCATTGCGACATTGTCTGATTACTATGCCCAGTCCACAGTTGTGATTTCGTCAATCCACTCGGCATCGATGCAATGCCGTCGAATGCTCGAAGATATATATAGTGAGCAGGTCGGCGTCGGAGTAGGAACGCACGTTTCAGAACTTGATACGTCCATGTGGGGCGAAACCATGGGGCGCCTGTGCCAGGAGAACAAGCATCTCCTGAACCTTGATCGCAGGACTTTGGAGCTGTTTCGATTCAAGCGACACGAGATGGACGACGCGGGTAACGATCTACTTGATCGATATCTCGCCCGAGCATTTCCACGTCTGGTTCCGGATGCCGGCTTGGAAATATGGTTGCGCAACAGCCTCGATAGTGTGCGTATTGATCAGAGTCAGCGAACCGGAATCGAAGATCTCTACACCTCGTATGTTCAGGAGAACAATCGAGACACGCATGAAATGCTCTCACTGGCATTGGAGACGATCATGCAATATTCCTGCGACTTCAACGCTCCAGAGAACCTGGAGCTGACAAGAAGCTTCCTGTCTTCACTTCGAGCCGCACGTGAGAAGCAGAAGCTGCTGGACTCGAATACAGATATGCGGTTGCGTGTAATTCTGGGAGATGACTTGGCACAGGATTTCAGTCATCCAGACGAATCTCAAAGGTAATACAGGTAGAGGGTTCGTAGGGGATAACCGAGTAATAACAAGACAAGCACGTGTGTACGCAGGGTAAGAAAAGATACTATATGAGCCGGGTCTTCCGGTGAGTGGTCGGCTGATAAGACAATAGACAATCCTGGCCCGGCGTGACCTTGGATGCATCACGAAGATCTCTTACCGGGCGATCTCACGAGGCCCCAATGGTCTCCGGGGCGTGCGCGGCTCGTCGGGGTAGAGAGCGGCGACGTATTTTCCGTAGCCGTTGAAGATCGGGGTGTTGAACTTTTCGCGGGTGTCGAGCCAGAATGACCGGGCCTGGCTCCAGCGGGGATGGGGAATGTTCGGATTGACGTTGGAGATGAAGCCGTATTCGTGCTTGTACCTGCCGGATCCCCAGAAGGTTTTCGGCTGCTCACGCAGGAGTTCAATTTTCACGATGGACTTGGGGTTCTTGTAGCCGTACTTCCAGGGCACGACCAGCCGGACGGGGGCGCCGTGCTGCTTGAGCAGGGGCTCGCCGTACACGCCGGTGGCGAGCAGGGTTAGTTCGTTCATCGCCTCGTCGAGACGCAGGCCTTCGAAATAGGGCCACTGGAACCCTCGTCCGGCGTCCCGCTGGAGAGACGGCATCTGTTCGGGCCGGTGCGCCGTGAGAAATCGCACGAATTTCGCATGCCCGTTCGGCTGGACTTTCTCAAGCAGCCTGATCAACGGAAAACCCGTCCAGGGAATATTCATCGCCCAACGCTCGACACAGCGGAAATGATACAGACGCTCTTCGTGGGCAAAGGCAAAGAGATCATCGAGGTCAAAGGTCTGCGGCTGGTTGCATTCGCCGGAGACTTCGATGGTCCATGGGGTGACTTTGAACTTTTCGGTGAACTTCCACACGGGGCCGCCCCGCCCCATGAGGAATTCATAATAATTGTTGTGCGTCGCCGCGGCGATCCGGGGGGTGAGCGCATGATCGATATTTTCGGGGAGCTTATATGAATCTTCACGCGTAAACGAAAATCCTTCCGGCCATTGCAGAGGAAGGTCGAGGGGAGTTCGGGGGGATCCGGGGGGTCGGGGCTTGCCCTTGTCTTGCGGCGAAGTCATGCCGAATTGCGGGGCGGCAATCAGTCCCGCCACCGCGGCGGTCTTGACGAAATCTCTTCGATTGAAAAAAACATCGGGAGGGGATGGTTGGTCACTCCCGGGCAGATCAGCAATGAAGTTGGATTGGCTCATGGCCGTATCCTACTCACGAAAACGAGAACGAGTGATCGTAGCCGGGGGCCGGGGAGACGAAGTGACCGGGGGGCGGGGGGATTATTGATCCTTGGCGGAAAGCGGCGGGGTGAGATCGATGTCCACCTCAAGGTACATCTGGTTCCGACAGGGTCGCTTGAGTTTCCACGTCAGGTTATCCATGCCGAAGGCAAGCTTGGAAATGAGCTGAATGGTGGCGATGAACTCCTCGACGTCTTCCGGGTCGGCGAACAGATTGGCCTGCCGGGCGACACTTTCGAGATGATTGCTGATGAGGATACCCTGGGCGAATCCCGCGTTGGCCCATTTGCCCCGACAGGGTGGGGTCGAGTTTTTGGATTCCAGGGCCAGGACAGTGTCCATGAGGAGTTGATTGTGGGTGGCGATGACGTAGTAGCTGCCCTTCTCCGCCTCGACGACCTGCCAGCAGAGGTCAATGTTGTCCATGACGGGAAAACCCCCGCCCATAAATTCCATCATGGGGCCAAGGTCGAGACAGCGCGGCTCCCCGGAAATGAAATCACGACGGTTGGGAATGTCGATGGTGAACTTTCCCTGGGCCTTATAGTTTAATTCGCGACTCAGTCTCAGCATCCGGGCATCAAGCAGTTTTTCCGCGGTCTCCACATCCTTGAGCTCAAAAATGATCGCGGCCGTGGGAAGCTGAAGATCGACCCGCTCTTCCTGCAGACGACCTTCGGTCTCGCCGATCGCGAAGATGCGCGAAGCGCCCAGACATTTGCGCATTCCATGGTTGAGAAACGGCTCGCCCCCCAAAGTCTGCTGAATGAACTGCTCGACCATTCCCACCCCGATATCGTTCGGCTCCATGAAAGCCATCAGGGCGTGGTCTTTGAGCTTATCCAGGGTGGAAAGATCGATTTCACTTTTGGTGATCGGACGGGAGAAAGCGTCCTGGGCAAAGTTGGCGTGATGCTGGATGTGGAGTTTCAAGCCCTCGAACTTGAGGGTGGCCACCGACCACCCGCCCAACGGCTCATCATGCTTGATGTAGAGCCCCGCCTGGCCGCCTCCGAGTTGGTGGGCGAATTTGGTCACGGCCCTGGACTCGGCAAGGGACGACAATTTCTCTCGCCGATCATCTTCGAGACGCTTGAGAACATCGTAAAAAAGCTGCGGACGCTCCCGCGGGCAGATCACCATCAGTCCGCCTTCGCTGCGGGCGATGAGCAATTTGAATTCGGGGAGGAAATACATGGACAGACCCCGCCGCGCCTTATGCACCCTTGGTTTCAGACGCTTCAGGAGTCGCTCGGACTTGGCATCGTCAACTGCCGTCAGGATGACCCACTGGATTTCGCTTCCTGAGTTGCGGACCATGAAGGTCAGGTCATCACCAATCAGGATGTCGAGCAGCCCGGACGAGTTGACGCCCGCAAGTTGGGCGAGATGGGACCAGGCCTGCAGGAACTGGCCGCCGGTGAGCAACGCCTCCGCCCATTTCGAGATGGGCAGCCGCTCCAGATTGGCCCGAAGCCGCTGGACGTCTTCGATATGCACGTACATCCGCACATCCTGAGGTGCCAGCCGCGCATACGCGAACAAGTCAACTGGATCGCTGGCGACGTTGCCAACGTTGCCTATGACGGCAAGGCTCACACAGACTGCGCACAAAAGTTTCATGGTGGTATCAGATCCAGCGGAAAGGAGCCATGGCAATCAGGGGAACATCTTCCTCATCACTGAAATTCGGAATCATTTCCGTTTCCGCCTGAAGCGGTTTCTGCTCGGAAAAAGATGCCGGGATTAGATTCCGGGGGGTCAGATTCCGGAAGGTTTGAATCACGTTGCCAATGCGTTGTTGTTGTTTGAGAATGTCATGGTTCATCGCTTCGGACAGGGAAGGACCGACCTGACGGCGGGCATCGGGACCGTGGTTATGAATGAAAATACCCACCCCCAGGGCGACCATCGCCGCCACCCCGAGCAGGCCCCGATTCACATGACGAAGGATGCGGGCGCGGCGAACAACATTGGGAGAAGCCTTCATGTAGCCCAGCCTGCCCATAATCGAACGGGTCAGATCCGGACATTCAACGGGACAATCAAGTTCAGTGAGAAGTTGATCTTCAGTCAGTTCCTGAACGTCTCGTCTATCGATATTTCCAAAGTCGCTTGTCATGAAACTTATCCGATGACCTCCTGCACTTGCCGACTCATTTTCTGATTCGATTCGATGAGTCGGCGCATCCGCTTGCGAGCCCGATGCAGGTGGCTTTTCACCGTGCCTTCAGGCATCTGGAGATGATTGGCGATCTCCATGATCGCCCAGTTCTGCTGATGGAAGAGAAGGATGATCTCGCGCTGTTGTTCATTGAGACCCGACAGGGCGATGTCGATCACACCGCGGGCATTTTCGAGCGATTCATTCCAGGAAGTCTCGCTTGGGGGTGTGGCATGATTCCCCTCGCGGATGGCGATAATCTCACTGTCATACGTCGGGCGACGCTTCTGAACGGCATTCACATACAGACGGCGCGCGATGGTGAAAACCCAGGTGCTGAATCGAAAACGCACGTCGAAGCGATCTATGTTTCTCAAGACCCGCACAAATGCCTCCTGAACAATGTCTTCGGCGATTTCGGGTCGCTGGCTCATTTTCAGGATAAAGGCATAAAGGGCGTCCTGGTGGGACCGGATGAGGGCGGCAATCGCGTCACCATCTCCCGCCTTGGATCGGGCAATCAGTTCCAGTTCGAGTTTCTTCGAGATCATTCCCATGGGTCTTCCTAACTCTACCATTAGATCAAAAGAGGGTTGCTCTGGGCAGTGAAAATGGGCAATCCGCTCACATTGTGTGGCGATTCTCACCTGTTCTCTGACTGATATGAAGTCGGCGACAGATGCCAGAGATCATCTGTCTCCTCGTCTTCACTAGTAGATGCGGACGATCACCTAATCGTTCCCGAGTTTCTTCATTTTCCGTCGAGGAATCGCCTGAAATGGTTTTCGGAGTGGAAATTTCGTCTCGACACGCAATTTCGCCCATATTTCGGGATTATCCTGTTCACTCTTTGACCATGGCCAGGTACACCACACAGGCTCCAAATGTCAACGGGTACAGACGGACGGTCTCGAATCCGGCCTCGTTGAGAAGATGGGTAAATGATTCCCGATTGTGAAAGGTCGCCACGGAACGGGGCAGATATCGATACGCCCCGGAGCGGTCTCTTGCCAGAAGAGTGGCGGTGCAGGGCATGATCCGTCTTGTATACAGTCGGTTGAGACTGCGCAGAAGGGGATTGGCAGGCTCACTGAACTCCAGCACCGCCAGTCTTCCTCCCGGCCTGAGTACCCGGCGAAACTCGCAAAGGGCACGAACAGGATCGGCGATATTTCGGATTCCGAAGGCGATGGAGACAATATCCATGCTCCGATCAGCCTGAGGAAGGGCCATGGCATCGCCCTGAATGTACTGCGGTATGGGCATACCCTCAGATCGGCTTCTACCAGTGGCTTTCTTCCGGGCGATGTGAAGCATGGGCTCCGTGAAATCAAGCCCCCTCACGGAGGCGGGATGGGCATCGGCGAAGGCTTCGGACAGGTCCCCCGTGCCGCAGGCAACATCAAGCACATCATCTGTCGGTTTCACCCGGCAAAGACGTACTGTCTTTCTGCGCCATCTCTGGTCGAGTCCGAAGGAATGGATCCGGTTATTGAGGTCATAACTGTCAGCAATGGATGCAAACATTCTCCGCACGCGCTCCGCCTTGTCCCGGATCGCATGAGGATCATTTACCAGGTCGTTTGCGGACCAGACGATTTCATCAGAAGATATGGATGATGATTGCGACGTTGGGGTCAAAGTCATGAGGGTATCATAGCCAATGAAGATCATGTTCCCCCAGGGAGGTTACGCCATGCGACGATTCCATATCATTCTGATTCTTTGGGCCATGCTCCCGCTGGCGGGGTGCAGTATCAACCCGGCAACGGGGCGCAACCAATTGATTCTCGTCAGTTCAAAAGACATCATGGCGATGGGGATTTCCGCCAAACCCGAACTCATCGAACAATACGGTGGTGAGACTGATTCAACCGAGCTGCGCGGCTATGTCCGTCGGGTCGGCCTGGGCCTGGTCGAGCACGTTGAGTCAGTCTATATCGATCTGCCGTGGGAGTTCGTTGTCCTCGAATCCGACCAGATCAATGCCTTCGCCCTTCCCGGAGGCAAGGTTTTCATCACCATCGGGCTGCTTTCAAAACTTTCGAGCGAAGGACAACTGGCCGGGGTGTTGAGTCATGAAATCGGGCATGTGACGGCTCGCCATGTCGATGAGCGGATCAGTCACGCGATGACCGTCCAGGGTTTGCTCAGCGTACTCGACGCCAGTGGCCAGTCGGGGGCGACCGTGATCGTCGGCGGTTTCGTGGGGAGCAGTTATCTGCTCAGCTTCAATCGCGATCAGGAAACGGAAGCGGATGGGCTCGGGCTGACGTATCTGACCCGTTCGTATTACGATCCGTACGGCATGATGGAGGTGCTGGAGATCCTGAAGGAAGCCTCGGGCAAGAATCGATCAATCGAATTTTTTTCCACCCACCCGCATCCTGAAACAAGGATAAAGAATGTGGAGGAATTACTCAGCGGTCCCTTTGCCTCCACGCAGAACAACCCGGAGTACCGCATGTATAAGGACCGCTTCCAACGGGAAGCCACCCCCTATCTTCCTGATTCTGGCCAGGAGCAAGCCCGTAACCAGCCAATTGGGTCTTATTGTCTGGTTTGTGTCCTTCGCAAACCCCGGATATTCACAGCTTCTCAAGTACAGACCGAATGAGCCACAAGCCGGATAATCCTTGTTTTTACTCCAAGAAAGCCATTTTCAATACCTGCCGCGAACTTTTCCGGACAAAATCCCACCCGGAAAGATGATTTGTCTCTGTTGACATGATGAATTGAATCAGGAATCAGTTGTCTTCTGTCCGATGCTTCCGGTAAAATCCCCCCTTCATTTTTGCTCACCACTGGGATGATTCATTCATGATCATTGATGTCAACACACGAATCTGGACGAACCTCGATCAACTCGGCAGCAAGACCGCCGAGCGGCTTCGCTCCAAAAAGACGGAACGTTGGGGCCAATTCGATGCGAGTCTTCCCGCTCATGAAAAGGCCATGTCCAGCATCGACGGAGCTTTGGTCTTCGGCTACCGTTCCGAGCTACAGGGGGCACATATTCCCAATGAACTGGTTGCGGAATTCGTCGGCAAGAATCCCCGTCGTCGCATCGGGGTCGCGGGCATCGACCCGATGAGCCCGGATGCGATGGATCAGATCGACAAAGCGGTGGGACTCGGCCTGCTCGCCCTGACCATTTCGCCCGCCTGTCAGGGTTTTCATCCTTCGCATTCGTCCGCCATGCGTATCTACGATCGTTGTGTCGAACTATCCATGCCTCTGTTCGTGACGATGTCCAGCCCCCTGACCCCAGATTCAGTGCTCGAGTTCGGCAGGCCGTTGCTCTGGGATGAAGTGATCCGGAGTTTTCCGAAGCTGCCCATCGTTTTCTCGGAGATCGGCCAGCCGTGGATTGATGAAACCTTGCTCCTCCTGAGCAAGCACGATCATGTCTATGCCGACATCTCGGGTGTCGCCTCGCGCCCGTGGCAACTGTATAACGCCCTGCTCAACGCCAACAGCTACCACGTCATGGAAAAGTTGTTGTTCGGCTCCGGTTTTCCGTACGACGTTCCGGAAAAGGTCATCGAGTTGCTGTATACCGTCAACGCCTTCAGCCAGGGGACGCAGCTCCCTTCGATCCCGCGTTCACAGATTCGCGGCATTGTCGAGCGCGACAGCCTGAGTTGTCTCGGCATCGATGCCGAAATCACTTCCCTGAAACAGGCCGATGATATGGAGAGGATGCTGCCGACGGAAATCGAGTATCTGGCTGAGCGTGCCTCTGTAAATGCCGGCAATGTCCAATGACCGGTGAGTCGTTGCCAAAGGAACGTACGATGTCTGCACTCCGGCATGGAAATGACCCGTTCGGCGTTGCCATGGCCAGTCTTTTGCTTCTCTTGAGCGCTGTCGTCATCCCCGGCTGCTCATTACCCGGTGCGGGGAATGCCATCCAGATTCAATCACTGAGCGACAATCCGGTCCTGCTGTCGACAAATTTCCAGACCGCCTGCTTCACCCACGATCCAAAATCGGATACCTCATTCTGGCTCAGCGATGTACCGGTGGAGGCCCTCCTGGAGGGGCGCATCACCGAGGCCCAGATCATGCATATCGAACTGCTCTGGTTTCCGCGTCCCGGTTCAACCCCCATCGACAGCTCCGCCACCAACGCTTCCATTCGCTACATCATCATCACCAATGGCGAAGTAGGGGTGTACATCGGTGCGGGATTCGTCTTGCCGCATGGCAAATTGTCAAAGGCAAAGCTCACGGTTTCGATACGAGACGCTTCTCTGACCCTTGGTGATTCGACTGACGGCCTGATCGACCTGCTCAGCCCCGCCCGGCTCTCCGGTCGATTCACCGCTACCAACAACCCGGAACTCGTGCGACAGTTCCAACTCGCCACCAGCCAGTTCGTCACCGACGCCCTCGGCCGCACTCGGTTTGTTTCCAACCAAAGCGAATCCCGATTGATTGCGT
This sequence comes from Planctomycetota bacterium, assembly GCA_022560875.1. Lineage (GTDB taxonomy): Bacteria > Planctomycetota > Phycisphaerae > Phycisphaerales > SM1A02 > JADFSH01. The sequence continues at coordinate 3,105 of JADFSH010000103.1, read as the reverse complement.
CTGTCGTCTTCCCTGATGCAAATTGAACGGCAAGCCGCGTCATGAACTGACGGTTGAGCATCGCGTATTTTGCTTCACTCCCGAAAGCCGGATCAGGACTTGATATCGGTGATTTTCACCCGAAGGTAACGCTGGCGATGGCCGCGCTTGCGTTTGTAGCCCTTGCGACGCTTGTACTTGATCACGTCGATCTTCTCGGCCCTGATCTCTTCCAATACCTCGGCGCTGACACTGGCGCCCTTGATGTAAGGCGTGCCGATGTTCGCCGACTCGTCAGCTTCGGCGTCACCAACCAGAAGTACCCGGTCAAATTTGACCTTCTTCGTCTTGGTCTTGCTCGTGATCTCGCGCAGGTCCACGTCGATGACATCGCCGGGGGCGACCTTGATCTGACTACCGCTGTCTTCGATGATGGCGTACAACTGAGGGCTCCTGTCTGGATTGAGGAGCGGATTCTAGCCACCTCTCGCATTTTGCCAAGTCCGGAATCCCCCGGAATTTCCGATTTAGGGGCGATACCCCTACGTGCCGACCGCCACCCAGGGCCAGTCCACATTGACCGCTTGAAACGCTTTTTCCCATCGTAAGCATTCATGACAAGTGCCGCACGGCATCTCACGGTCATCCTCACAGGGCCAGAAAAGCTCCATCAGTCCCCCGCTCACATCCGCCAGGTCCACGACCTGCTCATCGGTCAGGTCGATCAGGGGCAGGTCGATGATGAATTCCCCCGGCTCAAAACCGGCTTGATGACCACCTGAAGCAAGCCCCATCACCATATGGGCCAGATCCACCGCCTCCCCCATCCGCTGGAAATCCGGTCCGATCTGTTGCGGCCAGATGATCTTCGAGCAATTGATCTGACATGCCAGCATTGCCGCCTGCACCAGCATCTGGGCATGAAACAGCATGGCCGGAGGAGACATCTCGGCAATCCCGGAGTTGCCGGGATCATTGACGATCAATCGCATGACCCCGAGGGCATCCGTATGACCTTCGCAGACCGTGCGGCGACTGGAAGCCGCTTTATCCGGCTCCAGCGGATGCCAGAGAATCAGCTGGGTGGGGTCCGGCACCATCGAGATCGCGGTCAGCGATGGAAGGTCGCCCCGATCAATAAGCAAAATCGTTGAATCAGCCATACTGCCCATCTGATCGGCAGATCATGAGAATCATCGCCATTAGAGAACAAGTTTTGATAGCCAATCGACCATTCCTGATCGAGAATGGGCAACATGCCCCCCGCCCCCCCCGGACCCCCCGTCCCCGTCGGATTCAGCCCGATCGACTGGATCATCGTCGCCTCGTATCTGGCGCTGGTGATCGTGATCGGAATCATGGTGGGACGTCGCCGCACGGGGGTGGATGATTATTTTCTTGCCGGGCGATCCATGCCCATGTGGGCGGTGGCGATTTCTATCCTGGCCACCTCACAGTCCGCGGCGACTTTTGTAGGCGGACCGGAGCAATCCTACACCGGCAACCTGACCTATTTCATGGCGAATCTTGGCGGACTGATCGCCGTCATCATCGTCGCGTTGCTCTTCCTTCCCGCGTTCTACCGGCATGGCGTCACGAGCATTTATGAACTGCTCGGCCATCGCTTCGGCGGGGCTGCCCAGAAGTGTGCGGGAGCGATGTTCCTCATCGGTCGCGTCTTTGCCAGCGGGGCGCGTCTGTTTATCGTCGCCTTGCCGTTCTCCATGGTGGCCTTCGGCGACACGTCATATCAATCGCTGCTCATTTCCATCGCCATCATCGCCATCGGGGCGACGGCGTATACCCTCACCGGCGGCATCCGGGCCGTGATCTGGACCGATGTGCTTCAGGCGGGTTTGTATATCACGACGATCGTCATCGCCCTGTGGCTGCTCTGGCAGAAATTTCCCATCGGAGCGACAGAAATCATCGAGGCCTTGCGCACCGATCCGGATGGCGACAAGCTGAAGATGCTCGATCTCAAGCTTGCTTCGACCGGCGATCTCGCCAATCCGTACTCGCTCTGGGCGATTCTCTTCGGAGTGACCCTATTCAATCTTGCCGCGTACGGCACGGACCAGGATCTCACCCAGCGCATGCTCACCTGCAAGTCGGCCCGAAGGGGAAGCTGGTCGGTGATCATCTCCAACCTCATCGGCTGGCCGATCGTGTTTCTCTTTCTCGTCATGGGGCTGCTGCTGTTCGTGTTCTATCAACGACCGGACCTCATGGCCGAGGCCGCCCCGGACTATGCAATCGGTTCATCCGCAATAGTGTTTCTCGAGTTCATCCTGCACGAGATGCCCACCGGCTTGCGCGGCTTGATGATGGCGGGACTCTTTGCCGCCGCGATGAGCAGCATGGACTCGGCCCTCAACGCCATGGCATCCACCACCATCGCGGACTTCTATCGCCCGATGCTCGGTTCGATGGTTTCACCTCGTCATGAACGTCGCGCTTCGCGTCTGGCCTTGATCTTCTGGGCGGTCGCCCTCGCCGGTTTCGCCTGCTTCTGCGTGTACTGGCAGAAGGAAAGCGGCGACACCCTGATCGACTTCGCCCTGGGAGTGATGGTCTTCGCCTACGCGGGACTCCTCGCGGTCTTCCTCACCGCCCTGCTCACCAAGCGCGGCAGCTCGCTCAGCGTCATTGCCGCGCTGCTTACGGGATTCGCCCTGGTGCTGGCGATGCAGGGAAGCATCTGGGATATGTGGGCTCCGAAGCTCGGCATCGATTTCACTCTTGCCTTCCCCTGGAAGATGCTCATCGCGACGACCGCTAGTTTCGTCGTGTGCTGCATCGCCCCGGGAAAACGCCGCGAGTCTAACGAGACTTGAGTCCGGTGGACATCCGACCCAATGCTTCGCGAAGCGTCGCCTCATCTTTGCAGAATGCAAAACGCACGAGGTTCTTCCCGTCCGCGGGATCGTGATAGAACGCGCTGGGGGGAATTGCCGCGACCCCCACTTCGGCCACGAGGTGACGGCAGAACTCGACATCATTGGCGAACCCGAACGCCGTGTGATCGGCCAGCACGAAGTACGTCCCCGCCGGCTTGTACACCTCGAACCCGATCCGCGCCAGCCCATCAACTATCAGATCACGCCAATTCCGGTACTTGGCGAT
>JADFSH010000102.1 GCA_022560875.1 Planctomycetota bacterium | reverse complement strand
CCTCGGGCAGGTCGCCGAATCGCTCGGCCATCTGCTGGGGCGACTTGACGAAGAGCTGCTTGGAATAATGCAGCCGCGCGGTGTCATCCTTCACCTTGCCCATCGAGATGCAGCAGAGGCTGTCGTGGGCGTCCCAGTCCTCGGCCCGCAGAAAATGAGCGTCGTTGTCGCATACCAGAGGCAAATCGAGCTGGCGGGCCAGCTTGATCAGATGCGGGTTGATCCGCTCCTGTTCCACCACGTCATGTCGCTGGAGTTCAATGAAAAAGCAAGGCTCGCCCTGCTCATTGACCCCGAAGGTCTCAGCGTGCCATTTCGCCTCCTCAAGGGCTGACTGAAAGTGCGCTTCGTTGTTGGTCTGCACGAACTGCGTGAGATGATGCGCGATGGACGAGCCGAGATGGCCGTTGATGGCGATCAGTCCCTCGCCCCACTTTTCCAGCGTGGATTTGTCCATGCGGGGCTTGTAATAAAAACCCTTGGCGAAAGAATCGGAGCTGAGCTTGAGCAGGTTGCTCCAGCCCGTCTCGTTTTCCGCCAGCAAGACAAGGTGGAACCCGCCGTCGGCGATGCCGGTGGTTTTCCGATAGGTGCGATCCTCCGGGGCGACGTAGGCTTCTATGCCGAGTATCGGCTTGATTCCTGCGGCCTTGGCCTTGGTGTAAAACTCCACCGCCCCGTGGAGGTTGCCGTGATCCGTCACCGCCACCGCATCCATGCCAAGTTCCTTGACATGCTCGAGGAGACTGGAAATCTTGTTCCCGCCGTCAAGGAGGGAATACTCCGTGTGCAGATGCAGATGCACGAAGCGGATTGGCGATTTTTCGGGGCGAATCTCTACGTCGGTTGTTTCAGCCGGCATGCACGTTCAATCCATTGTCGGTGATTATGAGTAACGTAACGCAAATCAGACTGCCAGATTGACATCCTACGCGGGACAGAGAAGCGCTGCCAAAGGCGAAAGGTAGCTCACCGGTTCTGCAAGTTCCGGCGGGCAAATCGGAATAAGACAGGGGAGCGTTCCGCTGTGAAACGCTTTGGCATCCTAGAATGAACCGCTATGTTTCGAGTCACTCGATTTACCGATTACACAACCCGGGGGGCGAACCGCGCCTCGGCGCTGTGGCAGACTGCGGCAACCCAGCCGAACTGGGTCTCCCGCTTCGCGCTGATGACCTTTATTATTGTCATCGGCCTGCCAATTTTTCTGCTGGTGATTTTTGCGATCTTTGCCGCGACCTTCGTCTTCGCCATGCTCGCGGGCGTCAATTACTGCCTGTACAAAATCCGGGGCGCGCTGCCCCACTCAGATGGCCGGAAGAACGTCCGGGTGATACGGCGGGATGATGACCAAACCCGTCACTGAATCGTAATTCTACGAATCTTGTGCCTACCCGGCTAAATGGATCTGGTCTCCTGCTCCACCAATTCAAGCCATCCCGCGCGGAGCCTCTGCGTCAATTCCCCGACCTCCCCTTCGCCGATTGTTTCCCGTTCCACGCCCACCACCGGCAAAACGCCCCAGCTTGAATTGGTCAGGAAGACCTCGTCGGCGCCCAGCAGATCATCGATGGTGAGCATGCTCCGGCTGGTGCCCAGGCCCAGGCCGGCCGCGAGTTCGATGATCGCATTTCGGGTGATCCCGGGCAACACGGTTGAACCCAGCCCGCCAGGTTCCTCTTCACCCCGGGCGATGGGGGTGTGCAGCGTGCCATCCTCGACCAGAAAGACATTGCTCACCGAGCCTGCGGCAAGATGGTTCGACACCGTAAACCACAACGCCTCCGAAGCTCCCCGCCCCGACGCCAGTTGCAAGGCCCCGATACGGGACCAGTAATTCAGCGTCTTATGTCCGGCCATGGGGTCGAGCGGGTTCTCGCGGCCATCGGCGATCATCACCACCACGCCCTTGGCGAAAAACTCCTCCGGATATTCGGTGGGAGGCTGCACCACGATGAAGATGGTCGGGTTTGACTGGCTCTTGCCCTTCGATTGCAGCAGGTTCAGGTCGCCCCCGGTGAGGGTGAGACGGACCCGGGCCTGATCCAGGTTGTTTTCATCGAGCGTATTCTTGATTGCTTCCAGAAGGGGCTTGACATGAAGACGCTCGGCCAGTCGCAATTCCTTTGCCGACTCGGCCAGTCGTTTCATATGGGCCTCGGCGCGAAAGACGTTCTTGTTTTTCGCGAGCATGGTCTCGAACAAACCCACGGCGTGCTGAAGGCCCGCATCGAAAATGGATACCTTCGCCTCGTCAGAATTGACAAAATGACCGTTGAGCCAGATTTTCATGGACGCACGATAGACCACGGATAGCGATGAGTCACGTCCCCCACCGCCCCGGCAAATTGCCGGTGCCGTGGTCTAAGGCGAAGCCGCAGGCCACGTGACCTTCGGAAACTCATCATCATTCCGCACTACTCGCCCTCTTCCTCGATCTCCACTACGTCCGCATACAGCACGTAGGTGCTCGATGAGTCGAAGGCTCTATTGAGGGCCATGTCGATCGTGCTGGTGAAGGGGTAGGGGACATCAGGGCGAGCATTGCTGACCTGGATGATCTCGTGGCCGACCTGGTTGCCGCTTTCATCGAAGAAGGTGATCGCCACCCCGATATTCCGCACATCTGCAGAGGCGTTCAGGATGCTGCCGGAAACGGTCATCTTCGAGTAGTCGATGTTGTAAGCCGGGTAGAGACGCAGGTAATGACCGAATCCGCTTTGATAGTCGATACGGGTTTTTGTCGCGTCTTTCGTGCTGTAATAATAGGAAATGCGACTGGCGTACACGTCAAGCCCAAGTGCGGAGAACCCTGATTTGCGATAGCGATCCAGTCGCGACTGCTCCGCCCGACGCTGTTTTCTCGCCGCCCGGGCTTCCTGGTAGCGTTCGCGCTTCGCCGCCTTGATCTGCTCGTATCGCTTACGGGCTTCCGCCGCTTCCCGCGCCCGAGCCTCACGCTCGGTGATGTCCCTGACGCCCTGATATTCCTCGTAGGCAGTGCCAAGTTGCTGATAGTCCTCGATGAACTTCTGAAGAACGGCCAGATCGCGATTCGCCCGGGACGCATTCAACTGAGCGTCCGCAAGTTCGGTCCGCAGCACCTCGATCTCGATCTGCTGGCGATTGATCTCGTCGAGCAGCCCCTTGACCTGTTTCTGCATCGGACTGGATGGAGTCTGACGAGAACCCGGCTCCTCCTGAGCCAGGGTCGGCAGGGCAATCAACATTGTCACAATCCCCAGCATGATCAGGGAATGACGAATCGTGATGAGTTGTGATGAGAAACGCTTCATGGGTCGCTCCTTGCAAACCGGATGGCCGGGGGGGATCCCGGGGGGGCCGGGGGGTCGCGATAAGTCCTAACGGGCTCATCCACTATCCTAGATTCATATGACCCCCTACGCCGTCGAAGATTCCCCTTCCCATCACCATTTCCAGCAAAACCGTGGCTATTTCGGGTTTTTTGAATCGTTCTCAGCGACTATCTGTGCATCCACCTGGGCCCGCAGATCCCGCGCCCGCTGGATCAGCCCCGGCTCATCGAACATCGCCGGCTCAAGCTGATAGATCCACTCAATGCGGCTGTGGAGTTCCAGAGGCAACAGCTCCGCCGCGAGATCGATCCCCACCATATCCCAGAGGGGGGCATCCGCCCTGCCGGAGGTGATCAGTGGCTCGTAGCCGTCCTTGACGATTCGCACGTCGTACGTGCCGTAGTAGAGGAACTCAACCTCGATCGGCGTGCGGCCAACTTCCCGGTCATTGAGCCAGACCAAGGCCCCGGGGGGTTCGGTGACGATGGAGATGGTCCGGCGCACGCAGCCGGTGCAGAGGAGGGGAAGCAGCAACAGACACCAGATCATTCGTCGGGGCATGGGGGGATTGTAGCGTAGGGCTCCGGGTTGTGCCCAGGAGACGAATTACCCCCGTCATTTTCTACCCGAAGGCGTCTTGGCTGGGTTGGCGGGGGCGTGACGGTGAGAAGCAGGCTTGAAGGCCTGGAGACTTGAAGACCTGGCGCATCGAGCCCCGCATGACAATACGGGGCTATTCATTGATGTTCAGGTGCTTTGACAAACCAGTACGATTTCTTCCCCAACCGTTTTGAAAGGACGCATAAGGTGACGAATCTCAATATTGTGCAGAGTCTAGTAGGGCAATTTATTTCTTCAAAACATCTGTTCGTTCTTGGCCAGTATTCTCATCAACTGCCAGCTTGAAAGTGCGTGCATAGAGTCTCCCGCTTGTATTTTTATCTACCGAGACGCGGCATAACCAGTAAGGCCAGTCAGAGTCACGCAGACTACCTGTACCGTCCCATTGCTCCAAACATGACGCGTCGGAAAAAAACTGCACTAAAAAAGAACTTGCTCCAGGACGTTTCTTGCACAGATCGACAGCAGTTTGTCTAAATTCAGCCTCTGTCAAACTGCCAAGTTTGACGATGGCACGGAATTGGGATCTGGCCCGGCCCGGTCGATGCGATGGGCCGAACCTGTAATCAAGAAGTCCGTCCTGTTTCTCAGACTTAGCACTTGGTATTTGTGTCATCTTGGGTTGTGGCGTTGGCGTTACCTCTGGTGATGGCACAGGGTTCTTAAGCACCTGCATAGTTTGCGGCGATTTCCCGCACGAGACGAGGGAGACGCAACAAAGAATCAATATCACAATTCGCATAACCCTCTGCTCCTTGCAGACCCAACAGTTGAATTATCAGCTCACTATAACGAGGCCAAGTCCATGCTGAACAGAAAGGCATTCGCCGTGCCGATGGTGTACCGGGCCGCCAGTGATCCGAAATCACTATCGCTTGTGCAACGAATGTCGTAGACCTGCCGAGGTAGGCCAAGATGCATCCGTATGTGTTAGGTGGCGGTACTTCACTTTGTTGCTTTTCTTGCGGATCGTGTAGCACCGCGTGGTCCAGGATCACCGATGAATCGACGAACCAAGACGTGAGTGACGACCGTTTTGCCCTTGGTCGTTGCCACTGAGTCATCCCATGCATCGGCGATGACCGTCTTGGCCTCGCCGTAAAAGCAAATTTTGTATGCGTCGTAGTCAACGTCGTGTGTGCCCTCTACGTGCTTTTTCAGCGCACCGCCTTTACCGCAATTCAAGCCACAGATGTTGCACATCACGCCCTTGCCAGGACGAACCGCTCCTTTTTTTCGTTTTTTGGCCAATGGTGGATCCTCCTGCGTTTGTTCTTGCCACAAAACAGTTGATTGAACAGTTCAGTATAGCAGATTTTATCGGGTTTTATCGAACCAGTCCCGTTTCTTACTCCTTCTCATGCCGAGCTATCTCTCCCACGAACGCTTGCAATTCTTCGAGACTATCCGAAATCGGTAACGGAAAATCTTCACACGGAATTCCCTGCGTCATGGGAAACCAAATCGATTCGCCCGATCGCCGTGGCCACCTTGCTAGCCGGGATTGTTCAAATATTCTGACGATATCGTAATGAAATGTTGGAGTAAATGGGGACCAACAGTCGTGCAGATACGAATGATCTGCAATGTCGATAATCTCGATGTGCTCCATTTTTCTGTCACTTCGATCAAGCCAAGCCGACCGTAACAACTCCTTGGCATCCTTGTCTGAATCTGGAGCACTATAACCGAAGATTGTCAGTGTGAACGCATCTTTAAACAGGGTCTTGGCTGCCTCCCAGCTATGCCGTATATAATCATTATTGGAATAGTCCTTCCTCGCAATTGGATAAAGCAGCGGTACATCAGATAAACGCTGAGAACACTTGAGGCACACACCGTTCCGATCACCCCACAAATCGTGCTCACGGCATGCACCAATCCGAACGTTTCCGTGCAGGAAGAATATCTCGGGAAGCGACACCGAATATCGATTACGTTGGTATGCATCGAATAGAAAAGGATCCCAATTGAAGGTAAATACTGCGTCTCTCGGTCGAAGGGAAACCAAGAGCTGATCGTAGATCGTCGTATGAGTGGGCAGTGACAGGCTCGATAAATAGCTATCAATATGGCGCTCTATTTCCTTCACCTGCGATGCACATTTTGGATCGGCTATCATCTGGCCGTAGAAAGCTTCAAAATTGCGATCTTGCAAGCCTTCTGGCCTAACACGATCTATTAGCTGTTGTAGCCCAACTACATCAATAAGATCGTCCATGACAGGGAGTAACCGACCACCCGCATCACCCGTCGGGCACGCAGCACGGCTAGCTCCGGCACCTAGCAGTACTATATGAGGACGTAGATCCATCGGTGCTTCGATAAGATCTTGTCGCGTCTTCAGCATTCCATTTGCCTTGCCTTTTACTGCAATCTGCTAAGCGGGATGGGTCGTGAGCCCTCTCCAGCCCGCAACGCGCTCCCTGACGGTCGCGGCTAAACAGGGGGTGCTTCCAGGCCTTAGCGTCCACGTCGGCGCGTGGCGTCGGAGCGGGGGTCGCTGCCTCCGGATCCACCTTTGCCACCGTTTTCCTTCTTCATCTTCTCGATTTCCTTCTGCCGCTCCAGATGCGTCACGCCTTCGGTGATCCACTTGGGAGCCTCATCGCCGCGCACGTAATGGTTGAACCACTCCAGCACGCGATAGTGGTAATCGACCTGGTTTTCCTTCTTGCGGATACTATGGCTCTCGCCGGGATAGAAGAGCATCACGAAGTCTTTGTTCACTAGACGGACGAAGGGTGAAACTAGGCAAAATTGATGTCACGAAAAATTGCGCACTGGGTGGCAGGGGCATCGCTTCGATGCCCCTGCTTTATGGTGATGACATCGCCCCGGACAGGGTCAAGCGAAGCGTTTGACCCTGCCCCCCCCCCTTCAAAATTCAAACTTACCCCGCGGCTTTCGCCTCTTCCGGGTCCGGCTTGATCTCTGCGTGATGATCATCGAACTCGTCGCCGCGGAAGCTTGAGGCGAGATACGCCTCCCGCACCAACGGGTCGTTGATGATCTCGCGCGGCGTGCCCTGGCGCAGGTTCTTCCCCTCGTGAATGATGTACGCCCGGTCGCAGATGCGCAGCGTCTGCTGCACGTTGTGATCGGTCACAAGCATGGCGATGCCTTCTGAAGCGAGTCTGCGGACCTCCTCCTGAAGTTCCTCGACGGTATGCGGATCGACCGCCGCGAACGGTTCATCCAGCAGTATGAGTCGCGGGCGCGTCACCAAAGCCCGGGCAATCTCCAGACGGCGACGCTCTCCTCCCGAGCAGGTACGGGCGAGGTCTTTGGCTTTATGGGTCAGGGAGAACTGTGCCATAAGCTCCTGGGTTCGTTGTTTCCTGGCAATCTTACTGAGCCGCTGGGTCTCAAGAATGGCCAGGAGATTTTCCTCCACGGTCAGTCGCTGAAAGACGCTCGGCTCCTGGCTGAGATACCCCATGCCGGCCAGGGCATGCTTGTACATGGGCATGGTGGTGACATCACGCCCCCCGAAAATCACCTGTCCCGCCTCCGGGCTGATCATGCCCATCGTCATGCGGAAGCTCGTGGTTTTTCCCGCTCCATTGCGACCGAGCAGTCCCACAATCTCGCCGGCCTCGATTTCGAGTGAGAAGCGATCGACGACGGTCCGACCGGAATAGCTTTTAACGAGTTGGTTGATCTCAAGCAGCGGCATGATGAGTGAAAAGTGTATCGCCGAGATCGTCCCGGGTCGGCAAATAAGAGAAGACCGGCATGATCGGGCTTCAAGGCACAATCAGGCCGGTCTTCGCAGATCGATGGAAATTCAACTCAGGAAGCGGATCGTAATAGGGTAGCGGAAGTATTCGCCACGATGAGCAGCCTTGGCGGCCCGGATGGTGTTCACGAGCAGGATGATGATGATAAAGGGGATCGTAATCACCGCGAAACTGAAGAGAATCATGGAAAGGCCGAAATTGATGACTTCCCGCCCATGATCATTGATGAACTCCGACTTTGATCTGTAAATGAACCAAAAGGCTACCGGAAGCAAAACTGCGAAGGGGCCCATGCTAAAAACGAGGCCTGCTAATAGCGATAAGTGCATGATGATAGTGATGTTACGATATGATTCATCAAGCCCCTCCTGACGGAGACGTCCCGGCGTCACTGGAGGAGTTTCCGGTTTATTCCCATATACGTATTGTTGGGTCTGTGTTGGCATAGCCGCATACATGATCGGTTCTCCAGCGTCTACTTATATGGATAGCCGACCCTGTAATTTCACCCTAAACCCCCTTCCGGGCAAAGAAAATCCTATTTGACCTCCTCTTCCCCCTGTCTTTCCTCGTTATTACCTCCTGCCATAGCTTCAGAATCATCTTCGATATCGTCTCCAGCCTCATCGTCTGGCTCACTCTCAGGAGACGTCTTGATCTGCTTCGCTTCGCTATCCCACTTCTCGGGATACTTCCGGTGGGCGATTGCTCCCACGATCAGGTGGGTGTTGGTGTAGAGATAATCATCAAGCTTGACCCGGGTGCCATCGACATGGACCACCCAGGCAATCGACTTGGCCATCCAGCGGCTCATATCGATATCGACAATGTCTTTCGCCTTCCAGGTTCCCTCAGGAAGATGAAGCGTCATGTCGTCATCCAGGCGATAGATTTTGCCCCTGGTTCTGGTCAGTTGAAGAATGAAGTAGGGCACACATGGCAGGCAGAGGATGTATATCCACTGGATGAGGGGATCGAATTTGCCGGGGGGAACGGGATTCACTCCCCCGGGCGCGAGTTGCTGCATTTCTTCTTCCAGGGATGTGTATTCAGCGAACTCCTCATCGGTGATGGGTTGGCCGGACGCTTCTCTCGCGGTACTGATTTCATTCAACGCGGCAAGACGCTGCTGAACCTCTACAAAGCGGTCATGTTGTTGCTGTCGATGGGGAATATCGATGGTCAGGTCATACAAGCCCCAGAGCCCGAACACGAGACACAAAATCATGAAAATGAGCATCCAGCCGACAAATGACTTCGCGATGGTGGTGGTCACTGGCATTGTTGCTCTTTCAATCTCCTTGCCCGTCTCGCTCAATCCAGCTTTCTGAGAGCGGAATACCACCATTGTTCGGTAATTTTTTGACCCCAACGAGAGGATATCCGACTTGCGAAACCTCCCTCAGACACTTTCTTGACCGGTATCTGGCGAGAGCGCCGGCCACTTTGAATAGCCCGCGTCAACCAGCGGGCATGTTCCCGGATCAGACGGCGGGCGAACAATCGGGAGGATTTCACAGAATAGGGATGGAATCTCATGGCACTCAGTGGGTCTTCTACCGTACCGGCCCGGATGAGATGACGAAAGTGGGGCCAGAATGATTTTCGCGAAGGTTTTCACCGTAAAAGCCCCTCGCCGGCGACTCTCACGAAAGGACAAATGCCATGAGCAAGAAAATTACTGCCAGCAGGCTTTCAACGCCGGCCTTGGCTGCGGCACTGATGCTGATCAGCCTGACGATGGGGGGATGCCAAACCGACGCCCAGACCGGATCGCTCTTTGGCGCGGGTCTCGGCGCGCTGGCCGGATTAGCCATCGGCCACGACACCGGCGCTACGGTCCTCGGAACCGCCATCGGGGCGGGGCTTGGCTACGTCATCGGCAATGAATCTGACAAGCAGCAATACGGGGGCTACCGATATCGCGATTACGACGGCGATGGGTATCGCGATCGCAGACGTATGGGCCGCAGATACGATCGTAGAGACAACTGCTACCCGTATTGATTCACACGTCACGTTGCCTTGAATCAGTTGCCGGATCGCCAGATCCGGCGTTTTTTACCCCTTCCTGCAAAAAAGAAATTTGCAAAAATATTATTCTTCGCGCAGGGGACCCTCCCTCCAGTCATATCCACCTCCTGAAAGGCGAAATGTCGGCATACCACACCCCGACAACCCTCGCGCAGGCTCGAAACGTAACTCGTACAAGTTGGAAACGTATTCGCGGAGAGAAAGTGAGAGAGAAACCACTTTCTTGAGGAAGGGACACAAATGAGCAAATCATTGACAGGAATCGGAATGGGTCTGCTGGTCGGATTCATGGTTACCAGCGCCGATGGTCAGGTCATTCGGTTCGTGGATGACGATGCCGTCTCGGGAGGGGACGGATTGACCTGGATCACCGCGTATCATGACCTCCAGGACGCACTGGATGAAGCTCTCCTCTCGACGAGTGCGGTTACCGAGATTCGGGTGGCGATGGGAACGTACACCCCGGACCGGGGTACAGGAAATGTCAATTTGTCTTTCAGACTCGTCAACGGCGTATCGCTCCTGGGAGGCTATGAAGGAATCGGTGCCGTCAATCCCGATTCCCGGGACATCAACCTGTACCCGACGGTGCTCAGCGCCGATATCGCGGGTGATGACAATCCGGATGTTCCCGAATCGTTCTTGGACAACAGTCGGAGCACATTGCTCGGCTTCGGCATCGATGCCGGCACGATCCTGGAGGGCATCATCATCAGCCAGAAGGGATCGCAGAACTTCTTTTCGGTCTCATTTTTCAATTCCGAGCTGATGATTCGGAACTGTCGATTTCAGAACGACACGAGCGTCAGGCTGGATGGGAGCAGCGCAGTAATTGAAAGCTGTACCTTCATCGATCTCAGCATCATCGCGCTGGCCCTTTTTAATCAGAGTAATCCCTCCATTACCGGTTGCTCGTTCACCTCGAACGGCAATGGAGGCATCACCGGCGGGGCACTCCGAATTTCAGGAAACAGCAATCCGGTCATCACCGATTGCAGCTTCATCGGAAACGGCGGGCCCAGTTTCTTGGCTCCTCTTGTCGAATCCGGAGGCGCGATACACATGTCGGACAGCACCGGTACCGTCATTCGGAATTGCACCTTTTCGGAAAATCGCGCCAGCCTGCAGGGCGGAGCGGTGTTCAGTACCAGAAGCATGTTTCAAATCGAGGATTGCACATTTTCCGACAACGGAACCCTCGCGGCGGGGGGGGCGGTCGCGATTATCAGCCAGAGTAACACCACGATAACGAACTGTACGTTCAACTTGAACGCCATCGAACCAGGGAATCCGCCCGGTCCCATTCTCCTTCGAGGGGGAGGAGCGGTGGCCTGCAAGGACAGCGACCTTGATATGACCGGTTGCATACTGCAGAACAACACATCATCCACCGCCAACGGGGGAAGCGTGTTGATCGAGGGATCAGCCTCCGGCAACACCGTATCCCTGACGCAGTGTCAGTTCAGTGGGAATGGAGGCGGTTCGCTAAACGGCGGCGCAGTTCATGCCACGAACGTTCTAAATATCAACGTCAACGACTGCACTTTTTTGGACAACTTTACCAGTTCCATCGGGGGTGCCTTGTATTGTGAGCAAAGCGGACTGCTGATGAGAGACAGCACCTTCACGGGTAACAATACCCGGGGCGCTGCCGGGGCGGTTGCCATCATCCGTCAGAGCGTCGCCTTAGTCGAGAATTGCACGTTCAGATCGAATTCAATCGTTCCCTCGGCCGCGCAAGGATCGTCCCCGATTCTGGGGGGAGGGGCATTCGCGTGCAAGGAAAGCAACCTGACTATGGTTGATTGTCTGCTGGAAGACAACAATGTGTTCAATTTCAATGGGGGCGGAATCTCGATCGTAGGTTCGACGATAGCAAGCAACGTTATTATGATCAATTGCCAGCTTTTGAAGAACAGCTGCGGCGGCTCCGGGGGAGGTTTGTTTTCGACACAATCGTTACTGACCATCAGCGAATGCACGTTTTTCGACAATCACGCCGGCAGCAGCGGCGGGGGAGCGAGCGTTTTCGGCATCTCCAATCAGATTGTTTCGGTCAACAACACACTTTTCGATACCAATTTAGCCGGTATCAGCGGTGGAGGTTTTTACCATGACGGCGAACTCGGCACGCTCGTCTTCAATCGATGCGACTTCATCAACAACACCACGCTAGGCCGCGCGGGCGGCCTTGAAATCGCTGGCGACGACATACTCATCAATTGCCTGGTCAATACTAATTCCGCCACAAGCACGGCCGGCGCGATCTACCTGAGGTCTTTCAGGGCGGCCAAAATCCACAACTCGACGATCACCAACAATCAATCAACCCTCATCGGTGGTATTGCCGGATTCGCCGATGACTCCGATCCATCCTCCAAGATGCTCCTTGCCAACAGCATCCTCTGGGGAAATTTCGACAACTCCGGCATCTCAGAACCGGTTCAGATCTCCTTCACCGATCTGAACAATGCCGTGATAGATCATAATTGTATTCAGGGTTTGACCGGCGCACTGGGCGGGGTTGGAAACATTGGAGACGATCCGGAACTCATCTGCGACGGTCCAAGCGGCTGTCTCGAGTTGACGGCGGGGTCGCCTTGCATCGATACTGGTAATAATTCCATGCTCCCGACTGGCACAACCACAGACACATTGGGCAACCCGCGAATTGTCAATGACATCGTGGATATGGGAGCATTTGAGTTTCAAGGGCAGGTCTGCCTAGCAGACTGCGCCCCTCCCGGAGGAAATGGGCTGGTCAACGTGACTGATCTGTTGCAGTTGCTCGCCACCTGGGGTTCGCCCGACGCCGCCTGCGACATCGCTCCCCCGGGCGGAGATGGTGTTGTCAATGTCTCCGATCTGCTCCTCGTCCTCGCCAGTTGGGGAGACTGCCCGGAGTAAGCCCGCCTATCCAGACTATTCCCCGGAATCCCGGACCGGCAGCCAGAGGCCGGTCCTTTTCTGTTGTGCCTGTCGTTGTGCTTTGGCGTAGCGGGCCAACCAGCGATGCGGCCATCGCTCATCGGTAATCGCAAGCCCCGCTTCCAGTA
>JADFSH010000101.1 GCA_022560875.1 Planctomycetota bacterium | reverse complement strand
GCCACCACGAAAAGGAGGTCCGGGTTCACGTGATCCTGCTGCATCGCATAGACGATATTGCGTTCGGGCAGATCCCCGGCGATGGATTCCCAATTCGCCCCGCGATCCGCGCTCTTGAGCAGGTAGGGCTTGAAGTCGCCCATCTTGTGGTTGTCGAACGCCGCGAATATCGTGTCCGCGTCATGCTCCGATGCCGTGAGATAGCTCACATACGTCAGGTCGGGCACGCCGGGGAAGAGACTGATTTTCCGCCAGTTCTCCCCGCCATCCTCGCTCACCTGGATCAAACCGTCGTCCGTGCCGACGTAGAGCAGATCCTCGACAAGCGGCGATTCGGCGATGGACACGAGGTTGCCGAAGATCGAGGTCGATCGATGGCGGGAGACGGCCTCGACGGGCTGGATTTTTCCCATCACCTCCAGGGTGTTTCGATCAAGGCCGCGGGTCAGATCGTCACTGACAGCCCGCCAAGAATCGCCTCGGTCGTCTGATCGGAACAGCTTTCGCGCACCGTAATACAGCCGGGTATGACTATGGGGGCTGATGATGAGGGGTGAATCCCAGTTCCACACGTTGGGCTCATCGCCGGGGGCTTCACGGGGTTTGATATCCACGTTTTCGCCGCTCCGCCGATCATGACGGACCAGCCCGCCGTATTGCCATTGGCTGTAAACGATATTGGGGTCTTCCGGATCAACCCGGGGCTGGAAGCCATCGCCGCCGACGGTGATGAACCACTCTTCACTGGGTATGCCCGCGCGACTGAGGGTGCGGGCGGGGCCTCCCTGCGTATTGTTGTCCTGCGTGCCGCCATAGACATAGTAAAACGGCTCCGAGTTGTCGAGGGCCATCTTGTAGAACTGCGTCACGGGAAGATTCTGCTTGTAGTGCCAGTTGCCGCCCCGGTCGTAGGTCTCGTAAATACCTCCATCGGAGCCGACGAGAAGATGATCGGTGTCATCCGGGTCGATCCACAGCGCATGGTCATCAACATGCTTGTCTCGGATCGACATGCGATTGAAATTCGCTCCGCCATCCTCCGACAGCATGATGAACGTATCCAGGGCGTACACGCGATCGACGTTATAGGGATCGCAGAAGATTTCGTTGTAATACTGGGGGCTGCTGGTCATGTAGCTACTGCGTTTCTTCCACGTCTCGCCGCGATCGGTCGAGCGGAAGAAGCCGCCTGACCCCGAAGCCGCTTCGATGATGGCATAGACCACATCGGGATTCGCCGGTGAGATGGCCATGCCGATACGACCCTTATCCGCTTCGGGCAGGCCGCGCGTGATCTTGCGCCACGATGCCCCGCCGTCCGTTGATTTGTAGATTGCCGATTCCGGCCCGCCGTTGATGAGCGTCCAGACGTGACGCCGACGCTGATACGCGGACGCATAGAGCACATCCGGATTCCGGGGATCCATGAGCACTTCGTTGACCCCGGTGTCTTCGCTGATGTGGAGAATGCGGCTCCAGCTCTTGCCGCCATCGGTGGTTTTGTAAAGCCCCCGGTCGCCGCCGGATCGCCAGAGCGGCCCCTGGGCCGCAACATAGACGGTGTCGGAATCGCGGGGATCGATCACGATCATGCCGATGTGCTCGGACTCCTTCAGTCCCACGTTCTTCCATGATGCCCCCCCATCGACGGACTTGTAGACGCCATCACCAAAGGAGACGCTGCGCTGGCTGTTGTTCTCCCCGGTGCCGACCCAGACCACGTTGGAATTGTTGGGGTCCATCTCCACGCAGCCGATGGAGTACGAACCGTAGTTGTCGAACACCGGCTCGTAGGTGATGCCGCCGTTGACCGTCTTCCAGACGTTGCCTGAGCTGACCGCGACGAAGTAATGCTTGGGATCATCGGGGTTGACCGCGAAATCGCCGACCCGACCCGAGGTCAGGGCCGGCCCGATCGAACGCGCCTTCAAGCCTGAAAAAGTATCGCTCTCAATCTCCACGGGCTTCCTGGCCGCTTCTTCCTGAGCGACCAGGGGTGATGCGACCATCGCAATCGTCAGGGAAAATGTGCTGACCGCGAGAAGGGGCGTGAGCGAACGAAGTGTCATTGTGAGATCCTTTCTTCTACCCTCGTCAATCCCCCGACGGTTTCGCCTGATGGCGGCTGACCCCTGAATGTAACGACAATACGGCCCGGAGTCACGACGATTGTGCTGCCCCCGCGGCATGGTGCCCTCACTATCCGGACTTGTCATTGCGTCGCTGATAAGCTGGAGAAGCCTCGATAGTGAAACATCGAGTCTCGTCGATCTATTGGCGTGTGATGTCTGACTCGATCAGGATCAATCGATCGGTACCCGCCTGCCCGCGGCCATGATCCCCCTCTCACTGCTGCCACCACAACACACCTGCGAGGAATATCCATGGCCGATCACGAAGATCCGGCGTCATGATAAAGTCCGTGTAACCCTTCTTTCGAGGCCTCGCAGACGCCGCGCTCCGTGATCAATGCCGTCACCAGGCAGGCGGGAGTGATGTCGAAAGCATAATTGGCCACCGGGCTTCCCTCGGGTGTCAGTTGCAGGGTCTGAGGCGTCCCGTCTTGAGATAGCCCCTCGATATGGGAGACTTCTCGACCATCTCGCTGCTCGATGGGGATATCCCGCAAACCATCCGTAATCGACCAATCGATGGTCGGGCCGGGCAGCGCGACGAGAAAAGGCACGCCATTGTCACGGGCGGCCAGCGCCTTGAGATAGGTTCCAATCTTGTTGCAGACGTCGCCGGAAGCCGTTGTTCGATCGCAGCCCGTGATACAGCAATCCACCAGACCCCGCTGCATGAGATGCCCTCCGGTGCTATCGACGATAACCGTGTGCGGCACGCCGTGCTGAAGCAGCTCCCAGGCGGTGAGGCTCGCCCCCTGATTGCGAGGCCGGGTCTCATCCACCCACACGTGCAGGGGCATGCCCCGATCATGCGCCAGATAAATTGGGGCCAGTGCCGTGCCCCAATCGACGGTCGCCAGCCAACCCGCATTGCAATGAGTCAGAATGTTCAGGGGATCCTCAGTGCGGCGTTGCTGATAAATATCTTCCAGCAGAACAACTCCGTGATCACCGATCGCACGATTGTTCTGAACATCTTCATCGCAGATTTCCCCCGCCTTCTGGTAGGCCGCCCTGACACGCTCCGTTTCCGACAACGGTTCCAACCACGATCTCATTTCCTGAATCGCCCAGTGCAGGTTGATCGCGGTGGGACGGGTTGCGAGCAGGGTGCGTCCGGCTTCTTCGAGGGCCTCGTTGGAGGCATTCCGATGAAGGGCAAGGCACACGCCGTAGGCCGCGGTCGCCCCGATGAGCGGCGCACCGCGCACCTGCATGTTTCTGATCGCGTCGGCGGCATCCTCCAATCCGGTGAGGCGTACCGTGACAAACTCATGCGGCAGCCTCGTCTGATCGATGATCTCGACCGACCAGCCATCATCCGCCAGCCAGATGGATCGATAGGGCTTGCCGTTGACGTTCATGGGGAGGGCTGCTCCGGGAGGGACAAGGAGTTGATTCAATTCTATTCGAGATTGGACAACCCTTCCGGTCCATCCCCCGACTGATCAACCGCGCAATACGCTGAATCAGCGATTGTCGAATACTCCCGACCAATGGCGGGATTATGGCCCTCTACGCGGGGGGAAATCTCGAAAAAGTATGACCCTTTCGCTGTCGATGCAAACGGCCCTCAGCCCCCCGGCTCTTGCCTCCGCGAAGAGGGGTAACACCCAATCAAGAAGAAGAACGGTTGTTCAGCGAGAGGGCAGGGCCCGATAGGACGCTCGCTTCTTTTTGGCGGGTTGCCTTCCCTTTCCCGTCTTTCCCTTTGGCCGCTTTGACTTTTCCTGATGGGACACGCGAAATTCTTCAAACGTGGTTTCATGGAGCAGGTCCTTGACGGCATCCTGCACGGCAACAAGTTTTTCATGGAGCGGGCAGGGCTCTCCAACGCCGCATCTCCCCCCGCCAAAAGGGCAATTGTCACTCGCGTCCTCGCGCTCGAAGAGCTTGAAAACGTCATAGAGCTTGATCTTCCTGGGATCTCGTGCCAGCGTACACCCCCCCCCAGGGCCACGTGATCCGATGACCAGACCCGCCTGGGCGAGAATAGAAAGTACCTTCCGCACAAACGGTCGGGGGAGGCCTCGAGAATCTGCGATGTTGTCCGCCGAGAGATTCGTCAAGCCCCCGTCATAGACTTCCGCCAGACGGCTGATTGCAGCAATGGCACATTCCGTTTGCTTACCGTACATGAATCTTCCTTGCTGTCTTCCGATGACGGTTTATGGTGGCTTGAACAAACTCAGGGACACCGATTTCGCAATAGCGCACAAGGATACCTTATTGGTCGGACAATTACGAATAGAAGAATTATATTTCGTGATTTTTCCTGAATGTCCCGCCATCCAACCTCTCTCTGGAGCCGACGCATCAAACCGCATCATTTTTCCGAGGATGAACTTGAAAGGGCTGTTTCTGGGGATCTTGTCGGTACCCTCTTTTCAATAACCGATTCAAACCGGGCCTGGAAAAACCGCAGGAGCTCGGGTTCGTAGGTAAATCGCAACCCGGAGATGCTGTCCCGTTGCAGATGCACGGCAGAGACCGACTCGGCGACAACATCCATGTGCGCTTGCGTATAGACGCGCTGGGGAATGGTCAGACGGACCAACTCAAGATTCGGGTAGATGTTCTCGCCCGTCTTCGGATCGCGCCCGACCGAAACCGCTCCCCGCTCCATGGTCCGCACGCCGGAATCGACATACAGCGCCGCCGTCAACGCCTGGGCCGGGAAATGCTCCCGCGGGATGTGCGGCAGGAAACGCTCGGCGTTGATGAAGACCCCATGGCCTCCGATCGGCTTGACGATGGGGATTCCCGCATCGATCAGCTTTTGCCCGAGATAATGCACCTGCCCGATTCGGGCTCGCATGTGGTTCTCGTCCAGGGATTCAACCAGCCCAATCGCCATCGCTTCCAGATCACGACCCGCCAGGCCACCGTAGGTATGCAGGCCTTCAAACGCAACACAGAGATTGCGGGCCTGAGCCGCGAGCTTGTCATCATTGACGGCGAGAAACCCGCCGATATTGACCAGGCAGTCTTTCTTTCCGGAAACCGTGCAGCCGTCGGTGAAATCACACATTTCCAGCAGGATTTCCCGGAGCGATCGATCGGCGTATCCCGGTTCGCGCTGTTTGATGAAATAGCAATTCTCCACGGCACGGGTGGCATCGAGATAGACGGGGATGCCCTGCTCATGACAGAGCTGACTGACGCATCGAATATTGGCCATGCTGCAGGGCTGGCCGCCCGCCATATTGACGTTGGTCTCCAGAGACAGGTAGGCAATACGCCCACTGCCATGCTCGTCAATGACCGCCTGCAGCTTTTCAGGATCGACGTTGCCCTTGAATGGATACTCATTTTCCGGATCATGCGCTTCATCGACAATGACATCGACGAACTGGCCGCCCGCCAACTGCTGGTGAAACTTGGTCGTGGTGAAATACATGTTACCCGGCACCATGTCACCGGGATTGATGCAAACCTGACTCAAGAGATGCTCGGCCCCGCGTCCCTGATGGGTCGGAATGACATGCTTGTATCCGAAGTATTCGCGTACGGCGTCTTCCAGATGATAATAATTGACCGAACCGGCATACGACTCGTCCCCCAACATCAGCCCCGCCCATTGGCGATCGCTCATGGCACCCGTGCCGGAATCGGTGAGGAGATCGATATAGACGTCGGTACTCCGCAGGAGGAAGGTATTGAACCCTGCCTCGGCGATCGCCGCCTCACGCTCGGCCCTTGTGGTCATGCGCAACGGTTCCACCATCTTGATTTTAAACGGCTCGGCCCACGATTGATGACTCATGGCAAGGAGTTCCTTTCAGTACTTCAAAGATCAAATAGAAAAAGGGTGAAGAGGAAAATCCAGATGGTGTCCACAATGTACCGGTGGAGCCCACCGAGATTGTTGATCAAGGCCAGACTAGCCCCGGAATCCACGATCCTGAGCAGGAGCTGACGTCGGGAGGTCTCGTGAGATCGTGATCGACGATGATCAGACGCTCGATCCCTGCCGGGGCGTCGATGGATCACAAGGTTTTTGCAAATGATAAAGAGCACAGTGTCAGTATACCAAGTAAATCAGATATATTTATCTTTTTTTATTGTATATTATAGATCTTTTTCTCTTTTTATGTTATACTGAACTCGGAACGCTGAATCTGCTTGACGAAGCAACGTGGATCACCCCAGTAATCGTCAACGATTAAGGAGCTTCAGTATGATCAAAAGTACTCACAATCCAGGCCGCCGGGTGTCGGCCTTGGCCGCACCCCTCGTTACCCTGGCCCTCCTTTCTACGGCCGTCGCCCAAACCGATGCGGAGCAAACCGACCTGCGTCATGAGGTTGAGGCCCTGAAAGCACGCGTCACGGCCCAGGATGCGGTAATTGCAGCCCTCCGTCGCGAAGACAGTGAGCAATGGCTCACCGAGCAGCGCACGGAGGAGATCCGCGATCTAGTTGCGGACGTGCTGGCCGACGCCGACACGCGGGTGAATCTGCTGCAGGACGGACTGACCGCCGGCTACGGCAAGCACTTCTTCATCGGATCGGCCGATGGAAACTTCCTGATGCAGTTCTATGTCAAGCTGCAGACGCGTTTCATCTACAACAGCCGAGATGAGGCACCCGGAGAAGACAAGGATCGCTGGGGGTTTGAGAATCGGCGAATGGAATTGTACTGGGCCGGCAATGTCATCAACCCTGACCTCACGTACAAGATAAAGCTCGCGGCGAGCCGCATAGGGGGGGGAGCCTCCCTCGACGACGCGGTCAACGGCTATCAACTCAACGACAACTGGAAGATCGACGTCGGGCAGTTCAAAGTACCATTCCTGAGAGAATTCCTCGTCAGCAGCGGCCGCCAGCAGGCGCTGGAGCGCTCCTACATCAACCACGTGTTCAACGCCAATCGCAGCCAGGGTGTGCAACTGAGATACGGCGCGGAACGGTGGGCCGCCCAGGTGATGGTGCATGATGGCACAGGAGCCAAGAACTCCGGATTCGCCTTCGATCGCACGGACTTGGCGGTGGCCGCGCGCGGCGAGATCCTGCTCGCCGGCGAGTGGTCGCAGTTCAAGGATTTCCAAAGTTGGCCGGATGAGGAATTCGGCCTGCTTCTCGGGGCCGCCGTCGACTATGAGGTCGGGGAGACCGGCTCAGGAACTGACACCCCCGACTTTTTCAAGTACACCGTTGATCTCAGCGCTGAGTTCGGCGGATGGAACCTCTTTGCCGCTCTCGTCGGCCAGCACGTCGACGACAACGGATCGGCCAGCTTCACTGAAGTCGATCAGTTCGGATTCCTTGTCCAGGGGGGTGTTTTCGTCATCCCTGACAAGCTGGATGTTTTTGCACGCTACGAGCACCTCGATCTCGACAGCGTACTCTACGACTCGAAAGTCAGTGTGATGACGCCCCTTGCCGACGATGAGATCAATCTTGTCACCGTAGGTGCCAACTACTACTTCAAAAAGCACGCCCTCAAACTGACTACCGACGTCGTTTGGGTGCTCGACCAACTGCCGGACAGCGACACCGGGGCCGGTCTGCTCTCATCGTCGGAGGACAATCAGATCGTATTCCGAACACAGTTTCAATTGATGTTCTGAGGCCCATCTCACTTAGTAGGAGATATTGCCATGTCATTCACAGATCATGAATTCTGGACCGTCATCCACGGAATGGGATTCGGTGCGGTTTTCCTGCTGGCGTATGCGGGAGGGCTGGCGGGATTATGGAGTTTCCGCACTGAGTTCGCGACACGGCTCGGTCTGCAGGAGCGTCTGCGCCGGCTGATGGCGGGAACATGGATCATGGCTGCCGTCTCCTGGCTGACGGTCATCAGTGGTACATACAAGGTGTATCCGTGGTATCGCGCCAAGCCGCCGGACGGCGCCGACCTGACCGACTACCCCCGCTCCTACCTGCTCGCGAACGAGAACCTGGCGGGGTGGCACACATTCGGGATGGAGTGGAAGGAGCATGTTGCGTGGATGTCGCCGATCCTCGCTACAGCGGTCGCGTTCGTGGTCATGCGGTACGGGCTGCGTCTGGCCGACAATCCGCAGGTCCGTTGGGCCTGCATCGTCTTCTTCACGATCGCCTTCCTCACCGCTGCCGTCGCCGGCACGTTCGGAGCGTTCATCACCAAGGCCGCACCCATCTACTAAGTCCGTTGTCATCTACGATTATGGTTACAAGCTGGAGAATGTCATGACAAATTCACGCGAAACAGAAGACTCCGGCGTCGCTGCGGCAGCGTTCGTGGCCGCTGGCATCGGTTGCGCAGCGCTGGGCTTCCTCACGACGCTCGCCCAGATGAGCGTGGGCGTCAAGAATCTACTCAACTGGTGGAATCCTACCGGACCACTGGCTGGCAAGAGCGGTGTGGCCGTCATTATCTGGATCGCGGCGTGGATCGTGCTACACATCGCGTGGAAGAACAAGGCAGTGTCGGAGCGTCGCGCCTTCACTATCACGCTCGTACTCATCGCCGCTGGCATCGTCGGCACGTTTCCGACCTTTTTCGAGATGTTCGGGCACTGAAACATGACTGTCAAGAGGGAGAATATAGACTTCAACTGAATAACAAGATAATTGGACCATATAATCTTGTATTTTATAAATATAACTACCTTTTATTCATAAATACACCCGAAGATGCTATCATTTGCGATAGATCAACGACCCGCGGCCACGTTGCGCCCGCCAGGAAAGGGTTGATTCGTTGGGCATGTTCTCAAGACAGACCGTGTGCGCATTTACCGCCATGAGTCGTCTGGCGGAAGCGTATGGCGAGGGACGAACGGCGCTCTCCGCCGCGGAAATTGCCGCTTCGAGGGACATCCCCTGCCCGTTCGTCGCGAAAACGCTTTCCGCTCTTTCTCGTGCGGGTTTCGTTATCGCTTCACGCGGCCCGAACGGCGGATATGTCCTCTCAAGTCGGCCCGAAACAATCACCCTGCTCGACGTTTATCAACTCTTTGAATCTTCGCGGGATAATTCACTCTGCCCCTTCGGCATGAAATATTGTGACCTGGATCAAACGTGCGCCCTCCACGAAAAATTAGCCAGTATCCGGGAAACTCTCAACGACTTTCTCCGTAAGACAACCTTTGTCGCATTTCATATCCCTTCGACCACCGCCATGCCAGACCCGGGCATCGCGCCACGATCCGGCCCGACCGCAACTGACTGATGAGCGGAGCGCCTCCCCTGCCGAGGAAGAGAAAACATGAAAGCCCAAAACGCATCATCGTCATTCGCCCTGTCAGAGACGGGCACTCGTGTCAACGCCATCGCGGAATGGCGCTCCATTCTGGCCGCGATCACCGGAGGCGTGCTGCTGTATCTCACCCTGAGCGGATTTGTCATCTTTCTTCTGCCGTTCTCCGAGTTCAATCAGTTCAATGTGCTCATTCACACCATCGTGGGGCTGCTCTCCACGGTGCCGGTCTGCTGGTACATGGTGCGTCACTGGCTGGTGAGGAAGAAAGGCAATCTCAGCCACTATCAGTTGCTGGGCTACGTTTCGTTCGTGTTCGTGATGCTCTGCATCGTCAGCGGCATCGTGGTGACCTGGCAGGGGATCTTCGGCCCCGCCCTGAGCTACACCTGGGACATGATTCATCTCGTGGGCGGCGCGTGCATGTTCATCTTCATCGTGGTCCACCTCGCCACCGTGATCGTGCGCAAGGTCAACAACCCCGAAGCGCTTCAACTTCTGCGCTCTGCACGCAACCGATTCTACTCCCGCAGCCTCATCGTCACCGTCGTCTGCTTCGCCATCGGAGGCGTTTGGGCGATTCAATACGCCGCCCCGGAGCTTCAGCAGGGTTTCGACAGCGACTACAACTGGAAGTTCGGCGATGACCAGCCCTTCTCTCCGAGCCTGGCCCGGGTCGAGAACTCCGAATGGAAGGAAAACGTGCAAACTCAAGTGCTCGGCGTCCTTGGCAACGACCAGGCGCGGTCAACCTATCTCGCATCGTTCAAGAAATCCCGGAAAGACCCGATCGGACTGTTTGACCAGGTGCGGCAATGTCTCGACCAATTCGAGCTGACGGATGACAAGTCCGATCGCATCGAGGCGATCTTCGTGGCCGCGGCCGAGGAAATCAAGCGCAATGGCGCGATCGATCCGCGGGCCTTGGCCGGCTCGGCGGGCTGCGGCACTTCCGGCTGCCATCAGGAGATTTACGAGGAATGGCTGCCCAGCGCCCATCGGTATTCAGCCTTGGATGGCCTCTTCCAGCGCGTGCAGACCATCATGGCCGACGAACTCACCCCCGAGCACACCCGCTACTGCGCCGGGTGCCATGATCCGATCTCCCTCTTCAGCGGGGCGAAGAACACCGGCAACATCACCCTCAGCGCCGAGGGCGCCGATGAGGGCGCCTCCTGCATTTTCTGCCACAGCATCGTGCAGACCGACGTGCAGGGCAACGGCGACTACACCGTCCAGCTCCAGCAACGCTACGCCTATGAACTCGATGAGGGATCGTTCGCTAAATTCACCAGCGACTTTCTCATCCGCACCTATCCCCAGCAGCACGTCAATTCCTTCTCGCGGTCGCTCTACAAGACCACGGAATTCTGCGCCGGCTGCCACAAGCAATACATCGACGAGCTCGTGAACACCGACATCGGCAAGGTGCAGGGGCAGAACCAATACGACTCCTGGCGGAACAGTCGCTGGAATCACGAGGGAGATCCGACGAAAACGGTCTCCTGTCGTGAATGCCACATGCCGCTGGTGGCGAGTAACGATCCCGCCCGCGGCGATGTCACCGACTACAACCGCAGCCCCGATGACAAGCGCCATCGCAGCCATCGCGTTCTCGCCTCCAACCAATACATCCCCCTCTGGCACAAACTCGAAGGCGCCGAAAAACACACGGAGCTGATCGAGCAATGGCTGCGGGGCGAATACGAGATCGAGGAAATCGCCGACAAGTGGACCACCGGCCCGGTCGTGCGCATGGATATCGAAAGCCCCGAGCAGGTCATGCCCGGCGAGGAAGTCTCCCTCCAGGTGATCCTCACCAACAACAAGACCGGCCACGAGTTCCCCACCGGCCCGCTGGACATGATCGAGAGCTGGGTGGAGCTGATCGTCACGACCAGCAGCGGCGAGGAACTCTATCACACCGGGGCCCTGGATGAGGACGGTTTCATCATTGAGCCCCAGGTCCTGCTGCGGGCGGATGTCTTCGACCGGCGCGGCGAGCCGATCGATCGCCACAACCTTTGGGACCTCGTCGGCGCGAGCTACAAGCGGACGCTCTATCCCGGCGCGACGGATACGGTTCAGGTGCAGTTCCAGTGCCCGTCCATGTCGAGAAAACGCGTCGCGGAAGAGATTTCCGCGGACAAGCCCTCGCCGCGCTCGGACGAATTTACCTTCCAACTCCCCCCGGAAGGTGTCGCAGACGAAATCACCGTCACCGCCATCCTCTGGTATCGCAAAGTCAATCCCGAGTTTCTCGACACGGTGTACGGCAAGGAATCCGGCATGCGCGCCCCCGTCACTGAAATGACCCGGACCTCGACGACCATAAAGGTGATCGATCATGCCGCGCCGACCGTTGAATAAGCGTTACGTGCTGATGCTGCGCTGGGGCGGGCCCGGCCTCATCGCGGCCCTCGTGATCAGCTTGCTGGTGCTCATCGGGGGCGTGCGGAAAGACCCGGCCGCCCTCAATGCGGATGGCGGCGTGGATGGCCTGACCAGCATACTCAGCCGCGAAATCACCCCCGACATGGTGCGCTTCACCTTTGACGATGTCACGGGCACGGCGGGGATTCCATTTCGCCATTTCCCTGCCGTGCGCCAGTCGCTTCTGCCCGAGGACATGGGTTCCGGGGTGGCCTGGGGCGATTATGACAACGATGGTGATCCCGATCTTTTCCTCGTGAACTTCCACGGCTCCATCCTCGATCCAATCCCGGACCATCCCCAGCGCGGCCGCTGCGCACTGTATCGCAACGACCTGAACGGCACGTTTACCGATGTCTCGGCTGAGGCCGGACTTGATATCGCGCTGTTCGGCATGGCCGCGTCGTGGGGTGATTATGACAACGACGACGATCTTGATCTCTATATCACCGCCTACGGTCGCAACCTGCTGTTCGAGAACAACGGCGATGGGACGTTCACCGACATCACCGAAGCCGCAGGGGTCGGCGATGAGTCGTTCAGCGCGGGGTGCGCGTGGACCGACTACAACGGTGACGGACTGATCGACCTCTACGTCTGCAACTACGTTCAGTTTGTCCATCGCAAGGGGGATGCCAGCCGAAATACCCGTCAATACGGCTCGGAAATCCCCTACACCATCAACCCCTCATCCTACCAGCCCCAAAGCAACCGGATGTATCGCAACAACGGTGATGGGACATTCACCGACGTGGCAAAGGAGATCGGAGTGGATAATCCTGACGGGCGGTCATTGGGGGTGGTCTGTTTCGATTTTGACGATGACGGGCTGATCGACCTTTATGTCGCCAACGACGTCTCATCCAACGGCGTGTTTCGCAACCTGGGCGATGGCACGTTTGCCGACATCGGGGCCATTTCGCTCGCCGCGGACTATCGCGGGGCGATGGGACTCGCGGTGGGAGATTTTGATCACGACGATGATTTTGATCTCTTCGTGACCCACTGGATCGCCCAGGAGAATGCCTTCTTCGAGAACATGTTTTCCGAGGGATGGACCGATGATGCGGGC
>JADFSH010000100.1 GCA_022560875.1 Planctomycetota bacterium | reverse complement strand
ATGCGTTTGGCGGAACTGACAGATGAAGTGCCCGCGGCGAGTGCGGATGAAGTCCGCGCTTGCGAGGTCATGCGGAAGGCGTGTGTTGATTTACTCCGCTTTGGCGGGTCGAACTCTGAGAATCGTCATTCGCAGCAGGGGGAGCCGAGTGGAGGCGGGCCGAGGGCGCGTGGCGATTATCGGGAATCAATCACGCCCGCGAGTGAGGCGGAGGTTCTCGAAGCCCTGGAGCGACTGGGGGAAGAACTAAACGAAGACGAGCCCCGAGTGCAAGCGAGCGGGTCCGTTGTGCGACCGCTGGTGCCGTGGTCTAAGGCGAAGACGCAGGCCACGCGGGAGGGGGTAGTGGGAGTTGAAGTGACTGATGAAGTGCAGGTTGGCATGGCCTTCGGCAAGACCTCAGACCATGGCACCGAATCCATGCGCACGGGCAAGATGCCCGTGCCACTTGTAGAGTCGCCATCGCAAGCACCCCTGGAGTCACGTTTGCCCATTGACCCAGGATCACTCGAAGAACCCGGCGAATCCGGGGGTGACACTTCGGGCTCGTTAAGCAACGGACCCGGCGTATCCGGGGGGCGCGCTTCGGGCACGTATACACCCCCGGCCCGCAACCCGCTTCATCAACCTCGACCTCCCCCTCATACCTATTGTCAATTGCCTATTGCCTCATTGCCTTCCCCAATCCCTGCTTCTCCCTCAATACGGAAAAGCGTTGGCGGTATTGCCGAAGATTTCGCGGAGGCCGAGCATTTGCCAGCTTGCCCAGCACAGCAGCAGGATGAAAGTCACCCGCAGCCACTTGAGGGGGAGGCGATGCGTATATTTCGCCCCCAGCATGCCGCCCAGGATTGCGGTGGGCAAGAAGCACGCGGCGATAATGAGACTCTCGGAGACTGCCGAGTTGACGCCATTCACGGCCATATCTCCCAGAGCCCTATTCTTGAAAAACGCCCCGATCAACGCGGTCATGCACATCAGGGCGGCGCTGGTGGCGATGCATTGTCGAAAAGGCATGCGACACACGCGATGCAGCAGAGGCACGGTGATGATCCCTCCCCCGATCCCCAGCAATCCCGCGCAGAAACCGGTGATCGACCCCACAAAGCCGCAGGAATACCACCGGACATTGAGATCCTTTTCGGTGGGATCATCCTTTTTATCGATCAGCTTCATGAAGTTCATGTAGATCACATACAGCAGAAACGCCCCGAACAGACGTTGCAGCAATGGACCATCGATCTTGTTGCTCAACTCCACCCCGACGAGGATAAACACGATGCCGAAAGGGAGGATATAGCGGACGGAGTCCCAGTGGACGGCCTTCGCGCGATGATGCTGGATGACGGCAGGCACCGCGACGAAGATATTCACGATCATCGCCGCGGCCTGCGCGAGATGCTGGTTATGGCCGAAGACCAGAGTCAGCACCGGGATCATGACGATCGATCCGCCAATGCCCAGCAGCCCGCCCATTCCTCCGGCGACGAAACCGACGACAACTAAACTGATCAGCTCAATATTGGACACTTCCGGGCCAGTGTAGGGGACAACGACATCTTTCGTGAAACTGGGATTGATTCACCTGAATGAGCCTCGGAAATGTCCACTAAGGCTGGCCAGGAGTCGGTTTTCCGCCTGAATCCAGAGGGTTTGGCGGATGGTCATCAACGATGTGGATGAATTGTCAAAAGTTGACATGAGCCTCGCTCCGCCCCCGTCCTCACTCACGGAAGCATCAGTCCGGATCGATATCGCCCCTTGAATCAGCGTTCGATTTTCGCAACCGACGCGCCCGGACATACGGGAGAATCGCGGGGAGGATCCCGATCGCCATCGCGCCCCAGACGATGGCGACGATCTGCGCCCCGCCCCCGAGAGCGGTCCCGACGAGTCCCGCCAGCGGCCCGGTGCCGTATCCCGCTCCGATGAGTGCCTCGTGCTTGCCCGCGGCTTCGATGGCCGCCTTGCCGACCGCCATGCCGTAATACAGAGCCGCGTAATAGATAACCCCCATGCCAATGCCGTAGATGACGAACCCGGCGAGCATGATGTAGATATTCGGGGCCAGCACCACCATGCCGAATCCGCTGGTCATGGCCCCCGCCCCCAGCACCAGCGTTCCCCAGCGACCATGCCAGAAGGGAAGCCGCCACATGATCGCCAGGGCGAGAACCCGCACGATCATCCACGTCGCCGACGCGGGGGTTTCCCAGGCAACTTCCACCCCGATCTCGCTCAGGCGATAAGGCAGGATCGGGGTCATGGCCGACATGAGGATATAGCTCAGGGGAAGCAGCACTCGGGCTGAACGCAGCAGCAGGGGGTATTCATCCTGCACGTGGTCCGCGGAGAGTTCCGCATCGTGATATCCGGGTTGACGGGTGAACAGAAAAAGCGGAATGAGCCCCAGCAGGTTGATCACCCCCAACCCGCCGATTGCCCACTTGGCATGATGCTCGAGGATCGGGGCCATCAGCAGGAGCGGAATGCACACGGCAATGGTCCAGGTGATATTGAACCATCCGATCGCCGAACGCATGGATTGTCCGTGCCGGCCCACACTGATATAGCTTTCGATGAGCGGCCAGGATATGGACGCCGCCATTGTCACCCCGATGGCGGCAGTCCACAACGCCCACTCGCCGACA
Organism: Planctomycetota bacterium; assembly: GCA_022560875.1. GTDB lineage: Bacteria > Planctomycetota > Phycisphaerae > Phycisphaerales > SM1A02 > JADFSH01. The sequence goes on along the minus strand of JADFSH010000100.1, from coordinate 10,191 downwards.
AACAACACCGGCATCATGCAGAAGACGGTTTGCAGGGCGATGACAAACGCCAGCACCTGGCGGGGGCTGCACACTCGCCCCGCGAAACGGGTCATGGCTGCGGCCCTGAAGGCTCCGACGGCATAAATTCCGCCCATCACGGCAAAGAGAATGAAATTGCGTTTCTCATCAAAGTCGTAGGCATGCTTGGCGATGAAGGAGAGGCCGTTCCAGAACACCCCGGTGCTGAAGGAGGTAAAGAACGTGACCGCCAGCACCGCTCCCAGAGGAGTGGGCAGGGATGATTGCGAATTGTCAGGCGATCGGACCATAAAGAGTGATTTGCCACCAAGGGGCTGAGGACACAGATCGAAGATGGGGGAGTGTACCGCCTATGCAAAGCCAAAACAAAGGGGACAGGCTACTTTATTGACGCCAGTCGCAAGCCGCGATAGCCTGCCGCCATGCCCCGAATTGCTCGCGCCACCGCCGGCGGCTTGTGTTACCACGTCCTGAATCGCGGCAATGGCCGCGCCCGCGTGTTTCACAAGGATGATGATTACCAGGCGTTCATCGACCTGATCGCCGCCGCCAGCGATCGCTTGCCCATGCGGGTGCTGGGCTATTGCCTGATGCCGAACCACTTTCACCTGATGCTCCGGCCCCGCGGCGATGGCGACATCAGCACCTGGATGCAATGGCTCATGACCTCTCATGTGCGGCGTTATCACGCGCACCACCATAGCAGCGGTCACATCTGGCAGGGACGCTTCAAGTCGTTCATCGTCCAGACGGATGAGCATTTTCTCAAGGCAATGCGATATGTCGAACGCAACGCGCTGCGGGCCGGTCTCGTCAAGCGGGCGGAGGACTGGCGTTTCGGATCGCTGTATTGGCGCACCAGCGGCCGGCGGCTGGGACTGCTCGCCGACTGGCCGGTTCAGCGCCCGTCGCGATGGCGGCAGATGGTCAACCGGCCGCAGAACGAAGCGGAGTTGGAAGCGCTGCGTCGGTGTGTGCAGCGGGGCCGCCCGTATGGCAATGACCGCTGGGTCAGGCGTGTGGCCAGGCGTCACGATCTGGAGACCACGCTCCGCCCCCGAGGACGACCGAAGGGCCATTCATAAAGTAGCCTGTCCCCTTTGATTTCCCCCTTCTTGTGTATGGTGACCACGGGTTCGACGCAGTTAGTTGAACAGCAAGTCCATCCTTCGCTGCGTGAACAGGTTGAGTTCTCTTCGTGCAATCAACGCCGCATCAACTTGACTGCGAACGTCGCCCAGTTCCTGGTCTCGATCGTTCAATCCGAGAAGCGACTCGTATTCCTGGCTGAGCCCCATCAGTGTGTCCTGAAGGTGAACATATTCGTCTTCATAGGAAGCGACGATCTGCACGAAGCCGTTCGCCAGATCGCCTCCCCCCGACTCCAGGCGTTTGAACGCCTCCACCTTACGCTGCTGAAATTTGTACGGGTCGTGGGCCAGGATCGGATACGCTCTCGCCACATAGTCGCTGCGGAACTCATGCCTGGAATGCGCGGGGCCAAAGGCCTCGTAAAGACCGGCAACGTACTCGTTCATGACGCGTATGTATTGATTGCGATTTGAATGGAAAGCGGATTGGTTCTCGGCGATGACCTTCATCAGGGCACTAAGCGTCTGCGGGGAGACCTTGCGATCACTTCGGAAAATGACGTAATCCTGCAGGCTGTACAAGGCTGCCGACTTGCTCCACATCGCGAGTGCCGATTCGTAACTGGCCCGCGCGAGGCTGACGATGGCCTCCCGGTGTTTGATCGACAACGCGATGACCCGAGATTTCGTGCTCTCATCGGGTTCATGCGAGAACAACACATCCAACGGGTTGACTCGATCGACATCCGACAGCAAGGCCAGCGCCTGAAGATTCAGGCGATTCGAGTAGTTCGGCTCTTTCCACCGATGACCATACCGGTCCAACGCGCGGTCAAGCTGAATCACCACTTCATAATTGTGCCGGTTCCGGAACACGCCGGAGGTCTGGCAGGCCGCAAAGAACCGGTCGTCCTCTTCGGCGATCACTTCAACGATGCGCGACAGCAACACCGTTCCCTCATTCACGGTCTCGATAACCGGGAAGACCCGCCTGGATATGAATTCGTCGGGCCTCCTCCTGATGTCAAGCTCTTTCAGCCGGTCCACCAAGGGGGTGAATTGACGCGTGCAGGTCTCGAGGTATCGATCATGAATGTCATGCAGCGTGGCAATCTGGTCATCACTGATGTTCGCAAAGACCGCCCAGATCCGGAGGTCATCCTTCGTGATCGGCGCCGGCACCGATTCCTTGACGTCCGGCAAGCGCAACCCCATCAACCTCAGGCGAGAGAGCGTTGGCGTTCTGTCCAGTTCTGATTCCGAAGCACGCAACTTCCGGTCTCGAGTCGCGTTCAGCCTGGTCCACATGACCTTGCGGACCGACTTCAGGTCGAGCAATTGCCTCAGTTCATGTTCGATTGCCATCGATCGCTTATGGGCCTTCTTCAGATAAGCCGTGCGCTTCGCGGGATCACGGTCGCGATCGAACTGGTTCGAGCTGAAGTCGAAAACCCGCCTTCCATACACTGCCCATGCACGGCTCCGTTCCAATTCAAACTCATGCTCATTGGCGAAGTAGCGGTCTTGCAACACCAGCACCTCGGCGAGCATGTCTGCCAGGGCGTCGGCCGACGCGTTCGAATTCGCGGCCGGCGCCGATGCGGACGTCGATGCGTAATACACCAGCGGCAACAGTCGCGAATACGGCAGCCTGCTGTAGAAGGACGATGTGCTCGCGACATGATTTCTTAGCAGAATTCCCTGCTCACCCGGCAGTGCGGCTGTAATGCTGTCGTAAGCGCGCTGATACGTGTTCTGCAGTTGATCGATGATCGCAAACACGCGCATGCCGGCGGCGTGCCATGATTCATCGACTGCGGATCCCTGCTCGCACTTCTTCACCCAGTGTCTCAGGGCCCTTGCCGATTCGGCGCGAAGGCGCTGAAGCGTGCTCTGGTACTGCGATCCGACGCCTGCGACGAGCGCCGCGAGGTTCTCGTTGCCATCCGCTCCATCCACAAAGGTCAATAACGGCAAGATGTCGAGGTTGTATTCCGGTCTCAGCCACAATTGCACAAGCGGATCGACCATCAGACGTTTGATGGATGCCTGTGCTGCGATACGCGGCAACCGTGCAAGCTGTGTTTCCGCGAGTCCGGTGCTGAGAGCCTCGAAGAGCATGTCATCGAGACGTGACAGAGCGTGTGACTGCTTATCGCATGTGCGAATGAATTGGTCGAGCGTATCTCGATTCGGAGGAACGTCGCTGTCAAAATCGGCACCGAACAGAGACTCAGTCTCAACTCGTACTCTCAGCTCTTCTGATGAGGTCACCCTGACGACGTAGTCTCGGTGCAGTTCTATTAGATTGCCAAATTGAGCATCCGAAAGGAGAAGCTCGCGCCGCCAATGCGCCAAGTCCGAGCCACTGATCATTAGGGGTGATTGAGCATGACTGCTGCATGCAAGGACCAATGTAAGTGTTATGCAGACTAGGTGAGATTTCATCGGTGTATAATCCTCGATGTCGTATCTAGAAGGACGAGAGAGGAAAAAGGTGTCAGGAACCTTTATTGACCGACGCAGTTAGTTGAACAACAAGTCCATCCTTCGCTGCGTGAACAGGTTGAGTTCCCTTCGTGCAATCAACGCCGCTTCAACTTGACCGCGAACGGCGCTCAGTTCCTGGTCTCGATCGTTCAATCCGAGAAGCGACTCGTATTCCTGGCTGAGCCCCATCAATGTGTCCTGAAGGTGAACATATTCGTCTTCATAGGAAGCGACGATCTGCACGAAGAAGTTCGCCAGATCACCTCCCCTCGACTCCAGGCGTTTGAACGCCTCCACCTTACGCTGCTGAAATTTGTACGGGTCGTATGCCACGATTGGATACGCTCTCGCTACATAGTCGCTGCGGAACTCATGCCTTGCCTGCGCGGGGCCAAGGGCCTCGTAAAGACCGGCAACGTACTCGTTCATGACGCGTATGTATTGATTGCGATTTGAATAGAACGCTGACTTGTGCTCGGCGAGCACATTTCTCAGGGCGCTCATCGATTCTCGCGGGATCGGGCGATCCTTTCGGATCACGACGTGTCCATATCTGCTGTACAAGGCCGCCGACTTGCACCATATCGCGAGTGCGGAGTCGTAGCTGGCCCGAGCGTGATTGACGAGGGCCTCCCGGTGAATATTTGACAACGCGATGACACGAGATTTCGTGCGGTCATCGGGTTCATGCGAGAACAGCATATCCAACGGGTTGACCCGATCGACATCCGACAGCAAGGCCAGGGCCTGAAGGTTGAGGCGTTTCGAGAAATTCGGTTCTTTCCACCGATGACCATACCGGTCCAACTCGCGATCGAGCTGAATGACCACCTCATAATTGTGCTGGTTCCGAAACACGCCGGAAGTCTTGCAAGCCGCAAAGAATCGGTCGTCCTCTTTGGTGATGACATCAACGAGCCTCATCAGCAACTCCGTTCCCTCATTCACGGAATCGATATCCGAGAAGACCCTTATCATGCCCCTGGATTCGTCGGGTCTCACCCCGATGTCCATCTCGTACAGCCGGGCCACCAAGGGCGTGAATCGTCGCGTGCAGGTATCGAGGTATCGATCATGAATGTCATGCAGCGTGGCAATCTGGTCATCACTGATGTTCGCAAAGTCCGCCCAGATCCGGACATCGTCCTTTGTGATCGGCGCCGGCACCGATTCCATAACGTCCGGAACATTCAACCCGATCAACCGCCGGCGAGCGAACGTCGGCTTCTTGTCCAATTCGGATTCGGAAGCACGCAACTTCCGGTCTCGAGTCGCGTTCAGCCTGGCCCACATGACCTTGCGAACCGGCTTCAGGTCGAGCAGTTGCCCCAGTTCATGTTCGATTGCCATCGATCGCTTATGGGCCTTCTTCAGATAAGCCGAGCGCTTCGCGGGATCACGGTCGCGATCGAACTGGTTCGAGCTGAAGTCGAAAACCCGCCTTCCATACACTGCCCATGCACGGCCCCGTTCCAATTCATACTCATGCTCATTGGCGAAGGAGCGGTCATGCAACACCAGCACCTCGGCGAGCATGTCTGCCAGGGCGTCGGCCGACGCGTTCGAATTCGCGGCCGGCTCCGATGCGGACGTCGATGCGTAATACACCAGCGGCAACACTCGCGAATACGGCAGCCTGCCGTAGAGGGACGATGTGCTCGCGACATGATTTCTTAGCAGAATTCCCTGCTCACCCGGTAGTGCGGCTGTAATGCTGTCGTAAGCGCGCTGATACGTGTTCTGCAGTTGATCGATGATCGCAAACACGCGCTGGCCGGCGGCGTGCCATGATTCATCGACTGCGGATCCCTGCTCGCACTTCTTCACCCAGTCTCTCAGGGCCCTTGCCGATTCGGCGCGAAGGCGCTGAAGCGTGCTCTGGTACTGCGATCCGACGCCTGCGACGAGCGCCGCGAGGTTCTCGTTGCCATCCGCTCCATTCACAAAGGTCAATAACGGCAAGATGTCGAGGTTGTATTTCGGTTTCAGCCACAATTGCACAAGCGGATCGACCATCAGACGTTTGATGGATGCCTGTGCTGCGATACGCGGCAACCGTGCAAGCTGTGTTTCCGCGAGTCTGGTGCTGAGAGCCTCGAAGAGCATGTCATCGAGACGTGACAGAGCGTGTGACTGCTTATCGCATGTGCGAATGAATTGGTCGAGCGTATCTCGATTCGGAGGAACGTCGCTGTCAAAATCGGCACCGAACAGAGACTCAGTCTCAGCTCGTACTCTCAGCTCTTCTGATGAGGTCACCCTGACGACGTAGTCTCGGTGCAGTTCTACTAGATTGCTAAATTGAGCATCCGAAAGGAGAAGCTCGCGCCGCCAATGCGCCAAGTCCGAGCCACTGATCATTAGGGGTGATTGAGCATGACTGCTGCATGCAAGGGCCAATGTAAGTGTGATGCAGACTAGGTGAGATTTCATCGGTGTATAAACCTCGTTGTCGTATCTAGAAGGACGCGTTCGCACGGCACATGGCTTGCTTGCGATCTGGTGTGGCAGGAATCAGTTGATTGGGGTGAACTGGTGTATATATGACGTGACAAAGCCCTCATCGAAGTCTTCGCTCCGTCGATCCTACCTGCCTGTCCATGATCGCCCGGTTCCATTCATCGGCCGAGAATTCTGCAGTAGCGAAATTCAGGAAGACTGGCTCATTCAAAGCCTTCAAGGCTCCGCTTTAATCGGTGATGTATCAACGGAGGAAACATATGATCAAAAGTAAGTATAGAACACCGACAGGTCTGTGCAAGTAAGAATTCTGCAAGAGACGAGGGATGATACGCATTTCACCCGTAGCTCGCGCGTTGTTCGTCGCTTGTAAGGGTTGTCGAGTGTGGTGTTACCCGATTCTTCCCATTTGACTGATCCAGCTACGCCAGCATACTCGATGCGTCGTACTTCCGAATGGCTTGACGGAATTCACCTAATATTGAGATAATCTCAACTATCAGCTCACACCGTAACTTCGGGAACTGTCTCTTTTGTTGAAGGTAGCACTACCTAGCGCGGTGGGTGTGCGCTGGGAAATCAAAGGGGACAGGCTTGCTCTGTAGAAAACCCCTGCCTGCGAGCCTGTTTCGTCACGTTGCGTCTTAGGCACACTCTGCAAAACAAGCACTCTCTGAAATCGACCAACCAGCTGAGGAGCCAGTATTCTGAGGTTTTCTACAGAGCAGGACAGGCTACTTTATTGGGGCTCCTGGAATTCGTGTGGGTTGAAGGTGATTGATGATGGAAATCCAGACGGGGTTTATGTGGCTTTCCAGGGCCTCATCACCGCCGCGACCGGACCCCCGGTAACACCGATTCCGGGCATATTCGAGGCGTCTGGGCCCGAAAAGCCGCGTCGCCTTCGAAAACTGGCACTCGATCGTCAATACCACTCCCTTACCTGTCCCCTCCGTGGTGCAATTTTCGGTTTCTGTTATACTGCCGCCATGATCAGCCGGGGACACAGCTTCGTCCTGCAAGGCATCGACGCGATTGCGTGCGAGATCGAAACCGATCTGTCCACGGTCGGCCTGCCCAAGACCACCATCGTGGGGCTTCCCGACGCCGCGGTGAAGGAGTCCACCGAGCGGGTGCGCACCGCGATGCTCAACTCCGGTTTCCGTTTTCCGCAGACCCGCATCACCATCAACCTCGCCCCGGCGGACATCAAGAAAGAAGGCCCGGTGTACGACCTGCCCATGGCGGTGGCCCTGCTCGCGGCGGACGGCACCATCGAAAAAGTTTACAACCAGGACGGCAAGGAACGCCCGACCCTCGATCAATACTTAATTGCAGGCGAGCTTGCCCTCGACGGGCGCGTCCGCCCCGTGCGCGGCATAATAAGTCTCGCAATCCTTGCCAAGAAACTTGCCGGGGAAGGCGGGCAGGGGAGTAATCGGGAGGGCATCCGGGGGAATATCCGGGGGGTGATAGTTCCCGAGGACAACGCCCCGGAAGCTGCGGCGGTTGACGGCATCGAAGTCATCGGCGTGTCATCGCTCGGCCAGGTCGTGGCGTTCTTCAACGGGCAGCTTGATCTGCAACCCTACCAGACCGTCGATGCGGAAAGCCTGATCGCCGAGGCCCCGCCGGAAGTGGACTTCGCCGACATCCGGGGCCAGGAGGCGGCGAAGCGGGCCATAACCGTCGCCGCGGCGGGGGGGCACAACATCCTCATGCTCGGCCCGGCGGGGACGGGCAAGACAATGATGGCCAAGGCCCTGCCGGGCGTGTTGCCCGCGCTCTCGCGTGAGGAAGCCCTGGAGGTGACGCGGATCTATTCCAGCGTGGGGCTGATCCCCAAGGGCCAGTCGCTGATCACCCGCCGGCCCGTGCGAACGCCGCATCACACCGCCTCGTCGCCCGCGATCATCGGCGGCGGCACCATCCCGCGCCCCGGTGATGTGTCTCTCGCCCATCGGGGGATTCTGTTTCTCGATGAGATGGCGGAGTTCAGCCGCGATGTGCTGGAGACTCTGCGGCAACCCCTGGAGGATGGCTGCGTGACCGTCGCCCGGGCGCACGGCTCGGTGACGTTCCCCGCCCGTTTCATGCTGGTCGCGGCCCTGAACCCCACCCCCAAAGGCGGCATGGCCACCGATGAAGTCTCGCAGCGGGCGATGGACCGGTACATGTCGAAAATCTCCGGCCCGCTGATCGACCGGATTGACATTCACATCGAGGTTCCCGCCGTGCCGTATAAGCAGTTGACCAGCCGGCAGCGGGGTACGGACACGGCCGCCATCCGCCGGCGCGTCATCGCCGCCCGCGATGTTCAGCACAAACGCCAGGGGAAAAAGATCAATTCCGAACTCAGCGGCAAGTCCCTCGACCAGCACGCCCCCCTCGACGAAGCCTCGCGCACGATCCTCGGCCAGGCCATGACGGAACTGGGGCTGAGCGCCCGGGCCTACGACAAGATCCGCCGCGTGGCCCGGACGATCGCGGACCTGGAGGAAAATGATGCCGTGCAGATTTCGCACGTTCTGGAGGCGGTGCAGTATCGGTTGCTGGATCGGCGGTTGTGAATGGGAGGAGTTTAGCACTCGCCTCGGCAGGGGAGGCATAGCATCCTATTGTTGTAGTCAAGTGACGGTTACAATGCCTATGACGGCGGATCTGAGAGCGGAGCATTCGTAATGCTCAGGTCACCGGATCTATTCCGGTGTGGTGTCAGACAAATAATTTTTTGCCGAAAATAAATACGCCTTCACCAACAAATCCACCGATTAACCCAATTACCATTGCTGGCAATACTCCAACCAATGATCCAGTGCCAGGTACAGGAAGCCAATCAAGTATAACAGACGCGTAAAGCAGCAGGCCTGCAAGAGCAGCAATTACAAATTCCACGATTGTTAGCCACCACTTTTGTCTAAATAGCTTCGTAGCCTTGTGTGCGACGATTGCTCCAATAAGCCCTGCAATTGTAGCAATAATTAGGAATGTTGTTGGGAATAGAAAATCAACATACGCAATCGCTGACAAGCCTGACGCAGTTTCTTCGAAATTCAATGCTGCGTTCTGAAGTGGACTGGTTGATTGAACAACGAATCTGTGAGTATTTGTTGATGCTGTTGTCATTGAAATTGGTTGAATCGATACGGCAGCTGGTCCCGATGAAACAATCGACAAGTTGCCGTGCATATCAACACGCCGCCCATTCCATGACAGATAGGTATATATTTGTGCCTTAGTCATTGGTGTTGCGTATGTCTCTTGATTAGATGGAATTGCCTGGAATTCCAACTGCGGACCATATGTATCCCAATTAATGACTAACCTATCTACTTTATGATATTTTGCATTAGTGATGTGTAGCGCGTATTCTCTATGAACGTCAATGCCCAACAATTGTGAAGTCGTTACAGCGTTACCAGCAGATGCACGAAGGACAAGTGAGACACTCGGATCATTGAGATCGATTACCGACAACATTATATCTTCATCAACGGTCACAATTTCATTTTGAATTGAATATGCCGTAGCAAAGATTGGAATCTTGAATTTTCCGTCAATGACTTGCAAGCCGCCTGTGACCAACTCCCAAGCAATTGAATCAGGAGATACCGGTCGCCTATCACTGTTGTAGGTGAAGATCGGAATACGAGTTACGACTGAATTGTTGGCCAGAATCTTCAGTATCTGGCGACCCTCGCTTTTTGTATTCAGGCTGAAGTCAACACCGTTTCTGAACTCCTCGGCAGAATAATAATGATCACGCAAATTCAAGCCTTTCATAACTGCTACAAATCTTGTCTCATTGTCTGTAAAAAGATCACCTTTATACTTCACTGTAAACCGCTGAGTATTCCAAGGAACCATGATCGGCGATTCTGAATTCCATTGGAATTCATTGATAAATCTGGGAAGTCGCGAAATACTATCGTCTTCGAGCACGTTGCCTATGGACAAGCGTGTCATATATATGGATTTGAATATCGAAAAATTGAGAGAGAGAACTATCAATATCCCCCCCAACACCACGATTGCGATTGTCTTCAACCTATAGTCATTCATCTTCTGTCTCCGTAAGAGTTGCAATCATAGAACTCTTTTCGTGGATTACCAATCAAAGACGTCTGAC
>JADFSH010000099.1 GCA_022560875.1 Planctomycetota bacterium | reverse complement strand
TGAGCATGATCGTCAATCGCAGTGTGCCCGTGGCGCCCTCATACTCCACTCGCTTCACGAGCCGGTGAAGGGCGTCGTGGCGCTGATCGCTGTTTAGCTTGTCCCACTGAAGTGCCAGTTCCGTCAGCACCTGACGCTCGCATTCATCGATGTCTTCTATGCCGGTGGCTATTTCGGGGGCCATTCCGGGGGCCAGCAGCTGATCGATCACGAACTGCTCGATGACGCCCGCCGGCAGCGACTTGGATGGACAGGTGTCCCAGCCGCGCCGGGACGCTTGCGTGCAGACGTAGTACCGGTACCGGCGTGAGCCGTTGGTACTGGACGAGTGGGTCATGGCGCGATCGCAGTGGGCGCAGAACAGCAGACCGTTGAGCATCGCGCCGCTGCTGTGTCGGGAGTGATTCCGGGGGGGGCCGTTGTGGTCCAGCAGTGCCTGAACGTGGTTGTAGAGTTCCTCGGGGATGACAGCCTCGTGCCGACCTTCATGCACCTCGCCCCGGTGGCGAAGCTTGCCGCAGCCGGTGATGTTCCTCAGCAGGTACAGCAGTGTGCTCTTCTCGAACCGCCGACCCCCCCGCTGCTGACCCTTTCGGGTGACCCAGCGCTTCGTCCTCCAGCCGCGCTGATCGAGGATACGGGTGACCTTGAGCAGCGACCGTTGCTGCAGGTACAGCTCGAAGATCCGCCGCACACGATCTGCTTCGGACGGAATGACCACGAGTCGAATTGATCCGCTGCTCCGGTCGATGTCATAGCCCAGAGGCGGGATTCCGCCCGACCAATAACCGGAGCGCCGCGCGGCGGCAATCTTGTCCCGGGTCCGCTCGGAGATGATCTCCCGCTCGAACTGGGCGAATGACGAGAGAATGTTCAGCATGAGCCGGCCGGTCGAGGTGGAGGTATTGATCTGCTGGGTCACGGCGACGAGCGAGACCTCATGCTTTTCCAGCAGCTCAATCATCCTGGTGAAGTCGATCAGTGAGCGGCTCAGTCGGTCGATCTTGTAGATGACGACGCAATCCATCCCCCCGGAAGTGACGTCCGCAATGAGACGTTTGAGGGCCGGGCGGTCCATGTTGCCGCCGGTGAAGCCGCCGTCGTCGTAGCGGTCCGGGAGACAGACCCAGCCCGCGCCCGCCTGGCTGGCGATGTAGGCTTCGCCCGCCAGTCGCTGCGCGTCGAGGGAGTTGAACTCCTGTTCCAGCCCTTCGGCTGAGGACTTGCGGGTATAGACCGCGCAGCGGATCGTCTTCGGAGCGGGCTTGCTCATGATTCCTTCTTCTCGTTCGTCCGCCTGCGCTGAGCGAGACCGAAGAATGCGTAGCCATTGAGGTGGCTGCCCGTGATCGCCTTGGCGACGGCGCTCAGCGTGCGGTAGCGGAGTCCCTCATACTCGAAGCCGTCCTCGAGCACGTTCACGCGTAGCGATTGGCCCTTGTACGTACCGGCGATGACGTTGCCGGGCGGCGGCAGACGCCGATCGCGATACTGGCCGGAATTCACCGGTCGTGGAGGCGCGACCGCCAGCGGGGCGTTCTTCGGGGCCGTCAGGCGAAGATTCGCTTCGTCGGCCAACTCGGCCGCTTTCCGTCGGGCGCGTTGTGACAGCGTTCCGTGTTCCAGCGCCTGCAGTCGCCAGGCGATGCGTCTGATCAGGTGTTGCCGGTTGCTAGATCGTGTCTGTTCGCCGAGGACTTCAACGAACCGAGTTCGCAGTTGGGTCACGGTCATGCGTCGCAAGGCGGCGAGTTCTTTGGCGATGTCCAGGGCCATGGGTTCGACCTCTTTTGGCAGCGAGTCAACCCGCGTGGGTTGGAGGTCACCATGAACGCTCTGTTCGGCAGAGAGATCAAGGCAAATCCGGCCGGATTCGGCGACTTTCTGAGGGGGCCGATGGTCGGCGGACGGCTTTAAAGTGATGCCAGACTGGCCAAAATAGCCGTGTCAGGGTCTGTGGGTATGACATCGGCTAAAGCTTTGGCACACAAATAGTTGCGCCGATTCGAGATCCCGTGCCTATGACAAAACAGACACCAGACTTCGCTCTCTCGAACGTGCGCAAACAAAAACCGTTGCTACTCGCAACGGTCTAAAAAACTCCCCCACTTGGACTCGAACCAAGAACCTGACGGTTAACAGCCGTCCGCTCTACCAATTGAGCTACAGGGGATCGGTGACGAAGTACAATATCGGCAATATCATCACGGTCAATTGGCATTCACGCCTGATATACCCCGATGACATCATACAAGTGCGGCTTGGCACCATCGCAAGACCTTCCCCTCGCGGAATTCCCCCACCCCCCGTTCGCGGCCCATACCGACCTCCCGAACTTGCATCTGCCCGCTTCCTGCCTAATATGCCCGGCTCGGCTGAGGTTCCCGGGACGACTCAAGTCCCCTGTCCCGGCGGTCGAACGTACCCTTGGAGCCGCCTGATCATGAAGGACAAGATTCATCCCAAATTTTACCCGGACGCGAAGGTCTTCTTCCGCGGCGAGCATGTGCTGACGGTGGGCGCGACCGTCCCGGAACTGCACGTGGAGATCTGGTCCGGCTCCCACCCCTTCTACACCGGTCAGAAGTCCTTCGTGGACACCGCCGGTCGGGTCGAGAAGTTCCAACGCAAGTTCGCCGGCGAATACTTCAAGGGCAAAAAGAAAAAATAGCTGCCTTCTGTTTTCTCCTGCCGTGTTCACCTGAGCGCGGTTATTTTATGCGCCTGTAATCATGTGCCACGACAGTACCGGTCGTGTAACGTCATACGTTCCATTGGCAAAATATACAACTGATCCCCCATGACCATCGACATCTCCGACAACCTGCTTCGCAAACTCGATGAATTGGATGCACGCTACGAGGAATTATCCTCGGAGCTGCTCGATCCCGAGGTGCTCCAGGATCACCGAAAGGTGCGCACCCTGTCGATCAAGCGGGCGGCGATCGAGCCTCTCGTCACCGAGTATCGCGCGTTCCGGGAGACTCAGAATCAGATCGAGGAACTTCGCACGGTCATAAGAGACGATTCCGACCCCGAACTGGTCGCCCTCGCCCGGGAGGAACTTCCCGCATTGGAAACCCAGGCCCGGCGACTGATCGAGGCGGTGCAGAAGCGACTCGTCCATGCCGACGATCAGTCGGTCGGGTCGATCATTCTCGAAATCAGGGCCGGGGTCGGGGGCGACGAAGCGGGCATCTGGGCGGGCGACCTGACTGAGATGTACCGGCGTTTCGCCACCGAAAAGAAATGGTCCGTCGAGGATATTCATTCCTCGCCCGCGGAGATGGGCGGTTTCAAACAGGCGATCTTCATCATTCGCGGCGAGGGGGTCTGGGCGCAACTCGGCTACGAAGGGGGCACGCATCAGGTCAAACGCATCCCCGCCACCGAGTCCCAGGGACGAATTCATACCTCCACCGCCACCGTGGCCGTGCTTCCCGAGCCGGAGGAAATCGAGATCACGATCGACCAGAATGACGTCAAGGAGATGATCACCACGGCTCAGGGTCCGGGTGGCCAGAACGTCAACAAGGTCGCCACCGCCGTGCACCTGATCCACCAGCCCACCGGCATCGAAGTGCGGATGCAGAACACGAAAAGCCAGTCCCAGAATCGGGTGCTGGCGTGGCAGTTGCTGCGGGCGCGTCTCTTTGAAAAGCAGAAAGCTCAAGCAGAGGCCGAGCGGGCCGAGAGCCGCAGCAGCATGATCGGCTCCGGCAGTCGCGCGGAAAAGATCCGGACCTATCGCTACAAGGACAACCTGGTGGTCGATCACCGGATCAGCGCGAACTTCAATCTCGGTGAAATCATGGCCGGGCGTATGCAACCCATGATCGACGAACTGATCGAGCACGACACCGCCCAGCGACTCGCGGCGTTTTGAAGAAGTTATGACAGGAAATAGTTTCGCTTACTCCACGAACTCGGCGGTGGCGTCTGCGTTGGTGGCGTAGATCTGGAATGTGCCGTTGCCCTTGTCGCGCCAGATCCACCCGACACCCGCGGCGGGAGCGGCGGCGATGGCTAACTGCCCGTTCACCGGGTTCATGGCGGCGGCGGTCAAGTAATCGTTCTCGATCAGATCCTGCCACTGCCGCACGATCATATCCGGCTCGCGCAACTGTTCCTGGCGGAAAACCTCGATCTGACCGCGCACCGTTTGCAACTGGGCGCGGGTACTGGCGTAACCGGCATCCGCCGAGGCATCCGAGAACTGGGGGATCACGATCGCGGCAAGGATTCCCAGAATCACCACCACGATGAGAATTTCAATCAATGTGAATGCGCGTCCTGGCGTCTTCATCAGCGTATCTCCACTCCTTCAGTTTCCCAAAGTGGCAACAGCATGGCTGCCCTGAGATCGGCAATGCATACCCGTGAATTGAGGCTGAGGTGGGAATCCACCCGATAGGCTCTTGCGGGCCGTTTCTTATCGGCTTGGATATCGACGGAGACTCTCATCCATGCCGGAGCATTTTTTGTCAACCAATGATTCCCCCGCCCCGGAAACCACGCTCTTGATTGTGGTCGGGTCAAGCCTGCGGGCGGAATTATCAGACCGCATGCTCGGCTACCGACTCCGGGAGCGGATACTGAGTTGGCAGGACGAGATACCCTGTGATCCCCCCCTGCTGCCGGTGGTCTGTACGGATCTGTGGTATCTCAATGCGGATGAACTGCGAGACCGGCCAGTCCTGACCATCGGCGATCCGGAGACAAATGCCGCCACCGCCTACCTCGCGGGGAAGCTCCCCACTGCGTTTATCATCGATGAGACGCTCCGGATCCATCTTGACCCGGATTACGTTGATCTGCGGGCCTGTATCTGGGGTATCAACCCCACCACCACCGTATCTGCGGTGGATTTATTCCTGGAGCGATACCTGGATGGCTATCTGCGATCCGCCCATGATCTGCCGGTGGGGGGGGTTTCGTGAGACGATCCGGTCTCGTAAGAGGCAAGGAAAAGAAAAGCTGACCTCTTCCCCCTCGACAACCTCAAACTCTGTACTATACTGAAGTTACAGCGGATGAGCGTGGCGGGACAAGTTCCCTACGCCGGATGTGTCGATGTCCCTCCACGTTTCGCTCGGGATGAGACACTCGGCGAATGAGAAGGAAAGACGCTCATGATCGCCTTACCTGTGAAACATAGTACGAATCGAACTCCATCGATCCACCGGACTCGACTGTCGGGCTTCTCCCTGGTCGAGTTGATGGTGGTGATCAGCATCATCGCGGTGCTTGTCGGTCTGCTCCTGGTCGCACTGGGACGCGTCAGAACGGCAGCCTCCATCACCAGAACCAAGAACACGATGCAACAATTCGCGGCCGCCTGCGACCAGTTTCAGCAGGAATACGGCAGGTACCCCGGAGTCATTCCGGAGCCGGTGCTCGCGAGTCTCCCCAACAATCCTCTCAGTACGACCGAGAACGCTCTGCTGGAACTCATGGGCGGCTATCGGGTTTTGAAACCGGGCGAGGAGAACATCCCGGCGATCAAGGATGACTACGACGCCTACTCCGGAACGGTCATCGCCTTGGGACCTGTCTGGCGGCTCAAGGTCGATGTCAATCGCATTGGTGAAGGACCGTTCATCGATGGCAAGGCCAACGGCCCGTTTCTGGCCCCGGATGAAAACGCCTTCGGCCTGGTCAGCGGGCAGGCGCTGGGGGCCAGCTTCAATGCCCTCGAACTGCCGGACCTGCTCGACGACTGGGGACAGCCGATCATTTATCTTCGGCGCCTGCGCTCGCGCGGCCCGCTGTTCTTCGATATTCCCAACGACCTTCCTCAGTTTCTTATCGCCGGCCTGGACGGTTATCTCAAATCGCCCGGTCTCGGCGAACTCGGTCAGAATCAGGATTACGATAGTTCCCCAGGCGGCAGCATTCTCACCGACTCCTTGACGAACTTTGAAAAAAACTACGCCTATGTGTTGCGTCATCCCGCGCTGGGGAGTTCCGATCCGAATGAAGTCAGGAAAACGAGCACGGCGCGAGGCGCTTACGTGTTGATTTCCGCCGGTCCAGATGGCATTTTCTTTTCCGCCCAGGACGGCCCCGGCGCGCCGGGGGATGAAGTCACCGCCCTCGGCGGGAACCCCGACATCAATCCTGACCGGGCCGTCGATGAATACGACGACATCCGAATCTTTGGCGGAGGTTGACCCATGGACGGCTCACCCAGGAACTCCCGCCCGCACCACCCGCACCCCCCGCATTATCACTCAGACCGGAAACCCGCCATGATGCCGAGACGAACCGCCTTTACCCTTCTCGAACTCCTGGTCGTCATCGCGATCATGTTTGGGCTCATCACCATCGCCGTCGTCTCCTTCAGCGGAGTGCGGGCGGTAGCGAACCGAACCGCCTCCCTCAATGCCCTGAGGCAGATGGCCGCAGGATTCAACAGCTATGCCTCCGATCACAGTGGTCGTTTTCTTCCCGGATACGTCGCCGAGGCTGACATGGACGACCCCACTGACATCGAAGTCGTCGCCAGGCTGCCCGGTGATATCCGACTGAATCGAGTCACCGACTCCTGCAGCGGTGGTCAATGCGATCGAAGCTCCTACGTCTGGCGGCTGACGCCTTACCTGAGTAATCATTGGGAAACCATGTTTGTCGATTATCGCAGCCGGGAACTCATCGGCCCCCTGGTAAGGGAGTTTGAGAAAGACATCTATGGCCCCGGCTCCGTCGCGGCCAATCGATTCGGCATCAGCGAAATCCCCTCATTCGGCATGAACTCGGTTTTCATCGGTGGTGATTCATTCCATGGCGGAAATGCCATCACTAATTTCCATCCCTGGCAGAATACAAATCCCGTGATGGCGGCAACCCGCTTGTCCGAAGTGAAAAATCCTTCGAGAATCATCCTGTTCGCATCCTCCATGCGCGATCCCGATGCGGGCGGCCCGGATGGATCGGCATTCAACATCGATTTCGGATCGCCCGAACTCAGGCCGCCCTTCATCAACTTCGATCCCCTCAATGGCAAGGGCATCGGGCAGCAGCAGTGGGAATTCGGCAGCACGGTGGATAAAACCGGTGTCATTATTGCCGCCTCGTCCGCCAGCTTCAACAACGGTGGCGGATGGCCGATCGCCCGCTGGGGTAACGATCTCGTGCCGGTGGCTCATCTCGATGGCAGCACGACTGCCGAAAATCGATTTCGCATGGGGGTCGACGGTTCATTGTGGTCCCCGCGCGTCACCGCCCCCGCCCGCATTCAGGACTCCGACTGATCACTTTGCCATGCTTGATATGTGACGTGCCGCATCGTGGCTAGGCGCGATCAATCCTTCTTGAACAAGCCTCTCTGCTCCAGGCAATCGAGCACGGCCTGCACGGACTCCTCGATCGACTGCTGATCGGTATGCAAATGCAGCTCCGGGTTGGGCGGGGCTTCGTAGGGATCGTCGATGCCGGTGAAACCCTTGATCTCGCCCGCCCGGGCCTTTTTGTAAAGCCCCTTCGGATCGCGATTCTCCGCCTCTTCCAGAGAACAATCCACGAACACTTCGATAAACGCCAGCTCGGCGTCACTATGGATCTTCCTCGCCTGATCACGGTCGGCAGTGTAAGGACTGATGAAGCTGTTGAGGGCGATCAAGCCGGAATCGGCGAACAATTTTGAGACCTCCCCGATGCGCCGAATGTTTTCCGCGCGGTCCTCCGCCGAGAAGCCGAGGTTCTTGTTCAGTCCGTGCCGAACATTGTCGCCATCGAGGCAGTAGGCATGGAACCCCCGCTGGATGAGCACCTGCTCCAGGGCCATGGCGATCGTACTCTTGCCGCTGGCGGACAGGCCGGTGAACCACACGGTGGCCCCCTTTTGTCCAAGGTTTTTCTGACGCTCCGCGCGGGAGGTCTCGCCTTCGTGCCAGGTGATGTTCGTTGCAACTTGTTTGGTCATGGTTTTCGGTTTTCGGTATCGGGTATCTGGTATTGGGTATTGGGTATTCGGTTTTCGGTTGAAGAATCATGTGGAGGCGACGGCGCTGGTCGCCCACTCGATAAGCACTTCCGCGACTTCGGGACGACTGAATTCCTGGGGTGGCTTTTCGCCGTTGGCCAGCATCTCGCGCACCTTGGTGCCGGACAGGAAAATCTTCTGATCCCCGTCGTGCGGACAGGTCTTGGCACTGGTCATGCCCTCGCAGACCTTGCACCAGGCGGCGTGTTCGAACTTGAGCGGGGTGATGGCGATTTCGCCGGGGGCGAACTCGTCAAAGATGTTCTGCGCATCGTAGGTGCCGTAGTAGTCTCCGACCCCGGCATGATCGCGTCCGACGATGAAATGCGAGATGCCGTAGTTCTGTCTTATCAGAGCGTGGAGGATCGCCTCGCGCGGACCGGCGTAACGCATGGCCCCCGGCATGACCGAGAGCATGGTGCGAGCGGCGACGAAGTATTTTTCGATGATCACCTGGTAGCAACTCATTCGCACTTCGGCGGGAATATCGCCCGGCTTGGTCTCCCCCACCAGGGGATGAATGAGCAGGCCATCACATATCTCCAAGGCGCATTTGCACAGATATTCATGCGCGCGGTGAATGGGGTTGCGGGTCTGGAAGGCGGCAACCGTCTTCCAGCCGCGCTCGGCGAATGCGGCCCGGGTTGCCGCGGGAGCCAGTCGATGTTCGGTAAATTGCTCGCCAGGCTCCTTTTCGGGGGTGACAGTAATGACATTGATCGGCCCCCCGACCAGCCATTCACCCTCTTCCAGGACGGTCTGAACCCCCGGATGGGCCTCATCCTCGGTGCGAAAGACGTTGGGGATCTCCAGTTTCTTATCGTGCGGATAGATTTCCTCGATGTCGATCACCGCCAGGAGGGTGCCGTCGGAATGTTTGAGGGCGGCCCGGCTACCCTCGCTCAGATTGGCCTTCGTATCGTCATCCACGGCCAGGGTGATGGGAATCGGCCAGACGATACCCTCGCCCCCGGATGAGGAAAGCCTCATATCCCGACAGACGGACTCGAAATCGGCTTTCCCGAGGAACCCGGTCAGGGGGCTGAAGGCTCCGATGGCAATCATCTCAAGATCGCACGCCTGCTTGGAAGAGATGGTGATGGCGGGCAGGTTAGCCGCTTCGGAGCGCAGCTTTGTGGCCGCTTCAGCCTCGGCAATGCGATTCGTCAAGGTTCCGCCGTGGGGATGAATGAGAAGGCCATCGGACATAACGGTTGAAACTCCAAATGCCTGGGGAGTGGCGAGATGAGAAGTCCATCGTATCGCGAATCGCCGCTGGGACAACCGACTCGAATTCTGAATGCTGATTCCCGGCAGTTTGGGGTATTGGATCTTGTGAGGACGTCGTATCGGCGGAGGAGCTATTGGCGGTTTCCGAGAGCGGGAGAACGTGCCTGCCACCCAGCAATGAGCCGGATGACATTCCTCGGAGGCATTTGCGGTGACCACGTTTTCGCATTGACGTCACCAGCCGCTTCAACGCCTCCTCAAGCGGCATTTCGTTATTCAGCGTCTCTGGTTTCGGCCCTCGCGCCGGTGAACGAGACCAACACGTTCAAGTCAATTCCCTTGGCGTCGGCTTAGCCGTATCATGGCGCGGGCAATGAAAGCATGATTGAATGTGGGCGAGCCGCGGTCAATGAAATGGGATGACTACTACCTGATGTAGGGATGTGATATGAGCAAAGTCAATGTCGTTTCAGCAGAGGTGACTCCCCGCCTTCGGTTGCAATTAGTTGCGAGCCAGCCGATCGCCAAAGGCGAGATCATTGTGCAAAGCTGCGAAGAAGAGATTCAGGATCACCGGACATGGCGCACGCTACAGCTTGATGAAAGCAGGCATTTGCGAAACGAGTTTTTGAATTTTGTCGATCACAGTTGTTCGCCAAATGCGATCCTTGATGTAGATTCCCTTGCCCTGGTGGCTATCAGGGACATTGCCGCTGACGAACCGGTTGTGTTTTTCTATCCCGGTTCAGAAGTCGAATTGTCGCAGGAATTTGAATGTAATTGCGGCAGCAGCGACTGCCTGCGACACATCAACGGTGGTTTCTACCTGACCCGCGACCAAATGCACTGGGCGATCGACAAGAAATATTGCACAACATTCATGCGGCGGCAATTTGAAAGACTGCTTGGAGATTAGTAGACCATTGCCGCAATCGGGAGGGCGGATTCACGGCCTCGATATACGATCTGAAACTACCCCACCGCTCGCCTCCAACTCCCGCCAAATTAGCTTTCACGAGTCGTGATCACCGGCATGCTCAACGAGATGAATCCTTCTGTTTTCCTCCGACGGTCTCCGGCTTCTTTCGTGTGTCCTTGACTTTGGTGGGTATGAACAGAGAGCCATCACCCGAAACACCATTCCTCCTGTTTGGCATCCGCTCCATACGCCGTCGCGCCAAGGCAACGCGAAGATCCTCCTGTTGCTCCGGAATCAGGATCCGCCAGATGCGGAGCTGGTAATGAACCAGGACCGGCGCACGGGATTGCAATTCCCGAAACCTCCCCAGTCTGTCCGGCATGATATCCCGGCCCGCCTCGCGATCCTCGCGGATGCTGGTGCGAAGTGCGCGAAATTCCTCGCCGTGCGCCTGCTGGAAGTCCCGGCTTTTCAGGCGAAAGTCACTGACGATCGACTGAATCTCCGAACGTTGTTCGATGGTGAGCGATAGCTCTTCCATCGACTGCAACCACTCCCGGAAGGGGAGCGGCTGTCTCGGTGCGCGGCGACGAGTGAACGCCGACCCCTTCCCGCCCAGCGCCGCCTCGGAAACCTTCGGCCCGGCCAGCAGGGCGGGCTGGACAGTTGTCGAAGTCGTTGATTCTTCGACCGGGGGCGAATTCGGCTGAGTCGTCTGGCTGAATCCCGGTGATGCCGGACCCATACTGATCGCCAATGACGCGGCCAATCCGATCACTCGTTTTCGCAACGGATAGCTGTCACATTTCCACAATCGCATGATCGGTCATTCTATCTCGCAGGGTCTGATCACGTAAGACCATCGGGATCGCTTTTTCCACTCGTCTCGGCCTATGATTGACGCCTTCCGGCTTGTATTGTTCTCTTATACCCTCAGGAAGCACCATCTCATGGCCCTTTCCCACGAGCAACTGACCGACGCCCTCCGCACGGTCGATGATCCCGAACTGCACAAGGACCTCGTCACGCTGAACATGGTCAAGGAGGCGCAGTCCAAAGGCGATGATGTCCACCTCACCATCGAGCTGACCACCCCCGCCTGCCCGATGAAGGACAAGATCCGCGCCGATGTTCAGCAGGCGGTGCGTGACAAGGCCAGCGAGCTTGGCGAAACGCTCGGGGCGATCAACATCGAGTTCACCGCCGATGTTCGCCCCCCCAACGTCAAGCTCCAGGACCAGCAGTCCCCCCTGCCCGGCATCAAGCACATCATCGCGGTCGGGGCGGGAAAAGGCGGCGTGGGAAAATCCACCGTCGCGGTCAACCTCGCCGTTGGTCTGTCCCGGATGGGGGCGACGGTCGGCCTGCTCGATGGCGACATCTACGGCCCATCCCTCGCCACCATGCTCGGACTCGAATCCCATAAGGGACAGATGCACGGCAACATGCTCATTCCCTTCGATGTCCACGGCATAAAAGCCATCACCATCGGCAAGCTGGTCGATCCCGAGAAGGCCCTCATCTGGCGCGGCCCCATGGCCCACGGGGCCTTCAAGCAACTCGCCATGCAGACCGAGTGGGGCGAACTCGACTACCTGATCGTCGACCTGCCGCCCGGCACCGGCGATGTGCAGTTGACTCTTTGCCAGAAGATCCCGCTCACCGGTGCGGTGATCGTCACGACCCCGCAGCCGGTCGCCGTCAACAGCAATGCGCTGGTGAGAATCAGCGAACTGATTGTGGTTCGCTTGGCATTTCTTATCGCAGTTCTCCTTGTGTGAGTGACCTGGTTCACTGGCCGCCCTACTGGTCGATCCGGTCGATCGATGTCAGTTCGTCGCGCAACATCGTCTCGTTGTGATTGCTGTTGAAAAGCCACGTGGACGCCTTCGGGCTCAGGGATGCAGTCAGGCTGCCAGCGCTACTGCTGCTGCTGAGCTCGTCACAACCGGCGACCGCCGTGACGAACAGCATCGCGCCGCCGACTCCCAGACCGAGGAATTCCATTTTTCGATAACCGAGCGTCAACACGGCAATCACCGCCGCGGCGATTGCCACTGCCAGCAGGCTGCGGCCCATGCCTTCCATCGAGCCGATGGCGAAACCCTGTTGAATTTGGCTCAGCAGACTGCTGCGATCCAGTTCCCGTACCGGCTGAAACCGGCCGCTGCTCCGCGTCAGCATTGTCCCCTGTGGATAACGCACCTCCCACGTTTGCTGCAAAATCTCCAACGGCTGTTCTGTGCCGCCCACCATTGCTGAGAGCTGCGGCGGCTGCTGGCGAATTCGGCCCCGTAGCGTCAAGGGATCGTGCTTCGTCTTGTAGAACAGATCCAATGTCTGGACCGCGCCGGCTCCCTGTCCAGGAGGCAGCGGTATCAGATACAAATCGCCGTCGCGGCGCACTTCAATCGGCCGCGAGTCGATCATCGTCGACCACAACACCGCTCCCTTAGGCAACCGCACGCCCACACTCTGCACGCCCACAGCCGTAATTTGAAACCGCCCCTGATGCTGAAAGTCGCCCGTCTCGCCCAGAACGCTCGTCATCTTGGCGCTGCGGCAGATGGCGGTCGGCACCGGCACGCGGTCGAATCGCTCCTCGGTGAACGTCACGGTGAAACCGTCCACGGCATAACGGTAAACCGCCACAATCCGTTCGCGCGGCCGGTAATCGGGCGGCAACGGCAAATCGGCCGGACCGACCTCGACCAACCGGCGACCGTC
>JADFSH010000098.1 GCA_022560875.1 Planctomycetota bacterium | reverse complement strand
CCAGTCGCGCTTTGCACGGAAAGCGCAACTTAAGGCCAACCGCGTCCGGGGCGTCAGGAGGCATGTCATGGCATGGAAAAACGGCGAATCGGCGATCAATACACACCTAGCTTCCAACGGGCGGAAGGCGGCCAGGAAGAAGCCGAAGCGTCGGCTCCCGCCGGAAGTACTCTCGCCCGAGGAGATCGCGGCCATGATGGATGCCTGCTCAGACACGCCCGCCGGCATCCGCAACCGGGCATTGATCACAGTCCTCTATCGAGCGGGCCTGCGGATCAACGAAGCCCTGGCGCTGCGGCCCAAGGACCTCGACTCCCGGAACGGAGCCATCCGCGTGCTGTTCGCAAAGGGCGGGCGATCACGGACCGTGGGTATGGACGGCCAGGCGTTCGAGGTGCTCATGAGATGGCTGGAGATTCGAACCAACCACGGCATCAACGGACGAGAACCGGTCTTCTGCATGCTCGACGGCCGCCCCCTTGTGGACAGTTACATCCGCGTACTCTTCCCCCGTCTGGGACGTCAAGCCGGGATCGCCAAGCGAGTGCATGCCCACGGTTTTCGACACACCCATGCCTCCGAGTTGCGGGCCGAGGGCGTCGATATTGGGATCATTTCCAAGCAGCTCGGGCACCGGACAATTGCTACAACAGCGCGATACCTCGACCACATTGCGCCTTATGCGGTCATCGAGGCCTTGCACGGTCGTACGTGGTGAACGACACTAAAAGCATTCTCCCGGAAATGTCGCACCTCGGGCTCCGCGCTGGCGCAACGGGCGAGTGACGTTTGACATAGGTACACATTCGATGGAACAGCGAGGATCACGGGCCACGGGGCCGCCGGGGTAACCGTTCAACACTGAATTGGAGCAGGCTTCTCGGACTCGCCGCTAAGAGAGGAACCCAGCGCGAGATTGGGGAAAGCTCAAACGCCGGGTTCCACGATCAGGGAGATAGGGATTCATACGGTGTCTGAAGGAAGGGGTGGGAGGCACACAAGACACCGAGCCCTACTCCTCTTCAGGGATAATACGGAAGGTGGTGGCGAGATTCCAGCCAACTCCCAATAAGCTCTGAATTGAGCTATGGGTCTTTTTGTTGACCCGCCACGTATCGAGTACACTGTCAAGCTCACGGGTGGGGACTCTCACGGGGCCACGGGACGGCCGGAAATATTCCTGGCCGGCACGGGTCACTCTTTCAGGAGACCATGGCATGAAGCAATCCCCACGAATCATCTGTGTCGTGCTGGCCGGGCTCATGCTGCTCTGCGCGGGGTGTTACAGCCCCAAGACCCCGGCTGAGCTGGAAACCATGTATGACTCTGAAGTCATTTCGGAGTACGCCAGGGTCGGATACGAGGAGACTCGGATTCAGGACTGGAAGGGGTTCACGGTCGAAACGTATCGTAACGCTGTGCGTCAGGAGATGGCGCGCCGATATCCCAAGTGGACCGCCGAAGCGATTGAGGCTGTCCTGCTGCGAAAGGTTCTGATCGGCATGAATAAAGCACAGGTACGGGCGAGCTGGGGCCGCCCCTACCGCTCACCTGATTCATACGAATCAGCGCAAGGGCGTTCGGAGACATGGCGTTACCGGATCACCGAACACGCTGACAACTACGTCGAATTCTACAACGGCCGGGTGAGCTCGATCACGAAGCTGAGACATTGAGGGGATGAGTAGACCTCCCGTCAGAGGGACGCCCGATGAGGCCGGGCGGCTTCCGGGGGGGAGTCCGTAACGAGAGCCGTATCGTCAGTCTGCCCGGATTCAGCCTTGACACGCCAGCCGGCATCGTTGACAATGCCAGCCCCCCGGAAGAGCCGGGCGATTCGCGGAAATGCTGAGTCGCCCGGTTTTTTTCTGCGCGGAGCGGCCAGATCGTCTTCCGGCATCCGTATCTATCTTCGTGGGGGTGGGAGTACTTTCCTCCCTCTCGGGGTGGTCACGCGACCACCCCGCTTTGACGTGGAGCAGAGATTCGACTCGCTCGATGTTCAGCGACAGGCAATCTTCAGTCGTTGGGCTCATTTGGAGAATTTCTGATTCCGCCTCGGCTCACACCCAAGTACAATGCGACGAGCCGGGACTTCCATAGCTGAAGCCTCGGGGTCTGAATCCATAACCGATGGGAGTCACTCATGCGATGGTTCACTTTGTTACTCATTGGCTGTGTCAGTGTTCAGTCGTCAGCAGCCGACATCAACGTCCCCGCCGACCATCTCACTATCCAGGCGGCGATTCTTGCCGCGAACACCGGCGATGTGGTGATTGTTGCCCCCAACACGTACCCCGAGTCCATCGACTTCCTCGGCAAGGCTAT
This sequence comes from Planctomycetota bacterium, assembly GCA_022560875.1. GTDB lineage: Bacteria > Planctomycetota > Phycisphaerae > Phycisphaerales > SM1A02 > JADFSH01. The sequence goes on along the minus strand of JADFSH010000098.1, from coordinate 10,648 downwards.
CACGGTGCGAAGCACAGACCCGAACGACCCAGTGGTGGTGATGCAGACCATCATCGACGGGACTGGCTTCGATCACGTCGTACAGTGTGTGAGTGGCGAGGGGCCGGACACCGTTCTCAGCGGCTTCATCATCACCGGCGGCAACGCAAACGGCGCCTCGTTTCCGAACCGCGATGGCGGTGGAATGCTCATCTTGAACAGTTCTCCCACCGTGATGAACTGCACGTTCAAGGGAAACGCGTCGAGCAACTCCGGCGGCGGAATGTCCATCTTCAACAGCAATGCAGCCGTGACGAACTGCCTGTTCAGCGAAAATTCCTCCATGAGCGGCGGTGGGATGTACAACCAAGGCAGCAACACGGTCATCACGAACTGCACCTTCATCGATAACGTCACGGACCCCGGCGGCGGAGCCGGGATGTTCAATCGGGGCGGCAGCCCGGTCGTTTCGGATGTCCTCTTCACCAAAAACACGGCCGTCGGCGGAGGCGGTGGGCTGGTCAATTTCGAATTCTGCAGTACGACGCTGGTCAACTGCACCTTCAGCGGAAACTCGGCCGTGAGCGGCGGTGCGGTGTTCACTTTTCAAAACTCCAGTACACCATCGATGGCCGACTCGTTGTTCTGCAACAACACACCGGACCACATTTCCGGCGAGGCTCTGGTCGATGACGGCGGCAACATCTTCTCGGCGTACTGTCCACCTCCGATTCCCGTGCCACCCTCCTGCCCCGCCGACATCAACACCGACACGAATGTCAACGTCACCGACCTCCTCGCCCTCCTCGCGGCGTGGGGCGCGTGTCCGTAACGCGAGCCGGTTCGTCAGTATGCCCGGAACAAGTCCCGAGAGGCTCATTTGGGAGGGGCTGCATGACCGCGTAACGCGAGTTCACATGCCGATCCGGGGGGCTTAGACCGCAGCCCGGTCCAAGGCCCGCATTCCCCTGATCTCACCCCCCACGATGGTCGCGATGGACCGGCCCGTGACACTGAGGCCGTCAAACGGACAGTTGCGACCCGCCGAGGCAAACTCATTCACGTCGATCGTCCAGGGCAGATCGGGGTCGATGACGGTGATGTCCGCGATGCCGCCGGTTCTCAGCGATCCAAGCCCCAGTGCATCCAGACCCACGATCCGGGCGGGATTGATGGTCATCATGGCGAGCATTCGGGGCCAGTCGAGCACGCCATCGGCGATCAGGGCTTTTATATACAGGGCCAACGCGCAATCGAGACCGACGATGCCGAACGAGGCGGCAGCGAAATCCGTGTCCTTGGATTCCGCCGGATGGGGAGCGTGATCCGTTCCCAGCACGGTAATGGTTCCGTCGGCCACGGCCTCCTTGAGCAGGTCGATGTCCCGCCGGGTGCGAAGCGGCGGGTTCATCTTGGCCATTGTGTTGTAACCTTCGCAGGCATCCTCGGTCAGGAGCAGGTGGTGGGGGGTGACCTCGCCGGTGACGGGGAGATTTTCCGCGCGGGCCTTGCGAATGATCGCGGCGGAATCACCGCTGGAAAGATGTTGGGCGTGATACGTGCAACCGATCCCGCGATTGATCCGGATATCACGCTCGATCATGATCTCCTCCGCGATGGCCGGCCAGCCGGTCAGCCCCAGCTTGATCGCCAGAGGCCCGGCGTTCATCACCGCCCCTCGGGTCAGGGTTGGTTCCTGGCAATGCTGCATGAAACACTTGCCGGTTGCCTTGATGGTTTTCAGGACGCGGGAAAGGACGCCCGCATCCGCGACCGGATCGCCGTCATCGGTAAAAGCGACCGCTCCGGCCCGGGCCATGGTGCCGATGTCCGCGACGGTTTCGCCTTGTCGCTGTTTGGTCGCGCACCCGACGGGAAACACCCGCGCTCCCTTCGCGAGATCGGCCTTGTGGAGAACAAACTCGATCATGGCGGCATGGTCGAGGGGAGGTCTCGTATTGGGCATGCAGCAGACGCTGGTGAATCCGCCATTGATCGCGCTGGCCGAGCCGCTGGCGATCGTCTCGCGATGAATCGGATCAGGCTCCCGGAAATGGACATGGATGTCGATCAGGCCGGGGCTGACGATGCAGCCTTCGGCGTCGATCACCTTCAAGCCGCCTGAAGAAGGAATCGCCCCCGGTCGAGACTCGATGGCCTGGACCCGGCCGTCGGCCACCAGCACATCCGCGGTCTCGTCGAAACCGGATTCGGGGTCGATGACCCTGCCGCCTTTGATGAGGACTTCGCTCATGGGCGGGTGATTGTATCAGCCGGGGAAGGCAAAACGAAACCGCCCGCCGAATATCCTCGACGGGCGGTTGTTGGTTGACAATCAATTGTCGGACGGATCAGCCGTCAGACTTCTGGCCGGCGTAGGGGCAGGGGCCTGAACCGGAGCAATGGCTGGGCTTGTCGCTGACCGCACCAAGGCTGGCGTTGGCTTTGCCGGCGGAGCAGCTTGACTTGACAGCGCCGGAGCAGCTCTTGACTTCGCTCACCGCACCAAGGCTGGCTTTGGACTTGCCGCAGGAGCCACAGCAGCTCGGGGAGTCATTGACAGCACCGAGGCTGGCGTCGGCGTTGCTGCCGGAAAAGGGGCAGACGTTGGTGCTGTTCTGGGCGTCATTGATTGCGCCGGGACTGATCGTGGGGGAAGCGGTCGATTCCGTGGTCTCACAGCCGACGAGAGCGACGATCAGACAGATTACGCAAAGGTTCAGAATGACTTTCATGAATGTGGGCTCCTCACAATGGTCCGGCAATGAGCCGGAATAACTTGGGTTATCAATTCGTATCAGGAGTCCCGAGGATCCTGAAAAGACTATTCGACACTAAGCGAACGACTACTAGACAAGGTAATTCCCGCGAAAGCAAGGTTGAAACCTCAAATTCCGCGTTTTTGACCCGCTGGTGTAGGACATACCCCCTTCGAGGGGGGATGGTTTCACCGAATCGACCTTTAATAAGGAGAGAGAGCACTACAATCCCCCAATGACCCCCTCGGAATCACATTCCCTCGAAAAAACCAGAACCGACCGGCTGGCAAAGCTGGCTGAGAAGGCCCGGTCCCTGCCTGCCGTGCCGGGCGTGTATCTCATGAAGGATGCCTCGGAGACGGTGATATATATAGGTAAGGCGGGGTCATTGCCCAATCGGGTGGGCTCGTATTTTGTGCCTTCCGTGGATCTGGGGCCCAAGAAACAGCCCATGCTCGACCTCATCGAGGATTTCGATGTCATCGAATGTGAGGGGGAATGGGAAGCCCTCCTCATGGAAAGCCGGCTGATCAAGGACATCCGGCCCCGGTTCAACACCCTGATGTTGGATGACAAGACCTTTCCCTATCTGGCGGTGACCATGCGGGATGATTTTCCGGGGGTGTTCATCACCCGCACCCCCGCCGAACCGGAATATAAAGGAGCGAAAATCTTCGGGCCGTTCACCTCGGCGGGCGCCCTCCGGGAAGCCGTGCAGATCCTTCAGCAGGTTTTTCGATATCGCACGTGCACCCTCACCATCAAAGCCGACGATCCGAAGAACGATCACTTTCGCCCCTGCCTGCTCCACGCCATCAACCAATGCACCGCCCCCTGCGGCAACAAGATTTCCAGGGAAAACTATCGGGCCGACATCAACCGCTTCGTCCGGTTCATCGGCACGAAACGCAGCGTCATGCTCCGCGAACTGCGGACGGAGATGACCGAATCATCGGGTCGTCAGGATTACGAGCGGGCCGCCACCCTGCGTGATCAGATCGAGGCCATCGAAAAGCTTGATGAACGACAAAAGAAGATGGGCGACATGGAATGGCAGTCCGAGGTGACGATCTTCGCGTCCGACCCCCGGAAGGGGCTGGCGTCGTTGCAGAAAATCCTGCGCATCGACACGCCGATCCGCTGCCTGGAAGCGATTGACATCGCCCATCTCCAGGGTGGCGAGACCGTCGGCTCGAAAGTCTGCTTCATCGACGGCAGACCATATAAGGATGGCTACCGACGCTACAAGATAAAGAGCGTTTCCGGGGGCGATGACTATATGGCGATTCGCGAGGTCGTCAGTCGTCGCTATCGGGAAGCGGGGGAGGGGTGTGAACTGTACCCGGATGTGATTCTGATTGATGGCGGGCTGGGACAACTGCACGCCGCCCTGGAGGCGTTCGATCAGCTTGAGGTGCGCCCGCCCATGGTCATCAGCCTCGCGAAGAAGGAAGAGCTGATCTTCATTCAGGAGAGGACCGAGCCGGTCAAGCTCGGACGCGAGAACCCGGGGCTGAAGCTCTGCCAGGCCATGCGCGATGAGGCCCACCGCTTCGCGCAGCTCTACCACCACATCCTGCGGCGGAAGTCGATGATGGATGAGTGAAGTGGAAGAGAAGCGTTGTCCGCAGATTTCGCAGATCAATATTGGGTGGCAGGGGCAAGCTGAAAGACAATCGAAAACGAAGCGGGTGCCGAAGTAACATGAAGTGCGTTACGATGGTCGGACCATGTCCTTACAGATCGAACAAGACGGTGATGATGTGCTGCTCTGGATCAAGGCCGTGCCGGGCGCATCTCGTGATCAGATTGCCGGAGTGATCGGCGACCGCCTCAAGGTCCGCATCAGCGCTCCCCCGGAAGACGGCAAGGCCAACAAGGCGATCTGCAAACTGCTCGCCAAGGCGTTGGGCGTGAAGAACGCTCAGGTTTCCATCGAGTCCGGCCAGACCAATCCGGAAAAGATCATCAGGATCGCGGGGGTGACGACCAACGACCTGCGCCGACGCCTAAGCTTGGAGTAGGGGGGTGAACTATTTCTCAAGCCATTCGAGTGCGGCGCGGATTTGGCGCCCGATGTCGCCGTGCCACCCGTGTCCGCCATTGTATTTCACCAGAGCAGTGTGAGCGCCCGCGGCGGCCAGACTCGTCTGTGCCGCCTCCGGGAAATGCATCGGGATGAAGTCCTGCGGCGAGTGCAGAATGTAGAACGACTTGTCCCTGCCGCCGTCGAGCGGCGAGAGCAGGTCCGGCTTGAAGACGGACATGATCACGAACGCCCCGGCGAAGGGGCTGTCGGGCATGAGGGCCAACTCGTAGGCCGGCGTGCCGCCTGATGACCACCCCATGGCCCAGATGCGGGCCGGGTCGATCGCGTGCTCGTTCATCATGGCCTTGACCGCCGCCAGCACCACCGGCTCCATCGTGAAGTCGATGCGTTCGGCAGGCAGGCCTTGGCACGGCCAGACGACATCGTCCTGACCTTCAATGATCGGGGGGGCGATCATCTGGACCACGATGTAATCATCGCCCGCGGCGGAGCGAATGGCTCCGCCCACGAATGACGCGAAATCGATCGAACCGTCGCCGCCCGGCAGCACGACGAGCAGGCCGCGGCCGCGTTCTGGTGGAGAGTCGCCCAACGGTGGATGGAGCACCCAGCGTTTGCGATCGTCGTCGCCAACGGTGCGGACTTCGAGGTCGGCGCGCTGTTTCTCTTGTTCAGCGGCCTCCTCAGCCTCGCGGCGTTTCTCGAATTCCTCCAGGAACTGGCTGACCTCATCTCGGGGCAGGGCCTCGGGATCGAGTTCCGAAATCATGTACGCCGCGGATTGTACCGCGCCACTCGTTACGCCCGGCCACAGGATCGCGCGCTCAAGGGTGTCGGCCAAGTCCAGCTTGCGGGCGGCTTCCTTGAGCGCATCGTTGCGCCGGAACGGGTAGCCGATTCCCCCGAGCATGTTGATGAGCATCGTGGGATCGTCGGCCTCGCGGACGGCCTCGATCCACTGACTCATGCTGTCGATTGTTGCCGTCTCTGCGTCGATATTGCTGTACTCTTCGAGCCACACCCGGGCCTCGGCTTCGTTTTCGAAAGTGCGCCAGGCGTAGGTGGGGAGGTAGGCCATCGCCCAGTCACCGACCTCCGGTTCGTCGTGGGCGAGCGCCATCGTGAAGAATTCAAACGCGCGTGGGTGAAAACGTACGCGGTAGGGAGTCGGAAAGTCAAAATGCCATGCCTTGACGATCTGCTGCTTGAAAGTCGAGTTGTCGATCGTGGGCCAAACGGCAAGAAGCGCATCCAGGCCTTCGCGTCCCGGGGTTTCGGCGAGTTGCTGGCCGAGGGCGAAGTACCCTAGGACCGCCCGGGGCGATACGTTCGCGAGGGCTTCGTCGATGCGCTCCCGCCAGTCCGTCTGGGCGGATGCGGCGGACGCAAGCATCGCCATCAGGGCGAGCGTTGGCAACACGGTCTTCACAATGTAGTAGCGGCGGGTCGTGATCATGTCGGTCCCCTTGATTCGTATTGTCGCGTCGGCCATGCCCGGCCTCCCATTATCCGATCAATTATATATTATAAAGGTTGCGGCGTGAGGCGATCACTTCAGAATGAGGGATAATTCCTTTATCTTCGCGTGGCCGCGCCCCCCGAGGCCGGCAAGGCGAACCAGGCGATCTGCAAGCTCATCGCCAGGACGGTGGGAGTGAAAGAGAAAGATGTGTCGATTGAAAGCGGCCTGACCAATCCTGAAAAGATCATAAGGATCAAGGGGTGTACGGTGGTAGCGGTGCAGAGTGCGACAGGGTGAAAGCTATGAACGATGAGCCATGAGCGATATGACATGAACGATGAGAGTGAACTAGGCGGGGCAGGCGAAGAAAAGGCATGTATCCGCAGATGACGCTGATGACGCAGAAGCGTTGAGCATGGATGGTGGAAGGTGGCAGGTAGCAGGTAGATCCTGGTCCCCAATCCCTGATCCCTGCATCATTTGCTATGATGCCTCCCCCGAATCCTCTTCCCCGCAGTATCTCCGGAGCCTGCCCGGAGTTGACCCGCCGCGGCTGGCGGCGGAAGTCCGGGGAAGGGGGCTTTAGAGTGGATGGAGACAGAATTTGATGACTCCCGACAACTTTTTCCCTCGCGTGCTCGCGCTAGTGTGGTTTCGGACGACGTAATATGAACTACTACTTGAATCTGTTCACTGGGACGACTTGGAAAGAATTTCAGAATGCTGATGCGTGTGTCACAGGTTTCCGTGAACACAACTGGAAACGTGCAAGAAACATCAAACCGGGAGATGTATTTCTGTGCTACGTGGTTGGCGTGAAACGATGGGTGGGTTTGCTTGAAGTGACGGGTGATCGATACCGGGATGATGCAGAAATATGGAAAGAAGAGACATTTCCAGTACGCTTTTCCGTGAAGCCTCAAATCATCCTTCAGCCGGAAAACGGTATCCCGATGGAAGATTTGGAAGGGAAAGTCAGTTTCTTCCCGGAAGGTGAGAAGTATCATCGCTGGTCCGGGGCTATCCGAAATTCACCAACGAAGTATAAACATCAAGATGGAGAAGTCATTGCAGATTTCCTCAAGCAAGCTGCTGATAATCCTGTTTTGAGACCAGTCGATCCAAAGAAGCTGAAACGGTCGGCAAATCTGTACAAGCTCCGTAAGAAGATAGGTAATATCGAGACGGAATCGATTGTCACGGTTCCATCCGTTGAAGAAGAGGAAGAGGATGTCGTTCCGATTTCGGAGGAGACTTCAGGCCTTACCCATACCGAGATTCAATGGCGCCTTCTTGATCTTGGATCCAAGATGGGGCTGAACGTGTGGGCTCCGAAAGTAGATCGCGGCAAAACACACAACGACACAGAAATTGCCGATACTCCAAGACTTCTCAAGGATTTGCCAGCTCAGTTTGACCCGGTTACTAATCAAACGATCGCTAACATTGATGTGCTTTGGCTCAGCGGCAATGCGATCGTGGCTGCATTTGAAGTAGAACATACAACATCGATCTATTCAGGTCTGTTACGCATGGCCGACCTTATAACGATGCAGCCGAATCTGGACATCAAGCTGTACCTTGTCGCTCCTGATGAAAGGTTTAGCAAATTCAAGCGCGAGGTTCCTAGGGCAACATTTGCCGGACTCAGCAAGCCGTTACATACAGTTTGTAGCTTCTTGCCGTATTCCGAGTTGTGCCAGCGTCTTGACCAAGCGAAAGATTTGATTCAGTTCCTAAAACCAGAGTTTATCGATGACATTGCTAAGTCATATGATCCAGCAGAAGAGTTTGATGCTTGAGAAAAAAACGGAGAAAAAAGCGGGAAAGGTACGTTTCTTGCCCCGCTAGTTGAACGCCTGGGTCAGCAGCCAGATCACGATGAGGGCGATGGTGATGTTGACGATGAGGATCATGAGGGCCGGGCCGAATTTACGATCGAAAACCAGCTTGATGCCTTGTCGAAGACCGGCCGGGGCGGGGTGCCGCGCCACCTCGGTGCCTTGATGCCACTCAGTCTTACTGCCTTCCCCTCAAAACCCGGAACTTCGACCGGCGTGTCTCAGGTCCGTCGTGGATTGCAATGCCCCCTGGCCCCCCGGTCTCCAAGTCTTCTTCCTCATGCTCCCATCCCATTGACGGCAATTATGAACATCTCGATCAGCATCATCACGATTGCGAGGGGAAATACCACCACCGCCACGGCCACCAGCCAGGGCCATTGCATTTTCAGATAGCGGCGTGATGCATAGCCCCACCAGATAATCAGCAGGAGTCCGGTCAGGCCCAGGAGCAGGTTGCCTTCCAGGAACCACCACGAGATCCATCTTTGGATTTGCTTGGCGAAATCTGCAGCGATGGGCAGCGCGATCAGGGGAAGGCTGTAGATCCATATCCTCGCGACATGTCGCCACCTGACCTTGCAGATTCGGCGCGAGATGGGAAGGGCCAGAAAACCCACGGGACTCAACAGAATCAAGAGAAGAGCTTGAAACGCTCTAACCTGCGATATTTCTCGCATTCCCGGATAAAAAAACTTGTCGCGCTTGATAGCAAGAACAATTGTCTTACCCATTCCCTGCCATTGGTATCGAGAGGCAATACCCCGTGGTGACCAACCGGCGCCTCCACTCGCCCAGATCCACAACGGCTGTGAAGAAAGTGGCAATACCGCCGACTTAATCCCGAGAACGAGTGGTGACAGTTTCGGTGTGGCCCGACGCGCTAGAGCACTTTGCGCGTGTCCATAGGCTCCGAATCCGACCGAGAGCGAGCAGAACATGTACAGCAGAAGAATTGTGATCAGTGGATAGGCGATAAGCCTTCCCCAGCGTGGCTCATGGGTCATCTTGAGTTCACGCCAGAATCGCCAGGGGCGCAGTGACATAAGCAGCGTGCGGATCATGGCCCAGGCCACGCCGCGTGTACCGAGCGTAACGGGCGATTCGATGCACCACGGCGGAATATTCAGCTTTCTATTGAGCAGGTCGCCCCAATCAAAGGCCAGCCCGCATTCGGAGCAGTTGCCGGTACGGGGGCAGGACTCGCGCCATGATTCGAAGATGCCGTGCAGGTCGTAGCCGCAACGCGGGCATTGGGCTTCGATGAGGTTGTCGACGGGGGCATCGTTCATGCTGGGACGACTTCTGAGAGAGACACGGGAAGAAAACGGGAAAGGTACGTTTCTTGACCCGCTAGTTGAACGCCTGGGTCAGCAGCCAGATCACGATGAGGGCGATGGCGATGTTGACGATGAGGATCATGAGGGCCTCGCCGAATTCGCGATTAAATACTATCATGATGCCGAAATACCAGGTGGCCATCGCGATCCACCCGCCGTAGGGGAGAAGGCTCAGCAGCGTCACGCACGCCATGAGCCCCGCGCATTTGCCCCAGATGGCGAATTGGCCGGCATCTCGGAAGGGGTGGTCCTCCGCGCCGGCCAGCATCCAGATGCTTGCGGCGAGGACTACGGTCTGAATACTCCCGGCGATGAGCAGCGCCGCGAAGAGCATCGTTCCCTCAAGGCCGGTCCAGGGTACCATGGCGCATCCTCGAGTCCACCGGCGACGTGCCGAAATGGGATGCCGCCGGTGCGTGCATTATAACAAGCTGGCGTGAGTCGAGCGAAGCGTTGTTCATGGTGAGGGGGAGTATCCGGGGGGACGATCTGAATTCCGCGTCCAATCTTCGGTGGAAGCGTCTCCGGGCGTATGCCATGTTATGACTGTGAGAATAATGGTTACAAACAACCGGGCTATGATCCCCCTCAGGAGGCGCATGCATGAACATTGATGAGTATCGCAGCATTGGACATCGGGTCGTCGATATGCTGGCGGAGCATCTGGACAGCATCGAGGAGCGGCCGCTGTTTCCCCGGGTCACGCCGGATGAGTGCCACGACCTGTTTGATGAGCCGATGCCCGGCGAGGGGATCGATGCCGATTCCATCATCGATGAACTCAGGGACAAACTGCTGCCCAACACCACGCAGGTGACGCATCCGGGGTACATGGGGCTGATCACGCCCACGCCTTTGCCGGTGGGGGCCATCGGGGATTTCATCGCCTCGACGATCAATCAGAACGTGGGGATTTACAGTCTCGGCCCCGCCGCGGTCGCCCTGGAGCGGCGCACCGTTAGGTGGATGCTGGATCTCGCCGGGTACGGTCCCGATGCCGGGGGCAACCTCACCTCCGGCGGCACGATGGCCAACTTCGTCGCCCTCAAGCTCGCCCGCGACTTCGTCTCCGGCAATCGCGCCCAGCACGAAGGTGTTACGGACAAATGGGCGGTGTACATGTCCGATCAGCGTCAGGTCTCGCTGGATAAAGCCGTCGATGCGGTGGGGGTGGGGCGCGATTCGCTGCGGCTGATTTCCACCAACGAACGCTATGA
>JADFSH010000097.1 GCA_022560875.1 Planctomycetota bacterium | reverse complement strand
GCCGGAATGAGGCAAGCCCGTCCAAGGCATCCGGGGGGGTGGCTGGGGCTGAGGCTTTGCGTGCCCCAGTGATGAGGGGACGTAACCCCTGTGAAACGGTCGAAGCGACCTTATTCACAGGCACCCGGACATCCGGGGGTGTGGCAGTGACAAAGCCGCTTCGGCTCTGTCACTGGTTGTGTGAGTGAAGTTAATTGAAAATGAATTCCATCTCCAGCGGCATCCGTCATGGTCAAGCTCTGCGGACTCCGCTTGACCATGCCACCCACCTGCCATCTGCTCCTCAAGGCAGCAGAGCCGCCAGCCCGTTTACATAGGCGTTGCTCAGGGTCATGGCGAAGCCGAACAGAAAGCTTCCGATGCCGCTGATAAAGACCGCCAGCAGGACCAGGAATCCGTAGGTCTGAACTTTGGGGTTCTGATAGAAGCGATACGCCTTGAAGGAAAGGCCGGAGAGAATACTGGAGCCGTCCAAGGGTGGGATGGGCAGAAGATTGAACATCGCCAGGACGATGTTCAGCCAGCCCCCGGTGCTGAGGAAGACGGACACATTTTTGGAGAGGGGCTGATTCTGACTGCCGTACACAACCCAGAGTGATGCGGCAGTGAGGCAGACAAGGGCCAGCAGGATATTCATGGCCGGCCCCGCCCCGGCAACAATGATCCGCCCCTGCCGGCGCCAGCGGTATTTGCTTGGATCGGTGGGCATGAGCCCCCAGGCGATGCCGATGACCGCGAAGACGATCAGCGACATGCCGCCCATGTGAACGAGGGGATTCATGGTCATGCGTTGGTATCGGATGGGCGTGTCATCACCCTGCCAGATTGCGGCCCAGCCGTGGGCGAGTTCGTGCAGGGTGATTGAGAAGATGACCCAGAAGATCCAACTGATCAGCAGGGTAGCCCCGCCATACTGGTAATAGGAATGCGCCCACCAAGTATCCAAAGCAGGACTCCTTGCCTTATCAGGCCGTCCCGACCGTACGCTTTGCAATCAGAGAGGTCGGGGTGAATCAGCCGGACTCGTACAACACCACCATGAGGATATCCGAGGGGCTGAATGCCCGCCCCGTGGCGCCCGCCCCCTCAGCGTTGACAGTCTGGGGGGCGATGTTGCCGAACACATTGATCACGGTCACCCCTGATTCCTGAAGCCAGCCGTTGATCTCACGTTCCAACTCTCCGATATCCGACTCGATGCTCTTGAAAATTCTGATCTGCTGCACGGTATTCTCCTGCTTCCGGATCGCACGGCCGAACTGGCCGGGAAATCGCCGGGGCAGCAGATGATGTCGGTTTTTGGGTGATCCTGCAAGTGGGACGGCGAAAAGAGCGTGGTCGTCATGCTGAATATGGCTCAATCCAATGATTGAGTATGTCTGAAGCGGGCAAAGCAGATCCTCATTGTTTCATGATCGAGATGATGGATTCGCGCAGCTTGTCGCCATCGAGCGATCGCTCGTCGCGACCGAGCTGGTGCTGCCAGTCGTCGGGTATCGGGGGCGTATCGTTCCATTCGACGCCCGCGGCATAGACGAAGTAGATATCCCAGGCGAGTTCGCGGCCGTTGGGCAGTTCGAGAATCTTGCCGTATGCCTTGCCCAGATCCTGCTCGCCGTCCCAGTACTGAGTCGCGCGCGTCTCTTTCGAGAACAGCTTGCGGGCGCGATCCACGGAGCTTCGCTTGTCGCTAGGGAGTACGGGGGTCCAGATCACATGTATCGCGAGGTCATCACTACTGATTTGACCAAGCACTTTATCGAGCACCACACGGGCGCCGTGAATGCAGCCCGGTCAGGTGGGCGAGAGGATCATCACCAGCCGCGTCTTGTCCTTGTCCTCATTGAAGGCGGTCTTGAGTTCCGTCAGTCCCCCGATGTCTCCGCCTGCGATGGGGGAATCAGTGACTGTGGCGGGCTCGGTTTTTTTAAACCGAACGAGCCGGTGAGTATGATCGAAAGTCACGGCATAGTCTCCCAGTTGAGGCACCCCCAGCGTGGGCGTGTCAAAGAGGCTGCTGAACCTTGCTCCGGGGCGCTCGAGAGTGAGTCCGCCCGCGGTCAGCGAGGCGGTCAATCGTCCGCCGGTGATCTCCGCCTCGCCTTCGTCGGTGATGACGCGACCCATTAGACCCGGCTCGCCATCGAGGGGCAACTCCTTGATCGCGTCATCGCTGAAATGAATCGTGGTCTGGGTGTTGGCCGTCAGGACGAAGTCCAGCGGCTTCTCGCCAAGCAGGGCGGTGATGAGCACACGGCGTTCATCGTCAAAATCGCGAAGCACGTAGTCAATGGATGAACCGCCCGCCTTGAGTTCTCCCGGTTCGACACGGACGGTTTCGTTCGCCAGGTCGAGGGTGAACAGCAGACCTTCAAAAGTACTGAGGGTCAAAAAGCCGTCCGGAGCCGAGTCGCCGGAATACATGGAACTGGGATCCCACGACTTTGCCGTGAGATTCCTGATGGTTCGGTCACCGAGCGTGATCGTTCTGATCGTTGAATCGGATTCCGACAGGTTCAGCTCATCGTACAGATCGCGTTTGATGCGGACCGGACCGTCGGTGAAGTGAATTTCAAAGCGGTAGGGGCCTTGGCCGTTGATCATCGCGGTGATCTCCGGCGCGGGGCGCGACATAACGCAGTCGATCGCGTCGGCGCTCTGGGCGGATGCGGCGGAGGCGATCAGCAGGGTTGGTCCAACCAGGATGCCAACGAGATGATGCATTGACATGACAAGTCCTTTCGTGAGATGTGTCGAGGTGCCGCAACGCATACTGGGATCATGATCGTTTCCGGGGTCTGTTTTCCGGGGGGTCAGTGCTTGAGCATGGAGCCGATGGCCTTCATGGCCTTGGCCAAACGCTCCTCGGCTTCAATCTGGCCGCAAGAGGTCAGGCAGTTGAGCAACTCGGTTTCGGTGAGCTTGACGGTGACGCTGTTCAGGGCGGACTTGACCGCGGCGATCTGGGTGAGGATCTCATCACAACAGCGGCGCTCGTCGATCATCCGCTTGACCGCCCCGACATGACCCTCGATGCGGCTGAGGCTGTCGATGAGCCTCTTGGCAGTCTCATCCGACAAGTATTCGCAGTTACGGGTTTTGGGCGCAGTTTTTGACATTGTTATGGTCTCCTTTATATCCCCCCAGGGGGGATAAGTTTCAAGAATCTGTTTTTTCTTTGAGGCACCCCCCTGTCAGGGGGAATCTTGTCCCGGGAGAGCCCGGTAGCCGATCGCTTCCACGGTCTGAACGAGCATTTTGGTTGCAGGCGGTGCTGCGGAATTTACCACGCAAACGGCTACGGCATTGTCATACGAGACGGAGCACTGATTCACGCCGGGCACTTTCGCAAGGGCGCTTTGAACTATGGTTGCGCACGCCTCGCAGAACATCCCCTCGATCTGAAGCGTGATCTCGACTTGCTCGGCAACGAGAACCACCGGCTCATCTGATTGCTGGTCAGCCAGAAGGAACCCCGCGTAATTGGGAAAGAAGGCGAACAGGCCCACCCCGATCGCCGCCACCCACAGCAACGCGCGATTGAAACGCAGGAGTCGGATATCGCGTTTGGAGCATGACGAGGAAGGTTCACACTTCACTTGCCGGAAGTAGAGGAGATAAAACCCAGCGCCGAGCAATACGATGCTGCCGACGAGAAACAGCGGTCGATATTGGAGAAAGAAGCGGGAAAGACCACCGGCAGAAATCCCGAAGCTGATCAAAAGCAACGGCAGCCAGCAACACGCCGAGGCCAGTAGCGCGGAGAGTACCGATCCGCACACTGCGAATAGCCCTGCTTTATGACCTTTCGATGATGACGCATCTTCAACGCAACAGGTTGATGTGGAGCAGTGAGCTTCATCAATCACAGTCGCATCGGAAGAGAGACCTTCTGCGTGTGCCGCCAGCGCAGGGGTCAATGGTTCCGCCGCCAGGGCTTGCTTCGTTTCCCGCACGAATCGGCTCACTGCCCCCAGGCAGCATGAACCCTGGGGATTTTTCGTTTCGCACCAGCACCCGTCTTGCAACTCCTCGGTGATGGTCTTGACTATGGTCGATCTGCCGGTCGCGGCAATCTCATCGCGTATCTCTTCCATGCTGTGATCGAAGCAATAGCAGATCGTCCGCGGCGGAGCCGACTCCTTGATGCCGATTCGCACGGTCAGATCGTCTTTGGAGAAGACCGTGCCCTGGCCGCTGAAGTACGCGACCGGGCACTCCGGGCCCTCACAAAAATTGAACGTCTCCTCACCGATATCCCCCCGGATATCCCCCCGGATATTCCCCAGGCTTTCCGGCCTGAGCAATGACTTAAGCGTAATCAGGTTGACTGATTTTCCCTTACTGCCGCAAGTCGGGCACAGACAATATTGCGGGTTCACGATGTCATTTGGGGTGCTCATGAAAAGTAGTCCGGGTCGTTTATATTCGAGGCGATTCTATGATATATATCCCCCCTGGGGGGATGTTTATTCCATTTTCATCAAGAACAAACCCCGGCGGATGGCGGATGGCCTTTTTCATCCTTTTTGGTGCCATCAGAGTCGATCATGCGACTTTTTCTGGTGGTGAAAGACGGTTGCGCCTCCACACTTTTCAAGTGATCACGCTTTGGGCCGAATACAGCATCCGTCGTGGTCGAGCACGCCTTCGTTTGTGATAGCGCCCTGCAGGCGGCGAATGTAGAATTCCGGCTGCTTCCTGAATAGATCAGCGCAATAGGGACACCGGCAGAAGAATACTTCGCTTTCATCGATCACAAAGGAAACCGTGTCCGATGTATGTTTCTCAGCCAGACAGGTCGGGCAGACGATCATATCCTTCGTTTCGTGAATGTACTTTTTCGGGTCAGTCTCAAACAGATCGACGCATCCCTGGCAACAGAAGTATTGCTCCCTGCCTTTGTAATGACAGGTTGCCGCTTTGTCTCGACTGATTCCCAAACGTACCAGTGAGCAGCCGCAGGTTGGGCAGATGAGCGTATTCATGGATTCTCAGAGAGCTTTCTGAGCCTTTGGAACGTCGCGGAATTCGGGGAGTGGTTGAAGAGCATCGCGATGCTCAGGTAATGAATCATGGACACGCCTCAGCAGCAAACTGTTGGCCTGCACCGTTACTTGAGACGCACCTTACCCAATTGACCTTGGCTCTCAAAAGAGGCCTCACCGGACACCCACCCGGCTTCTTTGAATGCACTGTAGAGTTTCGCCTTGATCGCGGACGCACCCTGCGTCCAATCGGTCAATCGTCAGGCGAAGCCATACTGCGTGCTCGATCGGGCCGACGGTTCAATGTCCAGGCCATTGACCCGGACCGTCGGACTTCCAAGGAACTTGTACTTCTGAACATCGGCATCAGTCCGTACAATCACGGTCTCGATCCGGATGTCGAGATTACACTCTGCGGCGAAGGACTTGAGGAACGCGACCGCGCTCGCCGTGTTGCCTCAGAACTCATCCTGCAGAACGGTGACGATCCGGGGAGTACCGGGCGCACTCTCCATGTCCAGGACAGAACTTGTCACCTTGTTGCCGGTGCTGCAAGAGATGAGTGACATCACTCCGACGAGGGCAAGCAGCAGAGCCAGAACGTTGTGGCGGTTTACCATTTAATTCTCCTGACAAGTGATCGAACGAAATCCGGAGCCATCATCTTCCCTGCGAACCTGGGAGTACTCCTGTGAACACGTGGGTGGACATCGTGGATCCGGGCCGGTTCGCCATCGGTATCGTATCCCCCCAGGGGGGATACGGCAAGATAAGGATAAATATCCCCTCAAGGTGGATATTTCACAAGAAATCCAAAAATCTAGGTCCGTGACCAATGAGCAAAGATGTGGAAGCGCTAGGCCGCCCCCCCCTTGTCCTTCACGTCGTTGTCGATACCAAGCTCTATCAGACGTGCCAGCGCAGCTTGGCACGTTTTCATGACGTATCCGCTATTGGATCATCTGGTAATAGTTCAACAATTATTTGGAGCTTGTTCTTGGGTATAGTCCCGGCTTTTCTTCCAAGTTGTGAAGGCCTGACACGAAGAAGCCAAGATGGTATGGCATCAGTTGGTTTTCGGAATCCGGTTCTAACCGGACCTTGTTTCGACCAGGGTAGTGCGACTAAATTTGCAAGGTCAAAGTCACCTCGACGAGCACTGCTTGAACATGCTACGACGAATATTGGGTTATCAAGTACAATTTCATCTTCGCGTGTGACGATGACAACATATCTCCCCTTCGGTTTTCCACCATGAAGCGGCTTGGCATCTTCGAGGTGATATATTTCTCCAGGCTTCACCCGGACCGATATCCTTTCAGATGACTATGCGTTTTGACACGGATCATCGTCATCTTCTAGCCATTCTGCAAGCCATGTCTTACCTGAGCTTTCAAATCGGCGCTCCAGAGATTCGATAGGTGGGCATACTGTTTCTTGTATAGAAAGGCCCTCGAAGAGTTCTTGGTCATCGACCAGATCTGTGCCAATGCGTACCGTAGGCTTCCATGTGGCTTTCATGTTATCGAGTCTACTATTTGGTGCGATTCGTGTCATGGCTTTTCTCCCTCCTTAGCTTCGCTTGCTGGTTTTATTATAATATAGAGAGGTGCTAGGATCAAGATTTCCTCACTACTCAGAAGCTGGAACCAGTACTTGCCCTCGTACTTGAACTGTACGTTCTTGAGTGCCATTTTTTGTGAATGGACATGAAGCGGCGAATTTGCACTTATAGGACCTCCCGCTTCGAAGATTGTTTCGCCTTCTTCTGCATGTTCCAAACGGATTCTGAGGTCCACAGGGCTGGATATATTTGTTACCTGAAAGAAGACGGAAATGTGCGGATACCTGAAGGGAACTTTGGGAGTGTATAAAGTGTTGAACGTCCCTGCGATAACGTGATTCCCTGTTTCGCAATCTTGATAAATCTGATCTGCGATCAGCAGCGACAGTGCGGTTGGCGATTCTGGGACAGTTGTGGTCATTTGTTACACTCTGTTCTGCTAAAACTATAGTAGCTTACGCGGCCCCGGCCTTCTCTTTGACGGCTTCGGCCTTCACATCATCAGCAATCCCCAACTCCACCAGTCTCGCCAGCGGACTGCGGGGATTCTTCGCTTCCTCTTTCAAGCGTCGTTTCGCCCCCGGGTTGGCGTAGGTGTTGAAGATCATCGCCTTGATCGTGCCCCATATGCCGCCGAAGCTTGAGAAGGTGTGATCGACGGCAGTGGGCTCGTAACCACAATGGACCATGCACTGCTGGCATTTCGCGTTGCCGGAGGCTCGACCGTAATTCTCCCACTCCGTATCGTTGATCAGCTCGTCGAACGTATCGACGTAGCCTTCCTGCAGGAGATAACACGGCTTCTGCCAGCCGAAGATATTGAAGGTCGGGTTACCCCAGGGCGTGCATTCGTATTCGCGTTTACCCATGAGGAACTCAAGAAACAAGGGTGACTGATTGAACTTCCACTGCTTCTTGCGATTCGACAGGATCATCTCAAAAAGTTCATTCGTGTTGCGGCGTTCAAGAAAATTCTGCTGATCCGGGGCCTTCTCATAGGCGTAGCCGGGGCTGATGGTCATCCCCTCCACCCCGAGGTTCATCATCGCATCGAAAAATTTCCGCACCGCGTTGGCGTCGGCCCCCGCGAACAGCGTGGTATTGGTGGTCACGCGGAAGCCGCGCTCGACCGCCTCCCGAATCGCCTCGTAGGCAATGTCATACGTGCCTTCGCGGCACACCGCGAAATCATGATGCTCCTGGTCGCCATCCATATGGATCGACAAGGTCAGATACTTGCTCGGCGTGAACCATCCCGCGTCGAGCTTCTCCTTGAGCAGGATCGCGTTGGTGCAGAGATAGATGTATTTGCGTCGCTTGACGAGGGCCGCGATCAACTCGCGGATATGGGGGTACATCAGCGGCTCGCCGCCGGGGATGGAGACCATCGGGGCGTCACATTCATCGACGGCCCTCAATGCGTCCTCAAGTGGCAGATCCTGCTTTAGGATATGGGCGGGATACTGGATCTTGCCGCACCCCGCACAGGCCAGATTGCAGCGAAAAAGCGGCTCCAGCATGAGCACGAGCGGATAACGCGACTGCCTCCGGAGCTTCTGCCGGAGCACATAGGTGGCCACGGTCCACATTTGGGAAAGGGGAACTGCCATTTACCGGACGTTACTTCCTTGGGTAAAACTGTGTTTTTGTCGTCTCAGGGACGATTTCGAGATGCTATCAGGGATCAGATCGGCAGAAGTATAAACACATTCTACGAAGGGCGATCTTTTTCGGTCTTTGAACCGTAGAAATAGGGAATATGAAGGTAGCTTCACGTCAAATCGGTGGCATACTTCTCATTGACCTGTCAGAGGGCCAAGAGCGTCTTCGCTCACATTCTGACGGGCGTAGGATCATGCCGGAGGGTACGGGAAACGGGCAACACGAGCCTTCCCGATCCGGCAAAAGTGACCGTCATCAGAGTGGAGAACTGGCCTCGTTGGACACGCATAGCGATGAGATTCTGTTTGATGCCTATCGGGATGGCGATCGGATTGCGTTCAAGAATCTCATGCGCCGTTACAGCAATGAGTTGCTGCACTTCCTGACCCGGTTCCTTGGATCGCGGGTAGGGGCTGAAGATGTCTTTCAGGAGACCTTTCTCCAGATCCATCTTTCCGCGGATACGTTCGATTCAAGCCGTCGCTTCAAGCCGTGGCTGTTTACGATCGCGGCGAACAAGGCCCGCGACTATCACCGCAAGCACTCGCGACGCACTACCGTTTCACTTTCCAGCTCGCTCGACAGCGATGGGGAGGGGCAGTGCTTTGTTGACCTGATGGAATCGAACATCCCGACCCCGGAGGAGCCGCTCGTGGATGCCGAGCGTTGTCGCCTGGTCAAGGACGTCGTCGATTCGATGCCTACGCATTTACGCGAAATCCTGCTGCTGAGTTATTTCCAGCAGATGAGCTACAACCAGATCGCCCAGACGCTGGAGATTCCCCTGGGCACGGTCAAGAGCCGCCTGCATACGGCGGTGGCGGCGTTCGCCCGGTACTGGAAAGCCTCCAACTGCGAAGAAGAGACGCACGAAGAAATTTCCGATGGAATGATGTCATGAGCCATCCCCGCGATACCCATTTCGAGCTGACGCCGAACGATCAGAGAATACTCGATGATCTGATCGAGGCGTCATTCGATATCGAGGCGATGGAGCCCCTGAGCGATGCCGAACGTCAGCGGGCGGTGGCGTTGTGCGATCTGTTCGGCCTCCTCAATGATTATCCGGTGGAGGATGCGGATGACACGCTGATCCATGCCACCCTGGCCCGGATCAATCGACATGATGGCGAGCAGATGAGCCGGATGAAACTCGATCCCGATCTGGTGGAGACGGCGAAACTCCGGGGCGGTCGTCGCTTGCCCATTCCGGATTTCATCTCCATCGCCGCGGTCATCCTCATCGCCCTCGGCATAGGCTGGCCGGTCTTCAATCAGATGCGGAATCGTTCGGTCGTCATGCAGTGCGCCAACAACATGCGGGTGCTCGTCCAGGCTTTCAACAGCTATGCCGCGGATTACGGCAACGCCATGCCCGCCGCGACCGCGGGGTTCGGTACCTCAAGCTGGGACCAGGTGCGCAACATCATCAACCTGCGCCCCCTCGTGGAAAACAACTATTGTGATCATAACCATCTGAATTGCCCCGGCAATCATGATCACTATGGGTCAAGCTACAGTTATCAGTGGCAGCCCCCCTCGGTGAAGATGCTCTGGGATACCGGCCATACCCTGGTGATCCTCGGTGACCGGAACCCGCTGGTTGACGCAACCATCAGCGGGAACGTGGTGCCGGCGAACTCCATGTCGATCAATCACGACGAACGGGGCCAGAATGTACTCATGAGTGACGGCACGATCCGCTGGCTGATCGAGCCCATGATCGGGCAGGACAACATCTGGCTGCCGAAGGGGGTGCTGATCCTCCAGACCGGTCAGCAACCCGCCGATGCCTCCGACGCCTTCCTGGTGCATTGAGAGACAAAGACGGGGGTTCACCTTCGCTGAGATGATTGACATGTCCCGGCTGCCTGCTATCCTTCGCGGCCCGACTCATGGGGGATGCACAACCGTCGGTCGAGGTTTCGTGATGCCCAAAAACAAGCCCAATAAGGGCCTCCTGAAGCGAATACGCATTACCAAGAGCGGCAAGATCAAATTCCGCCGCGCCTTCGGTCGCCATTTGCGAAGCCATAAGAATGGCAAGACGATGCGCGGCTATCGCAAAGCCATCTACGCCAAGTCCGGCGAGGTGAGCCGCGTTCGGGCCCTCCTGTTCACCAAGGTGAAATCATCGTCCCATTCCACCGCCACCAACAAGGCAGAGCCCGTGGCGGAAAAGACCAGTAAAAAGACCAGTAAAAAGACCGGTAAGAAGACCAGCAAGAAGACCACGGCCACGAAAGATTGAGATTCTAAATCCGCATCCCACGCGGCTTGAATATGTGCTGATCGGGTTCAAGCGTTTCTGATCGACGTCGATCGGAGAACCCCGTCCCGGCCAAAAGGAGTTTGACCATGCCTCGCGCACGCAAGGGCGCTGCCCGCGCCAAATCCCGCCGCCGCGTTCTCAAAGCGGCCCGCGGCTACTGGGGAACAAAATCACGTCACAAGCAACAGGCGAAAGTCGCCCTCATGAGGGCCGGCCGGTTCGCGTATCGCGATCGCCGGAATCGCAAGCGGGAATTCCGTCGCCTGTGGATCACGCGAATCTCCGCCGCCTGCAAGATGCGGGGAACCCGCTACAGCCGGTTCATCAACGGCCTTCAACATGGGGGAGTGCTCCTGAATCGCAAGATGCTCAGCCAGCTCGCCATCGAAGACCCGAAAGCTTTTGATATCCTGGTGGCCACGGCGGAAACGAATACGACATCTCAGGCTTCAAATTCGTGAAGCTTGTGATTGCCAATTTGGTAACATGCGGCGTCGTCTTTCGGATGACGCTGTTTTTTTGAGAGACGCGACCGATAAACCCCCTTTGATGCCTCGGTGGGACAAAGTCCGCAATTGAATCGACGTTGAAGGCGGAAGATCAGTAAATCATGAAATTTTTTCGATCATTTTCGGAGATAACATTACACGATTGAGGCGCACATGCTCGCATTTGTCGGCCAGTTCTTCACCAACTTCAAGACCACCGGCGCGATCCTTCCCTCCGGCGGCATGCTGGCGAAGGCGATGACGCGACCGGTGAGACGTGCCCACGGTCCCCGGCGCATCCTTGAAGTCGGCCCCGGTACCGGGTCGTTCACCAAGCACCTCCTGGAAATCCTGAACCCGGGGGATGAATTTCACATCGTTGAGATCAACAATGCCTTCGCCCGGCATCTGGAAAAGCGTTACCTCAAATCCTTCCGACTGGACAATCCCGACATCACGGTGATCCTGCATTGCCAGCCCATCGAGGAGGCGGGCATCGAGGGTGTCTTTGACTTCATCATCTGCGGCCTGCCCTTCAACAACTTCCCCGCTTCACTGATGCGGCAGATCTTCCGCAAGATGATCAGCCTGCTGACGGAGGGCGGCAAGCTGACGTACTTCGAGTATGCCGGATTGCGCATATTCAAGGCGCCGATCGTCGGCATCAAAGGCAGGGAAAAACTCCGTCGTCAGCGGGCGATCGTCAAGGTGCTGCATCGCCGTCACTGCGGGCAGCGAGATTTCGTCCTCGCCAACGTTCCCCCGGCCTACGCCCTGCACCTGACCGGCTGACCGCTCCCCGGAAAACCCACCGCCCTGACGTATTCCTCGCGAAGTGGGACTGCTACCGTATGTCATCGTTCACACCCCCCGGACTCGCGCCCCCGGAATCGTGCCCCCGGATAGGAAACCGCCTCCTCTCATGGCCCGGATCAACGAAAATTACCTGAAGCTCGCCGGGGCGTATCTCTTTCCCGAGATTGCGCGGCGGGTGACGGCATTCTGTGAGAAGAACCCCCAGGCCTCGGACCGGATCATCAGGTGCGGCATCGGTGATGTCACCGAGCCGCTGCCTGATGCCGTGCGTCAGGCCATGCACGAAGCGGTGGATGAGATGGGCGTGCGAGAGACATTTCGGGGGTACGGCGAGCCGACGGGTCATGCATTCCTCCGCGAGGCCATCGCGAAGGGCGACTTTCAGGATCACGGGCTCGATATCGACGCCGAAGAGATATTCATCTCCGACGGATCCAAGACCGACTGCTCGGCCATCCTCGATATTCTTGCATCCGATCAAGTCAACCGAATAGGAATCACCAACCCTGTCTATCCCGTTTATGTCGATTCCAATGTGATGGCGGGCAATACCGGGGCGGCACGTGATGACGGCGGGTATGAAGGTCTTGTCTATCTACCCTGCACCCCCGGCAACGAGTTTGTGCCGGACATTCCGGAATCACTAGAAGACAAACTCGACCTGATTTATCTGTGTTATCCCAACAATCCCACGGGAGGAATGATTACGCGCGACAAGCTGGGGGCGTGGGTGGAGTATGCGCTGTCCAACAACGCGCTGATCTTTTACGATGTGGCGTATCAGGCCTACATTCGCGAGAAGGGCCTGCCCCGATCGATCTACGAAATCGAGGGTGCGGACCGTTGTGCGATCGAGTTTCACAGCTTCTCCAAGAACGGCGGGTTCACCGGCGTCCGCTGCGGCTACACGGCCCTCCCCCGGAAGCTGCTGGGTTACACTTCGAGCGGGAGCGAAGTGAATCTGCATGATCTGTGGACACGCCGCTGGAGCACGAAATCAAATTGCGTGGGCTACATCATCCAAAGAGCCGCGGAGGCACTCTACTCTGCCCCCGGCAAGAAGCAGGTGCAGGAGCTGGTGAGCTTCTATCTGGAAAACGCCCGCATTCTCCGCGAAGGCTGCGAGGCGATGGGCCTGACGGTATACGGCGGGGTCAATGCCCCTTACGTCTGGATCGCATGTCCCGATGGTGTAAATAGCTGGGCAATGTTCGATCGCAT
>JADFSH010000096.1 GCA_022560875.1 Planctomycetota bacterium | reverse complement strand
CTTCGGGTCTTCGACCCGCCCCGGCGGGTCTCCGGCTGTCTGCTGACATCCTCCGACTTTCAGGTTTCTGCTTTAAACTTTTCATAATTTCAACTTTTCAAATCTCACTCTCCCCAACTCCCAAGCAGCGCAAGCAGGTCCGTTACATTCACATTGCCATCCTCATTGATATCCGCAAACGATCCCGCTTTGCCCCATTCACTTATGAGCAATAGCAAATCGCTCACGTTGACCATGCAGTTGTTGTCGATATCGCCCGGAGCCGAGTCGATCGGGGTGAGCAACACCCCGATGGCGTTGGCAACGGCGAGAATCTGCCCGGCGTTGTTGATCGCCAATGCGCGGACCAGAACGATCCCCCCGAGATCGGTGACGACCAGATCGTTGAGGTCGTACATCACCCCATCCCTCCAGTACACGGCATGACTGGTGTTGATGTTGCTGCCGACGAAAGACGAGGAGCCCACTATCTCATCGAGGTCGTTAATGTCCTTGGCCACGCTCCTTTTATGGTCAGGAAGCGTACCCAGGTCGATCATCGTCTGGCCGTCCCAATAGCACGCGTGACGCTGGCCAATCGTCACCCCGTCCGGCACCACGCCGCACCCGACCACATGGCTGAGATTGTTTATTGCGTTTCCTTCAGCGCTGATGCCCCCCGGAATGATCCCGAGATCAGTGACGTTGCCGTTCTCCCAGATGTAAGCCCGAGCGTCAATAAAGAGCCCGGTACCCATCCAACCTGTCACTTGTCCGGCTTGGTTGATGTCGTTGGCATTTGACCTTGGTCCGAGTGGAACCTGCAACGCCTCGATCTGGCCGCTTTGCCACCGAAAGGCTTGCAATGGTCCAAAGACGCTGTTGTTGCTCTCCCCGACGATCTGGAGGGACGAGTTGATCCCGCCCGCCTGGCTTGTATCCGCCCCCGGCAACAAGGGCAGGAATGTCTCCTGCCCGTTCAGCCAGTATGTGGCGATCCACAAGCTTCGCGACGGGTCAGGCTGTACCCGACCGACCACGTGATCGGGATCGAGAATGCCCAAAGCCCGCGACTCGCCCGAATCGGGCAAGAGCTGGGCCATGCCTGGACCAGTCCAGACCGTAGCGTGTTCCGCGATGAAACAACTGCTCGCCCCCGCCGCGTTTCCCTGCTCATCCAGGGTCGCCGGAAAGAAGGGGGCCGGAGAGCCGTCCGTACACATCGGCCCCTGTATGATCGTTGCCTCATAGAGACACTGGCCGGAGGCCAGCGGGGCGGCAAGCAAGGACAGCCCCAGCCCCACAAGACCGGCGAAATGGCCTTCCCGCCACAGCGGGCCTTCGACAGGGGACCGGGAGTGTAGATTGCCAGCCAGCATGTACATTGCGAGCCTCATGGGCAAGCTCCGAAGACCCCGCTTGTCCATGCCACCCGATGTCCTGATGTTCATTACGCTCTTCATGGCAAACCTCGCGAATTGAGAAAAGATGTCGCACCATCCACCTCTATGCCCCTGACGGGGGAGCCTGCGCATAAAACCGGAAAATTCATATTTTTTTTCTAACCGGCGGATTGGCCCTTCCGGACCGGAAAATCCGTCCCTCCGAGGCATAACCTACGACAGGTATCTTTGTGATCAAAAACTAACATATATTTTAACCTAATGAATATTATTATGAATTCTAAGATTTTCCCCCTCACACCATCCCCCTGTGCGCTTATACAAGCGGCGGCGTGTAAGAATATTTACGTTGGAGGCGGTTTTCACTCAGCGGGGAGGCAACCCCGCGACCCGCAAAAGGTTCCGCAGGCCGTTTTCATCGTTCGTATCGAAGGCGGAAGTCTCATGCGAATCAATGTCGAGCACGCCCCAGCACGTGCCGCCGTGATCGACGAGGGGGATGATGATTTCCGACTTGTCGCGGGGATCGCAGGCGATGTAATTTTCGCCAAGCTGAGCCACATCCCGGACGATCAGCGTTTGTCGGGAGAGCAGAGCGCGGCCGCAGGCCCCGTGAAGCCCGAGGGGAGAGCAGGCGGGCTTGTCGCGACAGGGTCCGAGGATCATTCGCCGATCATCCGGCTCCTGCGGCTGATCGAGATAAAAACCCACCCAGGAATAGCCCTGATCGGCAAAGGCCTGCCACAGCGCATCCACGACCGCCTGCATCCGCGCCTCTCGTGAGGCATCGGGGGGAATCTGAAGGTGCAACTTGTCATACGTGCGTGCGTCGCGGGTCATTGACGTCATGGTAGACCTGATGTCGTTGATTCGACACTGGGCGGAGATCGGAATAGGAGGCGTCAGATCGTCATGCCGGGCGGTGCATCACGCCGCGCGATCGCCGCTCACCCGGCGCTCAATTTCGCGATCATGATACGCCTCAGCCATCTGGTCGTACTCGCTGAAATCAAGACCAAGGAATGCCGGGGCCAATTCAGGATCGAATTGCGTCCCGGTACAGCGCTTGATTTCGGCGAAGACTTCTTCCCGGGAGAGGCTGTCACGATACGTGCGGCTGGAACTCATCGCATCGAAGGCATCGGCAAGGGTGATGAGCCGAGCCACGAGCGGAATCTCCTCACCCCGGAGTTGCTCCGGATATCCATTGCCCGTCCAGGCCTCGTGGTGGTAGAGCACTCCGGGCAGAATGTCACGCAGGTTTGGAATGTCCTTGAGAATACGAAACCCGATTTCCGGATGCTTCTTCATCTCGTCGAATTCAGCCTTGGTCAGCTTGCCCGGATTCGTCAGCACGTCTTCTGAGATGCCAATCTTGCCGACATCATGGACAAGCCCGGCGATATGCATACGTTTGCAGGTCTGTTCATCGAGTCCGATCGACTCGGCCAGGATCTGGGTGAGATGGGCCACGCGTTGCGAATGGCCGCAGGTGTAAGGATCCTTGGCGTCAATGGCGCTTGTCATCGCCTCGAGCATACCGAGGAACATCGAATTGAGATCGTCATACAACGCCGCATTGTCGAGGAAGATCGACATCTGGCTCGCGGTCGCCCCGATGAGCTTGATGTCCACGGATGAGGCGGTCAAATCATCCCCCCGCTTGTCTCCGGCAACCAACAGCCCGATCACCTTGTTATTGTGCGAGATCGGATATGCGAGCACTGTCCTGCCGAGCGGCGCGAACCGCGCTTGATCAGGGTTGATTCCGGGATCAAGGATCAAAGGGATGTCCGTAGACGCCTGCCCGAGCAGTTCCAGCGTCAGCTTATGAAGCACCTCCTCGGATTCATCGGTTTCACCGGTCACGGTCAATCCGCGGGAAAACCGCTCCATACGCTCGGTATCATCGGCGATCAGAGCGCCGATCCAGGCATAGGGCAACGTGGCCAGAAGTTCGCGACAGACGATGGCGATGAAATTCTCAGGGTGATCGACCTGAGTGATGCTCTGGGTAATCGTGTAGAGCAGATTGATCTCCTCGTACGATTCGGCAAGCTGCTGGCCTAGATTTTCCAGAACGATATGGTCGGTTATCATGGTCGCGTTGTCTTCGCAGAGATAGCGGACAAAGTCAGCCATCCGGTTGATCTCGAGTGGGGCAACCGGAGGGAGATTCTCAAGCTTCACTCGTGTCGTTTCCGGTGCGAGACCGGCAACGTGGCACATCTTGATAAAGTTCTCGCTGAGGGCGAATTGGTTAGTGAGTATTGCGGCCAGCGCATAGCCGGAGCATTTTCGGCGATCGCGAATTTCCGACGGAGCCAGCCAGAGACCGGGCAGGGCTTCGAGTACCCGGGGGTGATCCTGCTGCGCCCACTGCTGGGTCGCTTCTTTCATCGCCTCTTTCACGATTTCGGAGGTAAAAAGCAGCTCTGCAAGCCAATCCCCATCGCCAGTCGGGGACTCGATCATCACCCCGGCATCATCGCAGGTAACAAACACCATGCCCACTTTGCGCAGACGCAGGCGAAGCTGCCGGTTGTCCCCACGGAATGCCGGATAGGACGTGTCCTTCACGCGGCCTCCGAATCTGATGATTGCGAGTCGCGACGAGGGTTATTTCCAAAGAGCTGCGACTTGACCAGTTCCAACACGGCTCGGGGACTGAAGGGTTTGTGGACGACGTGTCGGATGTTTCCGATGCTGACATCCTCATCGTTGAGTGAATGACCTCTGGCAGTGAGCATGATGACGGGAATCTCTTCGGTTTCTTTGTTCGTCGCCAATGCCTGGCACATTTCCAACCCGGTCATGAATGGCATCTGGAAGTCGGTGATGATGAGATCAGGCAATTCTTCGAGAGCCAGTTCCAAACCTTCCTCGCCATCCCCGGCAGACAGAACTTCATAACCGGCATTGCGCAGCTTGAGCGAGAGAACCTGGAGAATGTGAGCTTCGTCATCCACAATAAGAATTCGACTGGTTTTTTCAGTCAATGTGCTCATGCCGCTATCCTCGGATTTGTTTGCCTCAGGGGAATGGTGAACCAGAATTTCGCACCCATGCCAAGTTTTGACTCGACTCCGATATGCCCGTGGTGAAGCGTCTCCACGATGTGCTTGCACAGCGTCAGGCCCAGACCGGTTCCCGGGGCGAGCTGCTTGTAATTGTCGATTCGATAGAATTTATCGAAGATTCTCCGTTGCTCGTCGGGAGAAATACCCATGCCGGTATCGATGACGGATACCAGCAAGCTCGGAGTGAGCGTGTCTTTTTCCGCAACGATGGTTACCTTGCCGCTTTCTGGTGTGTACTTGACGGCGTTGGAGACAAGATTCAGAATGACCTGGTGCAGCATGTCGCGATCACCTTCCAGCCGGATTCCTTCCGGCGAAAGCTTGAGTGAAATCTCGATGCCTTTGTTACTGGCCTGGGGCGAAATGCTGGAAACGGCCTGATCGACCAGGGCATTGATGCTGACTTCCTTCTTTTCGATCTGGACAATGCCTGCCTCGATGCGTGAGATGTTCAGCAGGTAATCGATAAGTCGGCTCAGCCGCTCGGCTTCATCCTGGATGACCCGATAGAATTCCTGGCGTGAAGACTCGTCGCTCGCCTCCCCGTCAATGAGCATCTCTATGTAAGCCCGGATGGAAGCAAGCGGCGTGCGCAGTTCATGGCTGGCTTTGGATACAAAATCCGTTTTCAGTTCTGACAGCTCCCGCTCGTGCGTCATGTCGTGAAGGACGGCAACCACGCTGCCGACATCTCCGCTCTGGTTGCCCACACACGTGAGACTCACGTCAAAATTCGTTTCCTGCGTCATTTCGGAAGTCGTCGTATTGACGGGCAGTTTGATGTGGATCTGGGCATGCCGGCACTGACCGATGTCACCGGCCTGGCGGGTGTCGCGAACCAGCCGGCGAAGTTTTTCATGAAGTATAATCGATTCAAATGGCTGATACGCCGCCTCATCCACGTTGAATTTGAATAACTCCCCCGCCGCTTCGTTGGTCATGATGATCTGATCGGCATCGTCGGTGACTATCACCGCGTCGCGAAAGGTGTGCAACACCGCCTCACATTGCTTTTTCTGGGCTTCCACCACGAACTTGTGGGATTCGACCGAACTCAGTTGATCGCGAAGTTGTCGGCACTCACCGGCCATCCGTTTAACCGAGGTCGAAAAAACATTCACCACGGGCTGCAACCAACCGGGAGCATCTATCTTGTCGATTTCGGACCCCCCGTCAGAATCTGTCTCGATGGCGCGACTGAGTCTGGTGATCGCCCGATCATGGGCAACCCCAAACGAAAGCAGCATGACCAGGAAGGTGAGACTGGGAATGACAACCAGCACCGCCCCTCGCAAGACTACGCTTTGCCCGGATAGCCAGACTTGCAGAACGGATGGGTCGTGAAGAAGGATGCCGGTTGCTGCCGAAACCAAGCCCAGAGCTACGGCTAATTTCAGGCTGACCATCCTACCCTTTTTCACTTCCCCAAATCTCCCCGCCGGCGGTTCAATCCAAACCCCGACGTTACTTACTCTTCCGACGATACCGACGAAAGCTTCTGTGAATGATTTAATTGGTTATACAAGAACCGAGCTTCCCGATTGTCCGGCTCCGCCCGGATGGCATTGAGATAGGCAATGAGAGCCTGCTGATCGACGCCCGCATTCTCCAGCATGTGGCCAAGCAGCATGTGCGGTGCCGCGATATCCGATGCCCGTTCTCCGGACTTGCGTAACAGCTTGATCGCCTCTTCCGGGCGACCGGTATGCTTGGCGGCAATCGCCATGAAAAGGTATCCCTCATAACGCTTGGGACTGAGCGCGATCAATCGTGTACCGCTTTCAGTCACGCGGGCATAGTCTTCGACTTCCCAGGCAAGCGTGCCGAGTTCGGCCCAGATGTCGGAATCAGAGGCAAGCTTGCGGCTGAGTTTCAGGTACTGATCTCGAGCCTCATGGGTTCTCCCCAGCATGCTGAGACACTGCGCTTCGAGACGCTTGAGATCGAGACGATCCTCATCACTTTTATACTGGATGTACTTCGCGGATTCGAGACATTCTTCGTATTTCTCCGCCGCAAACTGCGCCCAGGCCAATTCCTCCATCAAGACAAGGTCGTCAGGTTCCAGCAGTCTCGCATCTGCATACAAGCGTGCGGCATCTACCGGGCGATCCTGGAACATGGCGATCTGAGCCTGAAGCTGCTTGAGGGAGGCGTTATATTCGAAATAGGCGAGCTTGGGTTCGATTAGCTCTCTGGCGGATTCATACTCACCCAGCGCGATCAGTGATTCCACCGCCGCCAGCAGGTATTGAATGTAGTTCGCATCGATTTCGAATGCCCGGTTGTAACTTTCAAAGGCCTGTTGATCGTTCGACCAGCGTTGAAAGATTATTCCTGAATAATACCATG
Source organism: Planctomycetota bacterium (assembly GCA_022560875.1). Taxonomy (GTDB): domain Bacteria; phylum Planctomycetota; class Phycisphaerae; order Phycisphaerales; family SM1A02; genus JADFSH01. Next base: position 6,209 of record JADFSH010000096.1, on the reverse strand, counting down.
CTTTGGCATTTCCCTCATCCATTTGCCGTGCGACCTTGAGCGATCTGAGCGCCCGTTCCAGATTCTGGGTTTCAAGGAAAATACGACCCCGCAGAACATAGTAGGAAGGTTGGTCCGGAAAACGTCGGATCGCGGCATCGATCTCGCGCAGGGCACGATCAAATTTTCCCGATTCAAAGGACTGGCTGGCTTGTTCGAAGGTAATTTTTGCGCTAACCAAATCCATACGCCTTCGCGCTTCCACCCGGGCTTCAATTCCGGACTTGGTCGGCCCGCATCCGCTTACTATCACGACGGACAGACAGGTCAGAATGAATAAACTTGTTTGCTTTGCCATGGACGAGTTCTCCAGACCGCAGTAGGTATCACATACTCTCGGCACAATTCGCCAACGAGTTTCTCCCGCTTCGGCGATCTGTCGCGGCGGACTTGACCCTTTCAACAGGGTCCGATATCACGAACTGTCTCGACGCTCCGATGTCCGAGTCCGGTTGTTGACAACGAAAAAGAGAGGAACACAAACGTGTTCCTCCTCTTGAGTGATCAAACTTCAATCCGCCGGTGCGAAGGTGATTAGGGGGTGACTCCTCGAATGACTCAGTTGTCGTTGGCGGAGGACATTGAAGGCAAGAAGAACGGATTCTGAGAACCGCTGAAAAAATCGTCAATGGTTCTGAACTCGGAAAGCGTGGGGGCACCGGGAGCCTGATCTGAATCAGACCAGTCTCGCATGACCGAGGCAAGGTCAAGATTGGAGATCAAGGAACCCAGTTCCTTCCGAATGACACGCTCCATGTTGCTACGCTCATAATACTCCAGCCGATCTCCGGTGACCTTCTGGCGCAGCTGAATCATATCCTGCTGAGAAGGATTCATTCGGAGAGAATTATTGATGAAGAACAATGCCCGTTCGGTGTCACCTTCGTTGAATGACGCAATGGCATCAAGATTGTAGTTGGTGGTGATGAACGTGCGGCTGAACGGCAGGAGCCCATTCCGGGCGCCGACCACAGCGCGATGGGAATGGGCCAGCATGTCTTCACCCATTCGGAACAGCGCTGCATCGCTCACAATCGTGGGAGTGATCAGGAAAGTGATCTCGCTGCGTACAAGCGTATCTTCCTGGCCCCGGAAGGCGGCTCCGATCAACGGAATGTCACCGAAGAACGGTACTTGTTTCCGACTGATCGTTGTGGATTCCTTGAACAGACCACCCAAGACAATAGTTTTGCCGTCCCGCACCCTTACATTGGTGGTAATTTCATTGGTGTCCTCGTCGGGGATGGTCACGAGATTGCCACCCTGATCCGAGACCTGACGCAAGGTAAATTCCGAGACGCTCGGGGCGAGTTCCATGCGTATCGTGCCGTCTGTGGAGATAAACGGACGGAAGATCAACTGGACGCCGGTGTCGAGATACTCGACGGTCTGGGTGGTTGTGGTCTGCGTGGCGGTGGTGGACAGATAACCGACTCGCTCACCGACCAGCACCTGAGCCCGCTGGCGATTCAGGGCCAGAATCTTGGGACGAGCGAGCACAGTGGTATCGGTGACATCATCAAGCAGGCGGAGGAATGCGCTAACATCGTTCGACAGGATACCTACCTTGAATGAGGCATCTGCAGTCGTACCCCCCACGGTGGACTGGAGCCCGGTGATCGGATTAGCAGTAGCAGCCAGCGTCCCGGTCAGGCCCGCGATGACATTGAGAGGACTCGCGAGATCGGAAAAATCGAATCCGCCGATGACGCTGAAATCGATGCCGAATGCGTTATCCTCGTTCAGTTTTGTCTGAAGGATCGTCGCTTCGACCATCACCTGCTGGGGTGGTGTATCCGCTTTCTTCAGGAGATCGCTGATATCATCGAGCACCTTGGGATAATCGTTGATCACGAGCCTGGCGTTATAGGCATACGAATCCGCCCCGCCATCTTCGATGCCGGGCTGGTAACCCGCTTCTACCGTCCCCAGTGCGGCCACCTGTCCGGAGGCGCTGAGCAACGGGGTCACGAGCATCCTTCCGTCTTCAGCTGAAAGGTAATTCAAATCGTAAAGACGGCTTTCCGTGCGAAGGGATGATGCCTGGATCTCATCATACTCAGACTGGGTATAGACATAGATGAAGTTGCCTTCCTCTATGTAACGTAAGCCATTGGAGCGAAGAATGCTCTCCAAGGCCTGATGAAACGTCACATTATAGAGATTGGCGGTCACCGTTCCTGACACGTTACGACTGGCAATGATGTTCTTCTTCGTCTGCATGGAAAGCATCTGAAGAACCTGTGCCAGATCAGTGTCCTGCACGGCAAGGTCAATCGTACCGACATCCGTGACGTTGACGCCCTCATCCTGTTGTCCGTATGCGGAACCTGCAAAGAGTGTGCAGATCACACAAATGGACAACATCAACGTTGCCATCGCTCGACCGATATATGTGGTGGTCCCGTTCATGATCTCGTCTTCTCCTGAGCCGTCCGATCCCGTCAACGACTCGTTATATTTTCCTGAACTTCCAAAGGTTAATGAATTCTCAGTTCAAAGCGGCGATCCTGACACTTGAGAATCACCGATTGTGATCTCACTTCAACAAGCGTGATGTGAAGCGATTCGAAATCTTTCAAAGCAATCCTGTCGCCCTTCGAGTAACTGTGACCGTTGATCTCGGCCGTTGAATGCTCAAGCCTGATCGACTCGAGTCTCATGTGTTGAACGGCGTTTCGGATCAGCTCATTTCGATTCCGAATTACCTCTTGCTCTGATTTGTCGGTCCCTTGAGGTCGCAACTTGCTTTCTTCTCGGAGCAAGAATTCATCAAAAGACGATTTTGGCACACTTTCCGACCAATCTCCAAGTGGCAATGAATTCGGCTCCCTCGAAGGATTCTCTTGAAGCTCCTTACCAGGCGCATTATCGGACGGCTTGTCTCGTGTATTCGCGGTGGACATGTCACCCTCACCATCCGCCACCGCCGTGCGCGGCATGTTCGACACCACGATCAATCGCGACCAGAGCAGGAGCCCAAGCACCCCCACCGCGATCCCAAGGCTCATTCGCTTGCGATCGGAAGTAAACCAGGTCAGACCGTTCTTCAGTGTTTCAAGCATTTGGAGTGTATCCCTACCGCTCTACCCCTACGACCTGATCGGTCACATCGTCCCTTCAGGCTGCTCTCCTCAGCACAAAATCTCCAAAGTCGCTTCTGCGGCTCTGGTCGCCTGCGCTATCGCCCAGGCAGAGTCCAACCGCCACCGACCAGGCGGACGCGGGTTCTTTGCCCTCGACACTCGTATCACCAATCCGAATTCTGTCTTGAGAATCAAACAGCAGACCGGGATCGACCGTCACGGGAAGATGGCATGCTTTCGCCACAAGTTCAGCGAATCCCGATTCATGTGCTGCGCATCCGGTGAGAAGCAACCGATCCACACTATGTCCGTGGAATGCCGCGGCATCGCTCCACAAGCCAATGGAAATTTCCTCGATAAGTTCGAGGAGTACCGGGTGAACCGCTTTGCGAAGCTCGCGATCGTGTTCGGGATCGAATACGGAACTGGCTCCACCGCAGGTCGCGGCTTGCCAGATTCGCAGAGCCCTGACCTTCGCCGCCGATGACATGCTGATATTCAGATACTTCCCCACTGACCGGGTCATCTGCTCGTCCCCGAGGGCAATCGGCCGACACAACGTGATATTCGATTCACGCACCACGATTAACGTGGATCCTCGGGCACCGAGATCCAGCACCGCCACCGGCGATTTTGCAGAATCATCATTCGACACCCAGCGAGTTGCATATCGAGCCAATGCACTAAAATTCGTCTCCACCCTCACGGGTTTCAGGCCAACCCTGATCAGGGGCCGAAGACACATGTCAATAATTCGATGTGATGCGGAATAGATCACCACTTCCTGGCCGCCGGCAGCCGCGGAATGCACAGCGCCGGTGCGGATACAGTCAACTTCCATGGTTTCGGGATCGAGATCGAATCGAGACGAGGCCTCGCGCGCGACGGTTTTCCGTAATTCCTTTTCCCCCTGACAAGGCAGCCGTAACGTGTGTATGCACACGTCTTCTCGAGGCAAGCTGACCACACAAACACTCTGGGATAGCAGTTCTGACCCCAGAATCGAGGAAAGTGACTCGGTAATTTCATCCTCACTGCCCGACTCGAAACGCACTGAGGCAATCGGTTCAATCCGCGGTTGATTCTCGCTGAGCCGGGCGATTTTCATCGATCGATGCCCAAGGTCGATCCCGAACACACTGGAGGCGGCAGTGAACCACTCTCGAATCATGTCTCTCTCCAATCCCTCCGCGTGGTCCGGACCACAAGCCTCATTCAGGGAAGTCGCTTCACCGTAAGCTTGCCGGTAAACGGCGCAATGATGATCTCAAACCGCTCATCCGTGGAACTGACGACAATCCTGCCGCTGATTCCGGGCGTGTTGGGCGTTTGCACCGTACCCCCCAGCGAGTCGTACGTAATGTCGGTGCCGTTGGGCAGGAGCGGATTCCCGTCAATGACCACCGATTCGATGACAACCTGCTTGAAACGGGTGTCCGTCTCGAAATTCATGACGTAACGTTCAAGAATGCCCGCACCACCCAATGGATCAATGATGTATTCCGGGGCGTCCGCGACCGGGGCGGCGTCGCTGTAGTCAAATGCCTTGAAAAAATCGCCTTCCGCGACGCGTATCAGGCAATACCCACTGCCGTCGGGATAGAAATGCACCCGTCGGAATTCCTGATTCGCCAGGGCGTCTGACTGTGCGAAACTGAGGTCGGCGATGATCGTGCGCACCGCGGCCTGCGCTTCAAGAGCCGAGAGATTCCCCATTTGAGGGATAAGCACCGCGCTGGCTATGCCCAGAATGGCAATCGTGATGAGCAGCTCGATGAGCGTGTAACCCGACCGTGCGGGACGTTGACTTGACGTGATGTGGTACAAGGCGTTTCTCCCCAACGCCGATTCGTCACCGGTTCATCTTGATCTCGCCGAGGTTCGTCACTTCGACCCTGAGCTTTCCGGATTCGATCAGCTTACGAGTGGCCTCCATGGATTTGCTCATTTTTTTCATTTCCTCGATGAGTTTCTGTCGCTGGTCTGCATCGTTGGGAAACACAAATTGATTTGCGGGCTTGGTCCGACGTTGCGCTGACGCATTTCCCGCCAGCAGCGGCTGATCAGCGATCTGCACCCACAGCATCGTGGCCAGAAGAATCGCGTTGACGGTCAGAATGATGTTGAGGTATGTGTCTTTTCGCATCGGGTGTTACTCCTGCCCGTTCGTTGTCTGCATGACGACGTCTACGAGAACCGCCGCCTCGTCCGGAGAATCGGTCAATTCCGATGCCCAGGTAAATGAGATCCGCAGGAGAGCCCTGCCACCTTGAATGATACCTTCCTGGGACAGGTCCAGGTCCGATATTCCCGCCCCGATGACCCGGACCGTCACCCCGGGATCGGTTCTCCTCTGATCACAAAATCTTGTTGTTTTCAACTCGTCCAAGGAAAGCGGCTGGCTGCCCTCAATCTTGTCAACTCCAAAGTACGTCAGGGTCTGAAGGACCTTGCTGTGACTGATGACCACGACTTCATGAGGGTCGATCTTTCCCGGCCGATCGCGGTCCTCGATCCACAACACAATCTCCTCGTAGGGAGTTTCGCCCCGATCATGCAGCGCAAGAACTGCGCGACTGCGGGCGAGGATGCCGGCGAAAATCTCGATCGTGTTCTGATGAGAGGGATCGGCCGCAACGAGGATGTCCGCTTCACCGTCGTAGGCAAAAATAATCCGGGGGCCGATGAACGCGGCCGTCACCCCCAGCGTGCAGAACCCCGCAAGCAGACTCAGAGCGAAGCCAGTTGATCCGCCTCGCCGGTGATGACGTGAATGATTGAACAATTGTGCCAGACCTCGGTTCCTTCCACCTCACCTGCTACATGCCGCAGACGCAGGCATCGACGGCATCACTCCCCTGATTCGTCGCTCACCTGTCCTTGCCTGCGACGATACGCTTCGCCGACCATCTGCGAAAAAAGACGCCGGCGTGTTTCCACGCCGACGTCTGTAATTACGAAATCAATCGACGACGACGTTTTAGCGAGTCTCGTCGAATTCAAAGCCTAACTCATCAACCCCATACAGGTTGAAGAGAATCGAAGGACCGGCGCCGTCCTTGTCACGCCATACCCAGCCCAGAT
>JADFSH010000095.1 GCA_022560875.1 Planctomycetota bacterium | reverse complement strand
GCGACATTTTCAGGCGATGGAATTTTGAGCCGTAGAGGAGCTTGCCGAAGATGTTTTCGATCTGCTTGCGAACGATGCCGGGGCCGTTGTCCAGGGTGGTGATCCTGAAACGCGTCTCGGAGATCTGGAAGACCTCGATGCGGATATCGGGGAGGATGTTGGCCTCCTCGCAGGCGTCCAGGGCGTTGTCCACCGCTTCCTTGACGGTGGTCAGCATCGCCTTGCGGGGATTGTCGAAACCGAGCAGGTGGCGGTTCTTGGCGAAAAACTCGCTGACGGAAATCTCCCGCTGTTTTTCCGCCAGTGACTCGGCGGAGACGCGGGAGCGGGGAGTAGTGCGTTTTTTTGCGTTTGCGGCTTGGCCGTTCTTCGAGGTTTTTCCCGAAGTCGTCCCGGTCTTTGGTTCTGATTTGGACTTTGGCATGGGCATGGATCTGGGCCGGGGCAAAGGGCTGTTTTAGAAGCCCGGCGAAGGTTGGGAGTAGAGTATAGTGGCCCGTCTGCGGGCCAATACCTATCAGGAAATCTGTCCTCATCATCGACCGGGTAGCGGAAAGAGCCGGAAAGATGGGGTTTTCCCCCAGTTTCCTCTGAGCGGAGGGGATCAGAGAATCAATCCACGCCGGCCACGATCTTGAGCATCCACATGCATAGCAATCCCGCGTACGTGCCCAGCACGTACCCCGCCACCGCGAGCAACACGCCCACGGGGGCGAGGGTGGGGTGGAATGCCGAGGCGACAATCGGCGCGCTCGCCGCGCCGCCGATGTTCGCCTGGGAACCCACGGCAATGAAGAAGATCGGGGCCTTGATGAGCTTGCCGACGCCCAGCATGATCACGATGTGAAACAGCATCCATACCGCCCCGAGGGCCACCAGCACCGGCGCGCCCAGGATCGACTTGAAATTGGCGTGAGCCCCGATGCTTGCGACCAGAATAAAAAGCATCAACGAGCCGATCTTCGAGGCTCCCGCCCCATCAAGCTTGCGGGCCGGGGTGAATGACAGGATCAAGCCGATGGTCGTTACCAGAATGAACTTCCACGTCGTCGCGGAGAGGAATGGTTTGAAGATTGCCTCGGCCTCCGGACCCTCGATGGCGCGCAATGCCGCGGTCTTCTCCATATCGATCGAGCCGATGATTGCGCCCAGCCAGTTGCCCCCGATGTAGGAAAGCCACATACAGATAAACCCGATCGCCACGATGATGATCAAGTCCGTGAGGGTGGGGATGCGGCTGGTCTTTGCCTCGAACTCCGCCATGCGCTTCTTGAGATCCTCGATCGCCGAGGTGTCGGCACCGGTCCAGCGGTCGATGGCATCCTGTTTGCCCGCCAGATAAAGCAGGATTCCCATCCAGATGTTGGCCACGAAGACATCGACGATGATCATCTTGGCGAACATGTCATCGGTAATTCCGACAATGTCGCCCAACGCCACCATGTTCGCCCCACCGCCGATCCAGCTGCCGCACAACGCCGCCAGTCCCTGCCAGGTATCCTCGGGTACGAACTGTTTGAAGATCAGGAGCGCCACCGGCCCGCCGATCAGAACCCCCGTGGTTCCGGCCAGCAGCATGATGATCGCCTTGGGGCCCAGACGAATGATGCCGGGCAGATCCAGGGAAAGGATAAGCAAAACCAGGCTGCACGGCAGGAGGTAGGTCTTGATCCAGTCATAAAGGGGCGACGCTTCGGGAATCAGCCCGAACGTAGTCAACGTGGTCGGCACGAAGTAGCAGAACACCAGCATGGGTAGGATGCTGAAGAGTTTTCGGCCCGCCGCCTGTTGGGAGAACCAGAACAACCCCGCCAAGACCGCCAACAGCACGGCGAGGATTCCCATGGGATGTTGTACGAATGCGACCGTCTTATCCGGGACCGCCTCAGCGGCTTGGGCGAGTAGTAACATGGGCCGCTTGATAACGGATCGGGCCGGGATCGTCCACCTTTTCGAGTCATTTGATGTTGGCGGGGCGGGGTGAACGGGCTATGCTTGCCGCCCTTAACCACTGCCCCAGACCGGGCACGGAGAATTGGACATGGAAACCACCCTCATCATTCTCAAGCCCGATGCCGTCCAGCGGGGGCTTATGGGCAAAATCATCAGTCGCTTCGAGGACAAAGGCCTCCAGATCGTCGGGGCCAAGATGATGCTCATCAGCCCGGAACTCGCGGCAACCCACTACAAGGACCACCTCGGTAAGCCATTCTATGAGGGATTGGTGAGGTTCATGACCTCCAGCCCGGTACTGGTGATGGCCGTTCGAGGCGTGGGGGCGATTGAGATCTGCAGGAAGATGATGGGGGCGACTTTCGGCTCGAAAGCCGATCCGGGTACGATTCGGGGCGATTTCGGCATCTCTAACAGCTATAACCTCATCCACGGCTCAGATGGCCCGGAAGCCGCGACCCGAGAGCAGGAGCTCTTCTTCAAAGCCGGCGAAATCATCCCCTATGAGCGAGGAAATGAGGGTTGGATCTACGATTTGACCGGTTCCACCCCGGAATAACCCCACGGTATAACCCCCGGAATTTTCCTGCAATATCCCCCGAAAATCCACCGGATAGCTTCTGGCCGCCAGATGGACAGTCTGGCATGGGGGAGCGGATCAAATCGGCAGTTACAAAAAATAATGAAGTTAGTAAGGGGGCTGCGACCGATTCTGTGTTTTTCCGTATTTGATGTCGAATAAATACAAAGTAACGGCGTTTGATCAACTCTGAAGAATGAAAATCGACCTCTCAGGCGATGAGAGATCGATTATGAAAGATAATTGCTTTTTTGGCACGTATTTCGCAGATTATAGGTAGTTCTGAGACATGTGGTTTTTAGAATACATCTAAAGTAGCTGAACATTTTACCGGTCCAGCCGGTAATAAGTAGATAGGAACTCTCAGATTTGTAGTCGTCCATGGTAATTGTGAACTTTTTCACAAACTGACGGTACGACATTAAGCAGCGGATAGATGGAACATCTCGAGTGAAAATCGGTCTAAGACCACGGATTGTCTCGAAAAGCAGGATTCAGAATAATGCTCCAGGCCATGATCGGCAAAAACTCACCCTTCGACCGACTGCGAAAGCGGCAGGGATTGGTTGCGCGTGTGTCTTCCGGCAAGAAAACCGGAGGCAAGAGCCTCACCAAGTTTGAAGAGCGAATGCTCCAGGACATTCTCAGCCAGGAAATGGACTTTATCGACTCCACGGCGTTCTATGAGAAAAACGCTGAGGTGAGCATCTACAAAACTGCTCCCGAAATCGAGAAGCCCGATGTTGCCTGGTATCGCCCACTTATGGACGACTTGACCGCCGCCCGCAATGTGAGCAATCGCAACTCCGGTTCGGTCCTTCTGACCGGTGCCGAGGAGCGGGTGCTGTTCCTGCAGTACAACTATGCCCGCCATCGGATTCGTGAACTCCAAAATGTAATTGGTCCTGCGCAGCCCACCGAGGAGCAGGCCCGTGATCTGTTGCACTGGTTTGGCATTGCTCAGGCTTATCGCGAGCAGATCGCTGAAACCAACCTTGCTCTCGTCCTGGCCATGGCCAAGCGGACCCGGATGAGCGAAGTGGATTTTTCCGATCTTGTCAGCGAGGGCAACATGGCCCTCCTGCGCTCGGTGGACAAGTTCGACTGCGATCGAGGTTTCAAGTTTTCGACCTACGCGTGTCGCGCCATCCTCAAGGCTTTTTCGCGTCAGGGCATGAAGCTGAGCAAGTATCGCCAGCGGTTCCCCACTGATTTCGATCCCGCGATGGAAAAATCCAACCATCTCGAAACCGTACGCAAGACGAACGAGAAGGAAGCCGCCGAGGAGGTCAAGACGTTCGTGATCAACAATCGGGCGGAATTGACTGCGGTGGAGCAGACGGTGATTCATCACCGCTTCGGTATCGATGCCGGTGAGAATGCCCAACCCCTCACGCTGGAGCAGGTCGGCCAGATCATAGGTGTCACCAAGGAGCGCGTGCGTCAGATCCAGAACAAGGCGCTGGAGAAAATTCGCAACGTCATGCTCGAAGCATCCGGTGAACTGGAGCAGCCTGACAAGAACAAATCCTCCGCCACTGATCCCCGGAGAAACTAGACGAAACGACGCCGTTTTCATGAGGCGACAGCCCCGGTCACTCTGACCGGGGCTTTCTCTTTGTCTCAGTGATCCTATTCGCTAACTTCGGATTCACTGCTTTCGGCGCTTGATTCATCAGTCTTTCCCGCATCGAGATGATCGAAGTGCAGGATGGTGTTGAAGACGAGAGAGAAGAGTCCCTGCGTTTCATGTCGCCACATGGGATTGATGCCGAAAAGGACGATGTGGCCGTCGCCGAGTCTGGCGTCGACGACGGCGGGGGTGCCCGCCAGTTCATCACCACCCACCAGAAGCCCGCTGATAAGCAGTTGCGTGTGATCCTCATGAAATCTGATGATGGTGCGGGCCCGGATATCATCTTGCTGATCAGCCTGCCCCCGCCCCCCGCCGTGCCCGTCACTATCACTGCCTTCTTCCGATTCTTCGGGTTTGCCCATATCTATTGGTCGAGCCTGAGTGCGGTCCGGGTCATCGACCGTGCCGCGCCCGGTGGGACGGGCGTTCCCGGCAAGCAGCCGGTCTTCATCCGAGCCGCCTCCGCCGCGTGCTCCGAAGCCACGGAAGCGACGAAAACTCCGACGCCCGACGCTGAACACCGGCCCGCGGCTGAAGTAGACCCCGACATCATCGGAATAGCCGTAGCGAATGGGGCTTGTTTCATCTATGCATTGGGCGCGCAGCACGCTGCCGGAGACCTTCAGATCGTTGGTCTCGACAATGGAGACATCCTGAGCCAGACCGAAATGAACGGGCAGCGCGGCGCTGCCTTGAAGCGTGATAAACACACCGCCGCCACGAATGAAATCACGGAGGTGAACGACGCCTTCAAGGGTCAGCCCCCCCCGCATGTCGTCGGTCTCGTCCTGGCGACCGATGTTGGGGGCGATTTCCGAGGCTTTCCAGGGGATGGGCTCCCCGGTCATGGGCAGACCGTTGAGAACGCTCAACGCATCGCCGCGGAAGGGGCCGAAAAGAATGACGTCGTATTTTTCCCGAAGATTCGCGTCATCGCGGACGTCGTGAACGGAAATGTATTCGTAGGGAATGCCGCAGGCATCCAGGGCCATCCGCACCCAGCCTTCATTCTGGGTGTTCGTCCAGGTGTGCATGACCGCGAGACGGGGCAGCCCGACCTCGTGCATGGCGACATCAGCCGGCAGGTCGGCAATGCCGTACGCCTTGAATCCGAACTGAACACAGGCGGAACCAAGCTGCTGGATGAGATCGGTCTCGTTGTCGGCCACCTCGACGACATACGTGCCGGCATTGAAGGACATGCCGCCCATTTCAAAGGCCTGTTCCGCCGATTTCAGCTTCAACTCGGGATAGGCATAACGGAATGAAGCCAGTGCAATGTCGGCATTATGGTTGATCAGATACGCCACGGGCTCGCCATTGGTCAGGGGTTCGACCCCGCCGGGCACGGTCACGTCGCCTTCGATCTTGTCCATGAGCACTTCAAGAATGGCCTGGTCCTCGACTCGCTGCACGGTCGTGTTGAACAGCGGCCCCAGCGTCCAGCCGGTGTCGTCGTAGGGCCGCGGGTCATTGACGTTGTAATAGGCTCGATCAAGAAGCATGTCCGCCATCCGCGAATACGGCTGGTCCATCCGCACGACATAGCTGTCGGCCGCGATTTCCATCTCGCCGATCGTGGCATCACGCACGGTGCGATGGACCTCGATACCCTGACGCTTGAGAACATTCAGCAGGGCCGCGGCCATCCCCGGACGCGGATCATCCGCGGGGAAGACGTATGCCGCCGGGCCTTCATTGGCGGGCTTGGCGATCGAGCGTTTGCCCTTGAGATAGAAATTCTTCATGAACGTCTTGCGGTTGTTGGCCATGTAGTTCATGGCGATGAGCAGGCCCGCCTGCTGCATGTTCACGTTGTTGCGGATCGACCACATCGTCACCGGCAGGGGGGGGTTCGGCCGGTACCACGCGCGGGTGGCGTTCGAGCGAATCTCGCGGGTGTCGGCGTCGCCGGCTCCTTGGGTCTCATAGAAGCGCCCGATCGAATTGTGGCCGTTGGCGGCATAAAAGCCGTAGTTCGGGGCCCAGCCATCGTAGAAATTGTGCGTCCACACGCCGGGTACGCCGAGCTTGGTCAGCTCCGTGATTTCCTGATAGGCCAGCACATGCCATTCATCAATGAGGATGGGATCGAGCCAGGCGTTGTAGGGGCCGGTCCCGGTGGAGGTATAAAGATGCGAAGCCGATTCGTGAAGATCGTGAAGCACCTGGGGCTTGTACTCCATGAATGTGCGCATGAGCATCTTGCTCAGTTCAAGCTGCAGGATCATGCCGTCCCGGTTATTGTCGTGGGCGACGTACTTGCCCCAGTACAGCAATCGGGGCACGACGGCGTCCTCTTCGGACTGCTTGATCTTCAGCAGATCGACCCGCTTGTCCCGGCCATCGACTTCCAGGACCGGGGTGGCCATGAAAATGAGGTTCTCACGGATCGACTGCACGAACGGCGATTCCTCCACCGCCAGACGGTAGATGAGTTCCATGAGCATTTCCGGCGATCCCGTTTCCGGGGAGTGCATCGCCCCGGTCGCCCAGTAGATCGGCTTGGCTTCCCCAATCAATCGGTTGGCGATTTCATCGGTGATGGTCCGGGGATCGGCGAGTTGTCGGTTGATGTCCTTGTATTGATCGAGGTTGGCGATCGTCTCCTCGCTCGACACCACCACCAGGATCATCTCCCGTCCCTCTTCGGACGTACCGGCGGAAAATACCTTCACCCGCGGCGAGGCGTCCGCCACCGCCCGCATGTAGGCGTGAACCTCATGGGAATACGTCAGCACATCCGGTGCGCCGGCGATGTGTCCCAACACATCAAGCGGAGTGGGGACCGTGTCCGAAGCGGGCAGATGATCGACATAAGGCGTGACGAAAAAGTCCGCCGTGGTGTGTTCGAGGATCTGTTTCGTGTATTCCTCGTCATGCGGTTGATCGGAGGCGACCTCATTCTGGGCGAACGCAGATTGGAATGAAACGAGCATGACCGCACTGAGTAGTGCGACCGGGAGGACGTGATGAGCAGTGATCTTCATGGTAATTTTTCCTTCATCCGGGCGGGTCATCAGCGCGGCGGATCGCCGGCAAGGCGGTTCGCAATTCCGGTTTATCGTGGTTGGAAGACCAATGAACGATCGGTCATATCGACTGCTATCGATGCTTCCTCACTTTGTCTTGCAACTTCAGGTTACTTCCATCACGAGGAGCTAACAAGCCTATTTTAAGGCTGGAAAACACAAAACGAAGTCGTTTGGCCGGAGCGGACCATCGTGGCGCCCATCTTTTACTGAAAGCGGTCGGACAATTCTTGACGGTGACCGCTCCGGGGTGTTAGGCTCGATGGATACCCCACGGAGGAGAAAACAAAGATGTTTACGTATTCGATTCGCGCCCTGCGTAATGCTTCCTTCACCATCGCCATGCTGGCGTGTGTCATCCTGGTGGCATCTGACGCCTTCGCCCAGCCGCGAGGCGGCAGAGGCCGTCCCGGCATGAATCGCGGGGGAGATGAAGGGGAAAAGAGCAAAGACGAAAAAAAGATCAAGCCCTACGACGAGGTCATCACCGACAAGGCAGTGACCAAAATCGGCCTCTTTCGGACACACGTCATCGGGGACGACCTGTATTACGAAATTGTGCCCGATGAACTGGGCAAGGACATGCTCTGGGTGACCACAATCGAGGAGACCACCGCCGGAAGCTCCTATGCGGGCATGCCCTCCGGGGAGCGGGTGGTGCGCTGGGAGATGCGCGGCGAGCGCATCCTGCTCCGCGATGTGCGCTATGGCATCCGCGCCGATACCGATGATTCCATCGCCATCGCGGTCGCCGAGTCGAATCTCGCCCCCATCATCAAGGTCTTCGACGTGCTCGCCTACGGCAAGGACAAAGCCGTGGTCATCAAGGTTACGGACCTCTTTACCAAGGATGTGGATGAGTTCAGCGCCAAGCGCGGGCTCAACGCGGGGAACATGGACTCGAGCCGCAGTTTTCTTGATACCGTCAAGGCGTTTCCGCGCAACATCGAAGTGCGGGTGCTGGCGACCTACAACGCCGCCTCCTCGGGCGACGGCGGACGAGGCGGCAGGGGCGGGGGCGGATTCGGACGAGGCCCCCGCGGCCCCATCACCGCGATGATCCATCACAGCATGGTGAAGCTGCCGGACAATCCCATGAAGCCCCGTCTCCACGATGATCGGGTCGGATTCTTCTCGGTGAGTTTTGTAGATTTCTCCGATGACTCCGAGCACGCCGCCAAGACGGTGCGCTATATCACCCGTTGGCGTCTGGAAAAGAAGGATCCCGATGCGGAAATGTCCGACCCGATCAAGCCCATTGTGTTTTATGTGGCCCGCGAAGTGCCGGACAAGTGGAAGCCGTTTGTGAAGGCGGGTATTGATCAGTGGAAACCGGCCTTCGAGGCCGCGGGTTTCACCAACGCGATCATGGGCAAGTATCCCCCCGATCCGGATGAGGATCCCGACTGGGATCCCGAGGATGCCAGGTACAGTTCCATCCGCTGGCTCCCGGCGAATATCGCCAACGCCTTCGGGCCGCACGTGAGCGATCCCCGCACCGGCGAGATTCTCGAAGCGGACGTTCGGATGTACCACGATGTGATGAGGCTGGTGCGCGACTGGTACTTCGTGCAGGCGTCGCCCAATGACGAGCGGGCCCAGAAGCTGCCCATGCCCGACGACCTGATGGGCGAACTGATCCAGTTCGTGGTGGCCCATGAAGTCGGCCACTCCCTGGGTTTCCCCCACAACATGAAAGCATCGTCGAGCTATTCCATCGAGCAGTTGCGTGATCCGGAATGGACAAAGAACAACGGCACCGCCCCGTCGATCATGGACTACGCGAGATTCAACTACGTCGCCCAACCCGGTGACGGTGCGGCCCTCATGGCGCGGATCGGCCCCTACGATCACTTCGCCACCGAATGGGGCTATCGCCAGTACGCCGACGATGACGCCGAAAAGGAAGGCCTCGCCGCCATCGTCGATCGCCAGCTTGAGGAACCCATGTTCCTCTTCGGCAATTCCAACCCGCGTGAGGATTCCTCCCAGCAGACCGAAGACCTCACGTCGGATACGGTCGAGGCCACCAGGCTCGGGCTGGCGAACCTCCATCGGGTCATGGGCTATCTCATTGATGCCACCTGCGATGAGGGGGAGGATTACGAACTGCTGGAGAACATGTACAGCGCGGTGTTCAGTCAGTGGGGCCGCGAAATGGGCCACGTCACAAACGTCGTGGGCGGCGTGAAACTCATCAACTTTAATTACGGTGACGCCGACCGGCGTTTCTTCCCCAACGATGCTGACTATCAGCGTGAAGCGGCCAAGTTCCTCCTGGAAAACGCCCTCCGCACCCCCGATGAATTCATCGGCGATGACATCGTGCTGCGACTGACCGCCAGCGGCGTGGCCAGTCGGGTGCTCAGCGCCCAGATGCGGGTGGTGCGTTCCCTGGTCAACGCCGGTCGCATCAAGCGCATGGCGGGCCATACCGAGGGGGTGGAGAACGCCTATACCCCGAGCGAATTCCTGGGTGACATGCGCAAGGGCCTGTTCGAGGAATTCGCAAAGAACCGTCCCGAGGTGGATGTGTATCGACGCGGACTTCAGCGTTCGTATATCGATCTGCTCGCGGACGCGTTGGATCCCGCTCCGGCGGCCGCCCCCAACCCCAATATCCCCGCCCGATTCCGACAAGCGCCGGTTGGCGATTCCGACATGCCCGCGCTGGCTCGGGTGGAACTGATCGCCATCCGTGCGATGATCGAAAAACGAAGCAGTTCAGCCGCGGCCGGCATGGCCTCGGCCCACATCGGCGATCTGTTGGCGCGGATCGACGATGCGCTGGATACGGATGACGATTGAACCCGTAAGACTCGGATCTGCGAAACAGCTGATACTCGCCCGCACTGGTTGCGTGCGAGTTTTCATTCCGGTCGCCATTGATCCAACGAGCCCACGGACCGAGCCTGATGCGCGGCAAGCTCTTCCGGTATCGATCATTGATCACCGGTTGGTGAATTGTCCGGCGGATCGTCAGATGTAGTTGGCTGCGTTACCGGTACGTCCGGGGGCTGGGGGAGCTCCGTGCGGCGGAGCATCGACAAGGCGCAGATGCGATGGACATTCTCGAAAAGCTCATTCAAGGTTTCATCGCGCTGAGTATGCAGCGATTCGAGTTCCGCCTGGACCGTCTCACGCTGCTTCTTTACATCATCCTGAACTGCTTTGTCGAGTCGGTATTCGCTGGAAATGTTGCGGGTGAGTCCGTACATAACCCTGGATTTCTCATCCAGATTCGCCTGCAGAGCCTTGCTTCGATCGAGTGAGTCGTGCAGGCGTTCCACCATGCCGCGCAAGATGTTCAAGACTCGATAGGCCTGGTTCGCCAGATCACCGGCGTTGGCGGCGACGGTCTGGTACTGACTGACCTGCTCTTGAAGTGCGGAGACCTGGACGGTCATCGCTTCCAACTGCTTGATTTTCTCCATGTACTCCCGTTGCCTTAGGGCTATTTCCTGACGACCCTCCTGTGCCTCGTGTCGGTCGAATGCCGAACTGGCGAGTTCTCGCTTCAATTCGGCGATCTGCGTGTTGAGTTGGGTGATGCGCTCCGCCTTGGAGTCGAGCGCTTTCAGGGCGTCGTCGGACTGACGATGGAACTGACCCATCTTCGTTTCAGCGTCCGCGACATTTTGCTCCATCTCCTTGTGCCGGAGATCCAGAATGAGCGTGCGTTCATCGAGATCCTTCTGTTGCTGCTCGCAAGTGGCCTGCAATTCTTCGGTGCGTTGCCGCTCGGTTTTGAAATTCGCCTGCTTTGTCTCCAACTCGGTCCGGTTTTGCTGAAGCGTCTGCTCTCGTTGGGACTGCTCAGTCTCCCGTAGCGTCAATTGCCGGTCGATCTCCTCCATGCTTGCGGCAAGTTCTTTACGCTCGTTCTCAAGCTTTGAGTCAAGTGCCCGACGTTCGTCCTCGATCGCCTGTTTTTGCACGGCGAGACTCGCCTGATCCAATTCAAGCTGGGCGGTCAAATCCCGGCGCTGGTTCTCCAGGGCGGTGCGATCGGACTCGATCGCTTTGGCGCGTGATTCGTTTTCCGCAAATTCCTTGGCCAGTTTTTCTTCCCGGGCGGCAAGGTCTTTGCGCCGGGACTCGATCTCTACCAGACGAGTGGCGAGATCCCTCTCGCTTGCTATGCGCTGGGTCTCGTACGAAGTTTGACTTTTCGTGAGTTCTTCAAACTCCTGCTCGATACGGGCCCGGTCGGACTTGATCAGATCGCGGCGGCGACCAAGTTTTTCCTCAAACTCCCGGAGGTCTTTCTGGTTGTTTTCAAACTTCTTCCGTTCTTCATCCAGGGCTTGTCGAGAGACCGCCGCTTCTTCGATCTTTTTCTCCAGCTCAGAACGTTCCTTTTCGAGTTCCCGGTCTTTCGCCTCGAATGCGTTTCGAGTCGCCTCGATGGCTTCATGCTCTGTCGCAAGCTCCTCCTGGCGTTTCTCAAGTTCGGTCCGTTGATCGGCCAGCAGGTCATCGACGAGTACTGCCGCGCGTTCCTCATGTTGCTTCCACTCGGCCTGCATCTGCTCGATCTGGGCGGACAGCGCTTCTCGCTCCTTTTTGAGTTCCTGCTGTTCCAGGTCCAGTGTTTCCCGTTTCGACTCCAGTTCGTTTTCGGTCTGCTCGAGGCGGCTCCGCAACTCGGTGGCGTACTTTTCGGAAGCGGCCTCCTTGGCCTCGATTTCCTTTCCGCGATGATCGACTTCCTGCTCGTGCAGGGTGATGCGTTCCTGGAGATGCTTTTCCTTTTCGGTCTGATCTTCGAGACGCGAACTGAGCTTCTCTTCCTCGCGCTCCTGTTTCTTATTTCTGGTCGTGAGTTTTTTCTCAAGCTTCTCCAGCTTAGTTCGCTGCTTGTCGAGCGTCAGCTTTTCCTCTTCCGCAACCCCGGAGACACGTTTGATCGCGTCGTCATGCTGCTTGATCTGATCCTTTAGTCCGGTGACTTGGGCCTCCAGATCCTGGTTGGCCTGGGTCAGCTTTCCCGGTTCAGTCGTTTGAGTATCGCGAAGCTCCTTGAGAGCATTGTCCTTCTCACTCAGTTCGGCATTACGCTGCTCCAAATCACTTTGCAGCGTCTGCAGTTTCTTTTCTTTCGTTTCCAGCATCGTCGTCAGCGAGTCGATCCGGGAGGCTGAGTCCTGATTGGCGGATTGGGTGGTAGCATGCTCCTTCTCCAGGGTATCAATGCGATCCTTCAGTTCGGCTTCAATGCGGTCATGCTCGGCGCGAAGGGCATCCAATGCCGCGGCATCAACTCCGGGGGCGGGGGCGGGAGTCGGGATTGGAATCGGTTCCATACTTGCCTTTGCCTCGGGGCCGATCTCGTCGATGTCATCTTCCTGGGCGGGCATTTTGCCGCTCTCTTTGCTCGGGGAGATAGACATAGGATCGACATCCACGCCCGTGGGAGAATCATCCACCGGCATTGCGGAGACGGAATCTCCACTCTGGGACGGCATGTCCTCCGTCGGTTCCGAGTCATAGAACCAGAGTTCGAACGGCCCGATCTGGATCCGGTCGTTGTCGGAGAGGGTGATGATTGACACGGACTTGCCGTTGACCAGGGTCCCCGACAGTGACCCGAGGTCCCGAAGCTGGAACGAGTCGTCATGACGTTCGATGACACAATGCCTGCGACTCACGTGCTTGTGGGATATGACGACGATGTTTTCCCGCGCGCGACCGATGGTGACCGACTGTTTATCGAGGTTCAGTCGTTTATCACCGTCTGGGTTCTGAATCGCAAGATGAGGCACCGCATGATCCGTCCGTGAGACACAAGTATGGCGGGATCGAACATCGAATCGTCGAACGAATCTGAGCCAGTCTATTCCAGCCTGAGTTCGGCTTCAGGTCAAGGCTGTGCATGGACATCCGCGAACTTCGTGGGAAGAAACGACGGGGAAATGT